>NZ_BAAJXA010000014.1:0-224403 GCF_057537855.1 Streptomyces diversicolor
GGGCGCGGGGAACGGCGCGAGACCCCACGACGCTCCCGCACCCGACCGCCGACCTGGCTGCCCCGCTTAGGGGCGCGGGGAACTGCGCGACAAACCACGACGTTCCCGCACCCGACCGCGGACCTGGCTGCCCCGCTTAGGGGCGCGGGGAACGGCGCGAGAACGCACGACGCTCCCGCACCCGACCGCGGACCTGACTGCCCCGCTAGGGGCGCGGGGAACTGCGCGAGAAACCACGACGCTCCCGCACCCGACTGCCGACCTGGCTGCCCCGCTTAGGGGCGCGGGGAACTGCGCGACAAGCCACGACGCTCCCGCAGCCGACGATGGACCTGTCACCCACCCATGACGATCGAACCCGCACCCCGGCGGAGCCGCTAGCGGATCACCACCACGCGCACCCCGATCGTCGCGAACTTCCACATCGCCTCGCCGTCCCGCCGCGTCTCCCGGATACCGCCCGTCTTCACGGAGGGATCCGGCACCGACGGCGAGTCCTTGACCGCGGCGCTGAAGCCGACGACCACGCCGCCCACAGCGGCGAACCGCACCACGTGCTCGACGAGCGCCCCGTCGGTCCCGGTGATCGCCTTCGACCGGGACGTCACCTCGTACGAGCCCGGCTTGGGGTCCACGGTGCCCGGCGTCACCGCGAACGTGTGCTGCACCCTGCCGTTCGCGCCGACCAGCCACACCCGGTCGTCGTCCACCGAGTACACGACCCGTTCACCCCTGCCGGAACCGGCGGGCAGCGCAGCGGGGTCCTTTCTGTCCCGGGGCGCCTTGCTGGCGGCCACCGAGGGCGACGCGCTCGCGCTGGGCCTGCCGCCGAGCCCGGGCGGTACGTTCGCGGAGGCCTGGTAGGCGAGGAAGCCGACCGTTCCCACGGCCACCGCGGTGAGCCCGGCCACGATCGACGAGCTGGTCCCTGCCACGTCTGCCCACCTCTGCTTCGCGCCATATGTCGTACTTCGTGCCGACCGTAGCAGTCAGTGACCGCCCTACCGGGGCGGGCGTGCACGGGGCCCGCGGAGCCGTAGGCTGTTCGCGTGCTCTTGCTCGCTCTGGATACCGCCACCCCCGCCGTCACCGTCGCGCTGCACGACGGCGACGCCGTCATCGCCTCCTCCAGCCAGGTCGACGCGCGCCGGCACGGCGAGCTGCTGCTGCCGGCCGTGGACCGTGTCCTCGCCGAGGCGGGGCTCCGGCTGGACGCCGTCACCGGGATCGTCGTCGGCACCGGCCCCGGCCCCTACACCGGGCTGCGCGTGGGCCTGATGACCGCCGACACCTTCGGCCTCGCCCTGGGCGTCCCCGTGCACGGCCTGTGCACCCTGGACGGCCTCGCCTACGCGGCCGACATCGAGAAGGGCCCCTTCGTCGTGGCGACCGACGCCCGGCGCAAGGAGGTCTACTGGGCGACGTACGCGGATTCGCGCACGCGGCTGACGGGCCCGGCCGTGGACCGGCCCGCGGACATCGCCGAGCGGGTGGCCGGGCTGCCCGCCGTCGGCGCGGGCGCGCTGCTGTACCCCGGCACCTTCCCGCAGGCCCACGAGCCCGAGCACGTCTCCGCCGCGGCCCTCGCCGCGCTGGCCGCCGAGCGGCTGGCCGCGGGCGAGCCGCTGCCCGATCCCCGCCCGCTCTACCTGCGCCGTCCCGACGCGCAGGTGCCCAAGAACTACAAGGTGGTCACCCCCAAGTGACCGAGTCCGTGAAGCCCGCGCTGCGCGAGATGCGCTGGTGGGACATCGATGCCGTCCTCGGCATGGAGAAGGACCTCTTCCCCGAGGACGCCTGGTCGCGCGGCATGTTCTGGTCCGAGCTGGCGCACGCCCGCGGCCCGGAGGCGACCCGGCGGTATGTGGTGGCCGTCGAGGGCGACCGGGTCGTCGGGTACGCGGGCCTGGCCGCCCAGGGCGAACTGGCCGACATCCAGACCATCGCCGTCGCCCGCGACCACTGGGGCACCGGGCTCGGCCGGCTGCTGCTGACCGAGCTGCTGCGGGCCGCCACCGCCTTCGACTGCGCCGAGGTGATGCTGGAGTGCCGCGTGGACAACGTCCGCGCACAGAAGCTGTACGAGCGCTTCGGCTTCGAACCGATCGGCTTCAGACGCGGCTACTACCAGCCGGGGAACGTGGACGCCCTGGTGATGCGCCTGACGGACCCGTCCGCATCCACTTCCGTACGAGGAACCGAGAACAATGGCTGACGAACCTCTGGTCCTGGGGATCGAGACCTCCTGCGACGAGACCGGCGTCGGCATCGTCCGCGGCACCACCCTGCTCGCGGACGCCGTCGCGTCCAGCGTGGACGAGCACGCACGCTTCGGCGGGGTGGTGCCGGAGGTGGCGTCCAGAGCGCACCTGGAGGCGATGGTCCCGACGATCCAGCGCGCCCTGAAGGACGCCGGCGTGCACGCGCGTGACCTCGACGGCATCGCGGTGACCGCGGGTCCCGGCCTGGCGGGCGCGCTGCTGGTCGGGGTCTCGGCGGCGAAGGCGTACGCCTACGCACTCGGTAAGCCCCTGTACGGCGTGAACCACCTCGCCTCGCACATCTGCGTGGACCAGCTGGAGCACGGCGCGCTGCCCGAGCCGACCATGGCCCTGCTGGTCAGCGGCGGACACTCGTCGCTGCTGCTGTCGACGGACATCACCTCGGACGTCCGGCCCATGGGCGCGACGATCGACGACGCGGCCGGCGAGGCATTCGACAAGATCGCCCGGGTGCTGGACCTCGGCTTCCCCGGCGGCCCGGTCATCGACCGGTACGCACGCGAGGGCGACCCGGAGGCGATCGCGTTCCCGCGTGGCCTGACGGGACCGCGTGATCCCGCGTACGACTTCTCCTTCTCCGGTCTGAAGACGGCGGTGGCCCGCTGGATCGAGGCCCGGCGGGCGGCCGGCGAGGAGGTCCCGGTGCGGGACGTCGCGGCGTCCTTCCAGGAGGCCGTGGTGGACGTGCTGACCCGCAAGGCCGTACGGGCCTGCAAGGACCAGGGCGTCGACCATCTGATGATCGGCGGCGGTGTCGCCGCCAACTCCCGGCTGCGTGCCCTGGCGCAGGAGCGCTGTGAGGCGGCGGGCATCCGGCTGCGGGTGCCGCGGCCCAAGCTGTGCACCGACAACGGCGCGATGGTGGCCGCCCTCGGCGCGGAGATGGTGGCGCGCAACCGGGCCGCCTCCGACTGGGAGCTGTCGGCCGACTCCTCCCTGCCCGTGACGGACCCGCACGTCCCGGGCGAGACCCCCGCCCGCGCCCGCACCCACGCCCACTCGCACGACCATGTGCACGAGATCAGCAAGGAGAACCTCTACTCGTGACGGTCGCGCTGATGTGGGAGGCGCGGGCGGCACAGGGCCGGGGCGGGGAACTCCTCGGCTGGGCCCGGGCGCAGCACCCGTCCGGGAGCCCGCTGCGCCGCGAGACCTTCCGCGCCCCGCAGGACCGGGTGCTGGTCATCACCTGGTGGGACGCACCGTACGACGCCGACCTCCCCGAACTCCCCGACCCCCCACCCGACCTGGTCTCCCGCCCGGTCCACCGCTGGCGCTTCGAGTCGGTCGCCGAGGACTGACCTCGCCCGCCGGCCCGGGGAAGTCCACGATCCGCCCGGACCGTCGTCGACCCGCCCCGCCGGCCGGTACGTCCAGGGCGCCCGAACCGGCCGTCCGCGGGCCCGGCGGCGGGTGGCATCCGGCTCGCCGTGATCCGCCCGTCGGTCACGACCGTGACGGTAGGTCCGGGGGCCGCCCCGGGTGTGACCTGGGAGCCCGGGTTCCGGCTGGCGGCCTTCCCCGACTGCTGGGCAGGGCGGAGGCGACTGCTGGGCAGGGCGGAGGCCCGGCGGGCCCTCGCCGGACCGCCGTTGCCGTGGCGTGAGGGGCCGGGTGTCAGTCGTGCTCTCGTGTCTCGCAGTGGAGGCGTCTGTCGGGGCCGAGGGCCCGTGCCGGGCCTGTCAGGGTCAGGTGGGCGGTGTGCCGGATGTCCGCGCTGGACGTGGCCAGGCGCAGTTCCAGTGCGCCCGGCTCGACCACCCGGATGCCCGCGCGGTCGGTGAAGGCGGAGAGGTCGGCGTGGAAGCGGAAGGTCACCCGGCGGGACTCGCCGGCGGCCAGGTCCAGCCGGTGGTAGCCGATCAGACGGACGTCGGGGCGGGTCACCGAGGCCACCGGGTCGTGCAGATACAGCTGGACGACCTCGGTGCCGTCCCGGTCGCCGGTGTTGCGGACGGTCACCGACACGTCGTACGCGCCGTCCGTGCCGATCTCCGCCTGCGGGCCGGTGAAGTCCTCCCAGGCGAACGTCGTGTACGAGCGGCCGTGGCCGAAGGCGTACAGCGGGGTCGGGTCCAGGCTGCTGACCTCGCCCGCCAGGCCCAGCGGCGGCTGGAGATAGGTCCACGGCTGACCGCCCGGGGTCCGCGGCACGCTCACCGGGAGCCGCCCTGACGGGTTCACCCGGCCGGACAGCACGCCCGCGACGGCCGGGCCGCCCTCCGCGCCCGGGAAGAACGCCTGCACCACCGCCCCGAGCCGGTCCCGCCAGCGGCCCAGCGCGTAGGGGCGGCCGGTCAGCAGCACCAGGACCACCGGGACGCCGGTGCCCACCAGCGCGTCGAGCAACGCGCCCTGGACGCCGGGCAGCCGCAGGTCGGCCACGTCGCAGCCCTCGCCCGAGGTGCCACGGCCGAACAGCCCGGCCCGGTCGCCCAGCACCGCCACGCACACGTCCGCCTCCGCGGTCCGTGCCACGGCCTCCTCGAAGCCGGCCGTGTCCGGGTCCGACACCCCGCACCCTTGCGTGAACGTCACCTTGGCGTCCGGGAGTTCGGCGCGCAGCGACTCCAGGACGCTGGGGATGTCGAGGCCCATCGGCACCTCGGGATGGTGCGGGAGCACATGGGACGGGAACGAGTAGCAGCCGAGCATCGCCAGCGCGTCCGCCGCGCGCGGCCCGACGACCGCGATCCGGGTGTCGGGGGCCAGCGGCAGCAGCCCGTCCGGGTTGTCCAGCAGCACCACCGACTCCTCGGCCAGCCGGCGGGCCAGGGCGCGGTTGGCCGCCGAGTCCAGGTCGACCGGCCCGGCCGGCTCCGGCCGCCAGTCCTCGTCCAGCAGCCCCAGCTCGCACTTCTGCAGCAGCACCCGGCGGGCCGCCCGGTCCACCAGCGACTCGGGGACCAGTCCCTCCCGCACGGCGGCCACCAGCGGCTTTCCGTAGCACTTCAGGGTGGGCAGCTCGACGTCGACGCCGGCCTCCAGCGCCGCGCGGGCCGCCTCCGCCGGGCTGCCGGCCACCCGGTGCAGCGTCTCAAGGAAGCCGATGCCGAAGTAGTCGGCCACCACCGTGCCGGTGAACCCCCACTCCTCGCGCAGGAGTCCGGTCAGCAGGTACGGGTCGGCCGACGCCGGGACGCCGTCGGTCTCGTTGTACGCCGCCATCACCGAGCGGGCGCCGCCCTCGCGCAGCGCCATCTCGAACGGCGGGAGCGTGACGTCCGCGAACTCCCGTACGCCCGCCCGCACCGGGGCCAGATTCCGGGCGCCCGCCGAGGACGCGTACCCGGCGAAGTGCTTGAGCGTGGCGATCACCCCGGCCGACTCCAGTCCGCGCACATAGGCCGTGCCGACCGTGCCGACCAGGTACGGGTCCTCGCCGATCGTCTCCTCCACCCGGCCCCAGCGCGGATCGCGGACCACGTCGAGGACGGGCGCGAGCCCCTGGTGGACGCCGACCGAGCGCAGGTCCTCGCCGATGCGCCGGCCCAGCTCCTCGACCAGGGCGGGATCGAAGGTCGCACCCCAGGCGAGCGGCACCGGGTAGGCGGTGGCGCCCCAGGTGGTGAAGCCGGCCAGGCACTCCTCGTGGGCGACGGCCGGGATGCCGAAGCGGCCCGCAGCGGCGATGCGCCGTTGCGCGCGGGCCAGCGCCTGCGCGCCCAGCGCCGGGTCGACGGGTGCCGTGCCGAAGGAACGGGTCAGCTGGCCGAGGCCCAGCGTGATCAGCTCGTCCCAGTCGTAGTCGGCGGTCATCTCGCGCTGGAGAGGGGCGACCCCGTCGCCGTCCGTGGCGGCGCCCACCCATACGCCGTACAGCTGGGCGGTCTTCTCCTCCAGCGTCATCCGGGAGAGCAGGTCGTCGACGCGGTCGGCGGCGGCCAGGGCGGTGTCCCGCCAGGGAGCGGTGGTCATGTAACTCCTGTCAGAAAGGGGGGAGAGGCTGCCGCGGGTCGGTCGTCCTCACTTGCCGCCCACGCCCATCAGGCCGCCCACCAGGGCGCGCCGGGCCACCAGATACACGGCGAAGATCGGGATGCCGGAGAGGACGACCGAGGCGAGCAGGGCGGGGATGTTCACGCCGAACTGGCTCACGTAGGTGAACAGGCCGAGGGTCAGCACGCGCGGGCCGTCGGACTGGGTGAAGATCAGCGGGAAGAGGAAGCCGTTCCATGCCTGGAGCGCGGAGTAGATCACCACGGTGCTGATGCCGCCCTTGGCCATCGGGACGACCAGCTGGAACAGCATCCGGGTGGCCGAGGCGCCGTCCAGGGCCATCGCCTCGTACAGCTCCTCGGAGATGTCCCGCAGCGTGCCGGTGAGGATCAGCACCGACACGGGCATCGCGAAGGCCGCGGTCGGCAGGATGATCGCGAGCAGGCTGTCGTACAGGTCGAGCTTCGCGATCATCAGATAGAGGGGCACCACGACGGCCTGCGCGGGGATGGCCACCCCGAGCAGGAACAGCCGGAAGGCCGCCGTCGACCATCGGCTCCGGGTGCGGACGGCCACATAGGCGAGCGGGACGCACAGCACGAGGACGATCACCACGACCGCCGCCGCGACGATCGCCGTGTTCGCCAGGAAGTGGCCGAAGCCGTTGTGCAGGACGGTGTTGTAGTTGTCCAGGGTCGGACGGGCGGGCGGCTTGAGGGCGTTGTTGCCGAGCGCCTGGTCCTGGTGGGTGAGCGAGGCCGAGATCATCGCGTAGATCGGGACGATCACGATCACCAGCCAGATCACCGAGCCGAGGCCGGCGAGCGGGTTGGGGCGCCTGCTCCAGTGCCGGCGGCGGCGTCCGGCGTCCGGCAGGGCCTGCGGCCGGTCGGTCCTCACGGGACGGGGCAGCGTATCGTGTGACACTCCGTCACATTCCTTCCCGGGTGCTGCGCATCGCGCCGAAGCCGGACAGCCGCACGAGCAGCAGGGACAGTGCGGTGGCGGCCACCACGAGGAACGTCGCGATGGCGCTCGCGTAGCCGAAGTCGTAGCTCTTGAAACCCGCCTCGTACATCAGGTACGGCAGGATCGCCGTGTCGGTGCCGGGGCCGCCCTGGGTGAGGATCAGCACGGTCTCGAAGTACGTCAGCGAGCCGACGACCATCAGCACGCCGGACGTCGTCGCCGTGTTGCGCAGCTGGGGCAGGGTGATCGAGAAGAACTGGCGGTAGCGGCCGGCGCCGTCGATCGCCGCCGCCTGGTACAGCACCTCGGGGATCTGCCGTGCCCCGCCCTGGTAGATCAGGGTGTGGAACGGGATGAACTGCCAGCCGCCGACGAACACGATGGCGAGGAAGGCGCCGCTGGTCGAGCCCAGGGTGTCCTTGCGGATGATGCCGAAGTTCGGGTCGAGCAGGGCGTAGAACAGCAGCGAGATCGCGGTCGAGGAGAGCAGGAACGGCACGAAGAAGACCGCGGAGAGGACCGCCCGGTTGCGCTGCCGGCCGGCCGCCCAGACGCCGAGCAGCAGGGAGATCGCCGTCTGGAAGACCCAGCTCGCCACGGTGAGCAGGACGGTGACCGTCAGGGACTGGGTGAGCCGGTCGTCGCCCAGCAGCTTGCGCCAGTTGGCGAGGCCCACCGGTTCCGGGTCGCCCAGGCCGTTCCATGTGGTGAAGGACAGGCAGAAGGCCAGCACCATGGGGACGACCGCGAAGAACGCGAAGAACAGCACGCCGGGCAGGGCCCAGGAGACGTGCGGGCGGCCCGCCCGCGTACCCGGGCCGCCCTTCGCCGTGCTCGTGCTCACTTCAGTCCCTTCAGCGCCGACACGAACTGGGCCGGCGAGGACTTCCCGACGAACAGCTTGTTGATCTCGGTGAGCATCGGCGTGGAGACGTTCGGGTCCACGGCCTGGTCCCAGCTCAGCGTGAACGCCGGGGCCTGCCGCACCATCTGGTACTGGAACTTCGCGAACTCCGGGTTCGGCGAGGCGTCCAGCAGTTTCTCCGCGTTCGCCGTGGCCGGGATGTCGCCGTTGGCGACCAGGTCCTTGGCGTAGGACTGCGAGGCGCACTCGCGCAGGAACGCGATCGCGGCGTCCTTGTTGGAGGTACGGGCGTTCACGGACCAGTAGTTGGTGGGGTTGCCGACGACGTTGCGGATGTCGCCGGCGCCGCCCTCGATCTTCGGGAAGGCGAACCAGCCCAGGTTCTTCCGGGCGAAGTCCGGGAACTTGCCGAGCTGCGTCGAGTACTCCCACGAGCCCATCAGATGCATCGCCGCCTTGCCCTTTGCGAACACCGCGGGCGCGCCGCCGTTGGTGTACGCCACCGAGCTGAAGCCCTTGCCGAAGGCCCCGTCGTCGATGAGCTGCTTGACCGTCTCGGCGGCCTTGAGGACGGCCGGATCGCCCCAGCCGGCCGCGTCGCCGTTCTTGACCCGGTCGAAGACCTCGGGGCCGCCGATGCGGTCGACCAGGTACTCCAGCCACATCAGCTCGGGCCAGATGTCCGCGCCGCCGAGCGCGAACGGGGTGATCCCGGCCTTCTTCAGCTTGGCGTTGATGTCGAGCAACTGGTCCCAGGTGGTGGGCGGCCGGAGCCTGTGCTCGGCGAAGACGGCCTTGTTGTAGAAGAGGATCACGGGCTGCATGCCGCGCATCGGTATGCCGTAGTCGCGTCCGTTCAGGCCGCCGGCCGCGAGGACCGAGGGCAGGAAGCCGTCCTTGAGGACCGCGTCGGACGCGATGGTGTCGGTCAGGTCGACCAGCTGGTCGGCCTCCTGGTACGCCTTGATCGAGCCGCCGCCCCAGTTGAAGAAGACGTCGGGGGCGTTCGGTGAGCCCATCGCGGTGCGCAGCTTGGCCGGATAGTCGGCGCCGGGCACCTTCTCCAGCTTGATCCTGCCCTTGGTCTGCTGGGCGGCGGCCGACGCGTTGAACCGGTCGACGGCCTTGGTCTGCACCTTGACCGCGTCGTCGCCGTACACGAATGCGGTGAGCGTGCCGCCGCCGCTGCCGGAGCCGCCGGAGGAGCCGCAGGCCGAGAGTCCGGCGGTGAGCAGGGTGGTGGCACCGGCGCCGAGCACCCAGCGCCTGCTGAAGGTACGCCCGCCGTTGGACGTCTGGGACTCCATCACAGCACCTCTCGTCCGAATGTTTCGAGTAAGGCATCGAATGTTCCGGGAAGGTATGGCCCGGCGGAGGCTTCGTCAAGAGGTTGCGCAGGGATTACGATCGCGGGCATGAAGCCTGGGAAGTCCGCAGAAACGCAGACGGCGACGCTCGCCGAGATCGCCCGCGAGGCGGGAGTTTCCGCTCCGACTGTTTCGAAGGTCCTCAACGGCCGCGCCGATGTCGCCCCGGCGACCCGGACCCGCGTGGAGGAACTGCTGCGCGCCTACGGCTACCGCCGCCGCCGGGCCGAGGCATCCCGCTCGCCCCTGATCGACCTGGTCTTCCACGAACTGGAGAGCGCCTGGGCCATGGAGGTCATCCGGGGCGTGGAGAACGTGGCCAGCAACGCCGGTCTGAGCGTCGTGCTCTCCGAGTCGGCCGGGCGGCTCACCCCCGGCCGGACCTGGGCCGACCAGGTCGCCGCGCGCCGCCCGCACGGCGTGGTCCTCGTGCTGTCCGGGCTCGACGAGTCGCAGCGCGCGCTGCTCACCAGCCGCTCGATCCCGTTCGTGGTGATGGATCCGGCGGGCGACCCGGGCGCCGACGTGCCGTCGATCGGCGCGACCAACTGGCAGGGCGGCCTGGCCGCCACCCGGCACCTCGTGGAACTCGGCCACACCCGCATCGGCGCGATCAGCGGGCCGTCCCGGATGATGTGCAGCCGGGCCAGGGTCGACGGCTACCGGGCCGCGCTGGAGACCGCGGGGCTGCCCGTCGACTCCTCGCTGATCGTCACCGGCGACTTCCACCACGAGGCGGGCTACCGGCTGGGCCTGGAACTGCTGCGCCGCCCGGACCGGCCCACCGCCGTCTTCGCCGGCAACGACCTCCAGGCGCTCGGACTGTACGAGGCCGCGCGGGAGCTGGGGCTGCGCATCCCGGAGGACCTGAGCGTGGTCGGCTTCGACGACCTGCCCGTGGCCCGCTGGGTGGGGCCGCCGCTGACCACCGTCCGCCAGCCCCTGACGGAGATGGCCGAGGCCGCGGCCCGGCTGGTCCTCGACCTCGGCCGCGAGGAGGAGTCCCCCGTGGCGACCCGCGTGGAACTGGCCACGACCTTGGTGACCCGCACCAGCACCGCCCCACCGGCGGCGCCTTAGCGTCGCTCGACCGCACCGACGGCGATGCCGAGCCCCCGACTCCGCAGGGGACTCGGGACCACGCACCCCGACCGCGTCTCCCTGCGAGACGCTGCCTGCGATCCCCCGCGACGACTCAGCCGCGGCAACGCGGAGGCGGGTCCACCCCGGGGACGAACCGCCCCGCACCACAGGAAGCCGAGCGCGCCCACCCGCGCGTACCCGGGGGCAGGAGCCGCGGGGACGGGGACCGGCGGGTGCGCCTGGTGTTGCGTCGACCGTTGGGGCGACTCGCCCATCGTCGCGGGGGAGTCGGTGGCGGACGCCTCGGGTGTACCGGGTTCCGAGGGGGTGCCGGCGAAGCCGCGGGGCGGGGCCGCCGCGGCCTGGACGGGGCGGGTGTGTCGTCGGTCCCGGGGTGGCGGTGCGGTCGGGGCCGTCGGGTGCCCCCTGGCGGTGCATCGAGGGTGGGTGCCAGCTGGTGGGTGCCGGATGTGTCCCGAGCGGGGGCGCGGCGGGGCTGCGGCCGTCGGGGGTGGCGGGCCGGCTGGGAACGCCGGGCGCTGCGCGGGGGCGAGCGCATCCTCGGGGCTTGGCCCGACCCCCTGCGGCGGGGCGCGGTGTCGCCTCTTCCGTGGGAGCCCCCGGTGGCCTGAGTTCTGGCGGCCGTCGCGACAGGGAGCCGGTGGTGGGCGTGTTGTTGTATTGACGGGGGTTCCCTCCGCCCGCACACTGCTCCGAAGCCAGTCGGTTATCGAACCGAAACTTTCGGAGGCACCCGCATGAGATCTCTGAGAACGGGCTTATCCCTGGGGTCGCTGCTCACCGGCGTCACGGCGCTCGGCGCCCTGCTGGTCGCGACCCCCGCCGCACACGCCGCCGACCCCCCGCTGCGCGACCTCGGCGCCGCGAAGGGCAAGGTCATCGGCACGGCGGTCACCGGCTCCAAGCTGACCGGCACCTACGCCGCCATCGCCGGGACACAGTTCGGCTCGCTCACCCCGGGCAACGCCATGAAGTGGGGATCCGTCGAGCCCACCCAGGGCACCTTCAACTGGGCCGAGGCCGACCAGATCGTCGCCTTCGCGCAGGCCCACGACCAGCAGGTACGCGGCCACACCCTGGTCTGGCACAGCCAGAACCCGAACTGGCTGACCAACGGCAGCTGGACGCCCGCCCAGCTCAGCGGCCTGCTGCAGAACCACATCAACACGGAGGTGGGACGCTACAAGGGCAAGATCGCCGCCTGGGACGTGGTCAACGAGCCCTTCAACGAGGACGGCACCTACCGCTCGACCCTCTGGTACAACGGCCTCGGCACCGACTACATCGCCAACGCCCTGACCTGGGCGCACGCCGCCGACCCGGCCGCCAAGCTGTACATCAACGACTACAACGTCGAGGGCGTCAACGCGAAGAGCACCGCCCTGTACAACCTGGTCAGGTCCCTGAAGCAGCGGGGCGTGCCGATCGACGGCGTCGGCCTCCAGGCCCATCTGATCCTCGGGCAGGTCCCGTCCACCCTCCAGCAGAACATCCAGCGCTTCGCCGACCTGGGCGTGGACGTGGCGATCACCGAACTGGACGTACGGATGGCACTGCCGGCCGACAGCGCCAAGCTGGCCCAGCAGGCCGCCGACTACAAGTCGGTCGTCGCGGCCTGCGCTGCGGTGACCCGCTGCGTCAACCTCACGGTCTGGGGCTTCACCGACTCCGACTCCTGGGTGGAGAGCACCTTCCCCGGCTACGGGGCGGCGACGCCGTACGACGCGAACTACGCGCCGAAACCGGCGTACTACGGCATCGCGCAGGCGCTCGGCGGCGGTGGCGGCCCGACCGAACCGCCGACCGGCGCGTGCACGGCGGGGTACGCGGTGACCAGCCAGTGGAACACCGGCTTCACCGGGCAGGTGACGATCTCCTGCTCCGGCGCAGCGCTGTCGTCCTGGAAGGCGACATGGGCGTTCGGCGCCGGCCAGCAGATCACCCAGGCGTGGAACGCCACCTGCACCCAGTCCGGTTCGGCGGTCACCTGCTCGAACGCGTCGTACAACGGATCGGTGCCGGACGGCGGTTCGGTGACGTTCGGCTTCAACGCCTCATGGAGCGGCAGCAATCCGCTCCCCACGGTCACATTGACGTGACCGATCGACGGTCCGGTGGACCGAGCCGGGGGCCGGAATCGTGAGATTTTCCCAAGAAATCGGTCTCGCGGCCCGTCCGCTAACAGTCCGCTAATAATTCGGACTTACGTTCTTCTTGTGACCGGACACGACGAGAACGGCGACGAGGACAGACACACGGGCCGGCGGTCGAGAGCGCTCAGGGCCGCCGGTCTCGCGCTCGCCGGCGCGCTGGTGCTGGGGATCGGGGCGGCGGGCTGGGTCTACTGGCACCTCGACCACAACATCAAGAGCGTCGACATCAACAGCGCGCTCGGCGACGACCGCCCGGCGAAGCCGCTCGTCACCCCGTCGGCGAGCGCCGAGCCGACCGCGTCACCGCTGCCCACCGAGGCGGTGAACATCCTCGTCCTGGGCTCGGACTCGCGCAGCGGCAAGGAGAACCGGGAACTCGGCGGCGGCGACAGCTCGGGTGCCCGCTCCGACACGGCGATGGTGGTGCACATCGACGCGGGCCGCACCCGGGCCACGGTCGTCAGCATCCCCCGCGACACGCTGGTGACCCGGCCGTCGTGCCCGCTGCCGTCCGGGGGTTCTACGGCGGTGGCGTACAACGCGATGTTCAACAGCGCCTACTCCGTGGGCGGTCCGGTGTGCGCCGTGAAGACGGTCGAGTCGCTGACGGACGTGCGCATGGACCACTACGTCGAGATCGACTTCTCGGGCTTCGCCAAGCTGGTCGACGCCCTCGGCGGCGTCGAGGTCACCACCGACGAGGACATCGACGACGACCAGAGCCATCTGCACCTGGACAAGGGCACCCATCACCTCGACGGCACCGAGGCGCTGGCCCTCGCCCGCACCCGGCACGGCATCGGCGACGGCAGCGACCTGGGCCGGATAGGTCTCCAGCAGAAGCTGGTGAAGGGCCTGCTGGAACAGATGGCCGCGACCAACCTGCTCGGCGACCCGACCCGGCTCTACCGGGTCGCCGACGCGGTCACCGCGAGTCTCACCACGGACACCGGGCTCGACTCCCTGCCCGAGCTGATGCGCCTCGGCCAGAGCCTGAAGGGGCTGACGGCGGACCGGGTGACGACGGTGATGATGCCGGTGGTGACGGCGCCGTACGACCGCAACCGGGTGGTGGCCCGCGAACCGGCCGCGACCGACCTGTGGGCGTCCCTGCGCTGAGCCCCCTGCGCTGAGCCCCCTGCGCTGAGCCCCCTGCGCTGAGCCCCCTGCGCTGGTGCCCCTCGTGCCGCCTCCTGCGCCGGCCTCCCAGCGCTCCCTGCGCCGAGCAGGGCCGCCGAGTGCGATCTCGTAACCTGAAATAACAACTCTGTTCATTCGCAACGGCGTTCACCCCGTACCGGTTGGGTACTACAGTTGCTCAGCCGCTGTGGAACGGCTGTGTGGTCGCCTGGGGGACAGACGCCGACCCGGCCGCGCGCGGCAACTCGACTGACATGTCATCCGACCGTGGGGGGTCGACAACTTGAGACTGTTCACGCGCCGCCGTGCCGCGGCGCTCGCGACCGCGGCGGTGCTCGCCGCGGTGGGCACCCTGGCGACCGCGCCGGGCGCCACCGCCGACGACGCGGGGCCCTGGCCCGGCACCGAAGGCAAGATCCTCGTCGACGGGGGCACCCTGATCGACCCGGCGACCGGCAAGACCACCCAGATCCCCAATGTGGGGGGCGACCACGCCGCCTGGGCACCGGACGGCAGCCGGCTGATCACCAGCTCGGGCCGGATCTCCAGCTTCCGCCCCAGCGGCTCCACCAAGATCACCCTGCCGTGGGCCGAAGGCGTGCGCTCCAGCGCCCCGTACGAGGACCTGGCCTTCGGCTGGAGCGGCGGATACGTCGTCTTCTCCACCGGCGGTCAGCTCGCCTACGGCCCCTCGGACGGGTCGTGGGCCCCGCAGCCGCTGCTGACCAACGCCCTGGAGCCGTCCACCGTCTGCGACACCCACCCGACGGTGAGCACGACGGGCCTGGTCGCCTTCCAGCGCAACACCAGCAACTGCCACGACAACGCCGGCGTCTACGTCTACGACGGGTCCGCGCGGACGGTCAAGCGCGTCCTCACCGACGCCCGGCAGCCCGACTACTCGCCCGACGGCACCAAGCTGGCCTTCGTCCGCCCGGACGCCGACGGCAACACCCAGATCTTCACGGCCGACGCCGACGGCACCGGCGTCAAGCAACTGACCACCGGCCCGCGGCAGTACGCCAACCCGTCCTGGTCGCCCACCGGCACCCGGATCGTCTTCGACGCCCACACCTCGCCGAACAGCGACGACGTGCACACCATCGAGTACGTCGACGTGGCCACCGGCGAGCTGACCAAGGTCGCGGGCGGTGCGGGCCTGCGTATCGGCGACAACCCCAGCTGGCAGCCGCTGCGCAAGAACACCACCGGCCGGGTCTGGGGCGCCGACTCCTACGCCACCAACGTCGCCTCCTCCCGCTGGAGCTGGAACACGGTCGGCACGAGCCGGCCCGGCCTGCTGGACGCGAAGTCCGCGGTGCTGGTCAACCGGGACGACTCGGCGTACTCGCTCGCCGCGCCCGCGCTGGCCGGCAAGAAGCAGGGCCCGGTGCTGATGACGCCGAAGACCGGGCTGTCGACGGCGGTGAAGAACGAGCTGAAGCGGGTGCTGAAGCCGGGCGCGAACGTCTGGATGCTGGGCGGCACCTCCGTCCTGTCCGGCGATGTCGCCGCCCAGTTGCGGACCCTCGGCTACGTCCCGAAGCGGATCTCCGCAGCGGACCGCTACGCGACCTCCGTCGCGGCGGCCAAGGTGGTGACCACCAGCCCGAAGTACGTCTTCCTGGCCAGCGGCACCGACTACAAGGCGGCCCTCCCGGCGGCCGCGGCGGCGGGCGCCGACGGCCCGAGCGCCGCGGGCAGTCTCGTCCTCACCAGCGGCAACACGCTGTCCTCGGCGGTGAAGTCGTACCTCAACGGCCTGAACCCCGACAAGACCATGATCATCCCGGTCGGCTCGGCGGCGAAGTACGCGGTGACGCACACGTCCTTCTCCAAGTGGCCGTCGACGTACTACTACTACCCGGTCACGGCGGGCAGCGCCGAGGCCCTTTCGGTGGCCCTCAGCAAGCTCTGGTGGACCACGCCGCGCACGGTCGCCGTCGCCTACACCGGCTCCTGGCGCGACGGGATGTCCGCGGGCGCGGCGATGAACGTGTACGGCCCCATCCTGTGGACCACACGGCCCGGCCTGTCCGACGACACGAAGAGCTATCTGCTGCGCCAGTCCGCGGGCACCCAGTCCGTCATCGCCTTCGGCGACACCGGCTCGGTCACCCTGGGCGGGCTGAACACGGCCGGCTCGTCGATCAGCGCCAGCGGGAACGACTTCGTGTACCGGCCGTTCTACAACGGCGTGGAAAGCGCGGGCACGCAGTCCTTCGCGCTGCGCGCCGGCGGCGACGGGCCCGCCGCCGCCCCGGCCAAGTCCGGCCGGCCGGACGCGGAGCCGAACCTGGACTCGCTCAGGACGGCCCGGCACCAGTAGCGGTCGCCGTCGCGGGGGCGCCGACCAGCATGGTCGGCGCCCCCGCGACACGCGTGAGGAACACCGTCGCCGCGTTCGGCCCCTGCGGCCTGACCTTCCTGCGCAGTTCCTCCGGCTCCACCGCCGACCCCCGCTTCTTCACCGTCAGCGTCCCGACCTGACGCTCCCGCAGCAGCGCCTTCAACTTCTTGACGTTGAAGGGGAGCCGGTCGGTGATCTCGTAGGCCGTGGCGTACGGCGTCGCCCGCAGTTCGTCCGCGGTCACATAGGCGATGGTCGCGTCGATCAGCCCGCCGCCCAGTTCGGCGGCGACCTCGGCCACCAGGTGCGCGCGGATGACGGCGCCGTCGGGTTCGTACAAGTACCGCCCCACGGACCGCACTTCGGGGTCCGGCAGGCCCCGGCCGAGCAGGGTGCGCGGACCGGGCAGCAGGGTGGCCCGCACGGCGCCCGGTGCCCCGGTGCCGAACCAGAGCACCGCCTCCTTCACCTCCCCGCCGTCCGAGATCCACTCGGCCTCCGCCCGGTCCGGGATCGCCTCGTGGGCGATCCCCGGCGCGATCTTCAGCGCGGCCGTGCGCGCCGCCGACGCCGCGCCCACCGCCCAGGACAGCGGTGGGGAGTAGCCCTCCGGGTCGAAGATCCGCCCACCCGCCGCCCGGCCGCCGCCCGTCGCCGACGCGCCCCGCGCGGCTCCTCCCGTCCGGCCGCCGCGCCGGGCCGGGTCGACGAACACGGCGTCCCAGCCGGAGGTGTCGACCTGGGTGACATCCGCCTCCCGCACCTCGATCAGCTCTTCCAGGCCCAGGGCCGCCGTGTTCGCGCGGGCGACCTCGACCGTCAGCGGATCCCGGTCCACGGCGAGCACCCGGATCCCGGCGCGGGCGAACGCGATCGCGTCGCCGCCGATGCCGCAGCACAGGTCGGCGACGGAGCCGACGCCCAGGTCGCGCAGGCGTGCCGCCCGGTACGTCGCCACGCTGGTCCGGGTCGCCTGCTCGACCCCGTCGGGCGTGAAGTACATCCGCCCCGCGTCCGCGGCCCCGAACTTCGCCGCCGCCCGCTGCCGCAGCCGGGCCTGGCCGAGGGCCGCCGAGACCAGTCCGGCCGGGTGTGTGCGGCGCAGGCGGGTGGCGACGGCGAGTTCGTCGCCGGGCCGCGTGTCGCGTACCTCGTCGAGGAGGGCACGGCCCTCGGGGGTGAGCAGTGAGCGGAAGGGGAGCAGGTCGTTCACCGGGTCATTGTGGGCCAGTCGGTGGATGCTGCGCCCGCGGCGGCGGTGTCGGACCGGATCTCCGGCCGGTGACTGCGAGGATCCGGCACCATGCGAGTAGTAGTACAAAATGACAAAAATAGTGCACATCGTGGCAGGTCGTCCGTCCGGGGCGGCATCGCCCTGCTCGCCGTCACCGCCGTCGTCTCCGGCTGCACGGCGCCCGGCGGTGACGCGGACGTCCGCCCCGCCTCGGGCCGGCAGCCGCACCAGGCGCCCCCCGCCCCCCGCCTGGACGACTACGACGCCCGGCGCGCCGCCGACCGTGCCACCCTGGCCGCCGCCGCCCGCCGCTGGGGCCTGGACGAGGTACCCCTGACGCCCCCGCGGCCCCCGGCGCACAAGCCGCGGATCACCGCCCGCGACGGCTTCGAGGTCGAGGGCCAGGAGGAACTGGGCCTGCCCCCGGTCTTCACCACGATCCCCACCCGGCAGAAGGTCGTCTTCCTCACCATCGACGACGGCGCCGAGAAGGACCCGGCGTTCCTGCGCATGATGGCCGACCTGAAGATCCCCTACACCGCCTTCCTCAGCGACTACCTGGCCAAGGACGACTACGGCTACTTCCGGACGATGCAGTCGCAGGGCGTCACGCTCAACAACCACACCCTCCACCACCCCTACCTGCCCGGCCTGTCCTACGAGGAGCAGCGGGACGAGATCTGCGGCATGCAGGACATCCTGGAGAAGCAGCTCGGCAAGCGCCCGGCCGTCTTCCGCCCGCCCTACGGCAACTACAACCGGGACACCCTGGTCGCCGCCAAGTCCTGCGGCATCAAGTACGCGCCGATCTGGGACGAGGAGGTCTTCGTCGACCACTGGGAGTACCGCGAGTGGGACCGCAGCCTGCACCCCGGGGACATCGTGCTCACCCACTTCCGGGGCCGCTCCGACTGGGACGGGTCCATGACCGACATGGTCAGACGGTTCCTGAACAAGGTCACCCGCGAGGGCTACGCGGTGGCACGCCTGGAGGACTACCTGTGAGGCGCCCGGGGCGGTCCACGGCGGCGGCACGGTGCAGGACGCCGGCCGCCGCCGCCCTGGCCTGCGTCCTGCTCCTGGCCGGCTGCGCCCAGTCCGTCGACCCCATCGAACGGCTCGGCAAGAAGGCCGCCCAGGGCGTGCGGTCGCACGGCCCGGCCACCCGGCAGCCCTACCGCCAATGGGGCCTGAGCGCCCCGCTCGCCCCGGCTCCTGAGCCCGCCGCGCGCCCCCTGCCGGCCGGCACCGCGGGCCGCTCCCTGCCCCCGGTCGTGGACCATGTGACGACCTCCGACCCGGTCGTCTTCCTCACCTACGACGACGGCGCCGAGCGGGACCCCCGGTTCATCGACATGGTCCGCGACCTGCGGCTCCCGGTCAGCTTCTTCCTCACCGACAGCGTCGTCGGCCCGGGCTACGGCCACTTCGCCCGCCTCCGCTCGGTCGGCGCCGACGTCCAGAACCACACCCTCGACCATCCCGCCCTGCGCGGACTGCCCTACGCGGGGCAGCGCGCCGAGATCTGCGGCCAGCAGGACAAGCTCAGGTCCCGCTTCGGCATCCGCCCCCGCCTCTTCCGCCCGCCCTACGGCACATACGACACGACGACCCTGACCGCGGCGGCCGACTGCGGCATCGCCGCGGTGGTCCTGTGGCGGGCCGCGATGGGCGCCGACACCCTCGACTACGTCCGGGGCGACAAGCGCCTGCGCCCCGGCGACATCATCCTGGTCGGCCCCGACGAGTCCACCGGACCCACCCTCAGGGAGCGCACGACGCGCCTGCTCCGGCGGGTCCAGTCCGCGGGTCTGACCGTGGGCCGCCTGGAGGACTACCTGTGAGCCGTCGGGGCCACCTCGGCGGACGCGCCGCCGCGGATTGGCACTCCGCTTGACCGAGTGCTAATCGCAGTCATAGTCTCGGCTCTGGCACTCCCCCATGGAGAGTGCCAACAACGCGACGGGCAGGTCCGGCACCCGCGACGACGGATCGACCTGGTCGCCACCTCAGACAGTTAACCCCGTGAGATCTCCGAAGGGGGAGGTCGGATCGTGACGACCGCCAGCTCCAAGGTTGCCATCAAGCCGCTTGAGGACCGCATCGTGGTCCAGCCGCTGGACGCCGAGCAGACCACGGCCTCGGGCCTGGTCATCCCGGACACCGCCAAGGAGAAGCCCCAGGAGGGCGTCGTCCTGGCCGTGGGCCCGGGCCGTTTCGAAGACGGCAACCGTCTTCCGCTCGACGTCAGCGTCGGCGACGTCGTGCTCTACAGCAAGTACGGCGGCACCGAGGTGAAGTACAACAACGAGGAGTACCTCGTTCTCTCGGCCCGCGACGTGCTCGCGATCATCGAGAAGTAATTCACCCCGAAGCACTCGTGCTGTGAGCTGCGCCCCTGGCCCCGCCATCAAGAAGCCGGGCGCCCGGGGCGCAGCGTCTTTATCACCAGATTTCCGAGAGGGCTCCCGCTGCCATGGCGAAGATCCTGAAGTTCGACGAGGACGCCCGTCGCGCCCTTGAGCGCGGCGTCAACAAGCTGGCCGACACGGTGAAGGTGACGATCGGCCCCAAGGGCCGCAACGTCGTCATCGACAAGAAGTTCGGCGCTCCCACCATCACCAACGACGGCGTCACCATCGCCCGTGAGGTAGAGATCGAGGACCCGTACGAGAACCTCGGCGCCCAGCTGGTCAAGGAGGTGGCGACCAAGACCAACGACATCGCGGGTGACGGCACCACCACCGCCACCGTGCTGGCCCAGGCCCTGGTGCGCGAGGGCCTGAAGAACGTCGCCGCCGGCGCCTCCCCGGCCGCCCTGAAGAAGGGCATCGACGCCGCCGTCAAGGCCGTCTCCGAGGACCTGCTCGGCTCGGCCCGGCCGATCGACGAGAAGTCCGACATCGCCGCCGTCGCCGCGCTGTCCGCCCAGGACCAGCAGGTCGGCGAGCTGATCGCCGAGGCGATGGACAAGGTCGGCAAGGACGGTGTCATCACCGTCGAGGAGTCCAACACCTTCGGCCTCGAACTGGACTTCACCGAGGGCATGGCCTTCGACAAGGGCTACCTGTCGCCGTACTTCGTGACGGACCAGGAGCGCATGGAGGCCGTCCTGGAGGACCCGTACATCCTCATCAACCAGGGCAAGATCTCCGCCATCGCGGACCTGCTGCCGCTGCTGGAGAAGGTCATCCAGGCGGGCTCCTCCAAGCCGCTGCTGATCATCGCCGAGGACGTCGAGGGCGAGGCCCTGTCGACCCTCGTCGTCAACAAGATCCGCGGCACCTTCAACGCCGTCGCGGTGAAGGCCCCGGGCTTCGGCGACCGCCGCAAGGCGATGCTGCAGGACATGGCGATCCTCACCGGCGCCACCGTCATCTCCGAAGAGGTCGGCCTCAAGCTGGACCAGGTCGGTCTCGACGTGCTCGGCACCGCCCGCCGCGTCACCGTCACCAAGGACGACACCACCCTCGTCGACGGTGCCGGCGACAAGTCGGACGTCGAGGGCCGCATCGCGCAGATCAAGGCCGAGATCGAGAACACCGACTCCGACTGGGACCGCGAGAAGCTTCAGGAGCGCCTTGCGAAGCTGGCCGGCGGCGTGTGCGTGATCAAGGTCGGCGCCGCCACCGAGGTGGAGCTGAAGGAGAAGAAGCACCGTCTGGAGGACGCCATCTCCGCGACCCGCGCCGCGGTCGAGGAGGGCATCGTCTCCGGTGGTGGCTCCGCGCTCGTCCACTCCTCCAAGGTCCTCGACGGCAACCTCGACAAGTCCGGCGACGAGGCCACCGGTGTCGCGGTCGTCCGCAACGCCGTCGTCGAGCCGCTGCGCTGGATCGCGGAGAACGCGGGCCTTGAGGGCTACGTGATCGTCTCCAAGGTCAAGGAGCTGGACAAGGGCAACGGCTACAACGCCGCCACCGGCGAGTACGGCGACCTGGTCAAGGCCGGCGTCATCGACCCGGTGAAGGTCACCCGCTCCGCCCTGGAGAACGCCGCCTCCATCGCCTCCCTCCTGCTGACGACCGAGACCCTGGTCGTCGAGAAGAAGGAAGAGGAAGAGCCGGCCGCCGCGGGCCACGGCCACGGCCACGCCCACTGACACCCGGCAGCGAAGGCCCGGCACCCGAAAGGGCGCCGGGCCTTCGCGTTGCCCGTCGCGGTCACTGCTCCAGCTGGTCGAGGGCGCCCAACTGCTGCATCAGCCCCAACTGGTCGTGCTGCCACCATGTCTCGGCGATCCGGCCGTTCGCGCCGAACCGGAAGACGGTGGTACCGGTCGTGGTCACCCGCCTGCCCGTGGCGGTGATCCCCAGGAACTCCCCCCGGTGCGTGGCGTTCCAGGTCCAGCGGGCACAGGCCCGGTCACCCTGGACGATCAGGTCCTCCACGGTGAAGGCGGCCTCGAAGGCGGCCCGCCACATCCGGTACTCGGCGCGAACCGAGTCCAGCCCGATCGTGTCCTGCGGATTGAGGGGATCGTGGCTGTGCACGTCCTCGTCGAGGAGATCGTTCAGCGGCCCCAGCTCACCCGGCGCCGCGAGCGTCGCGAAGAAGCGCCGCACCGTCTCCGCGCCCAGCGGCTCGTCGCGTACGACGTCCAGGTCGATGAACGTCGGCATCTCGTCGCACAGGGCCACCAGCTGCCGGTACACCTTGTCCGTCTCGGGAAGGTTCGAGTTCCGCATCGCGTCCGCGTACGAGGGGAACTCCACGATCTCGACGATGTGCGACGCGTCGGACCGGTCCTTGCCGACCAGGTCGTATGTCGCGGTCCGCTTCCCCTTGGTCTGCTGGACCCATGTGTCCAGCAGCCGGTTCATCTCGTCGAACCGGCTCGTCCTGCACTCGATGAGCTGTACGAACGTCATGACGCCGCCTCCGGCCCCCCTGGGTCCGGTTCCGTCCCGCCCATCCTCCCACCGGAGCGGCGCCCTCACCTTCGGCGCGCGAGGGTTCGCCGGGGGCTCAGCGCGGTCCGTACCTGCGCCCGGTCCGGGAGCTGATGCCGCCCACCAGTTTGCGCGGGGCCACCTTCGCCAGCCCCATCAGCGCCTTGTACCGCGGATCCGGAATGGACAGCGTCCTGCCGCGCGCCAGGTCCGCGAGCGCCGTCTCGACCAGCTTGTCCGCGTCCAGCCACATCCACCCGGGGATGTTGTCCGTGCCCATACCGGCCCGCTGGTGGAACTCGGTGCGCACGAACCCGGGGGCCAGCGCCATCAGCCGGACGCCCGTACCGGCCAGATCCCTCGCGACCCCCTGGGTGAACTGCACGACCCACGCCTTGGACGCCCCGTACGTGCCCCGCGGCACGAAGGCCGCCACCGAGGCCACGTTCACGATCCCGCCGCGCCCGCGCTCCCGCATCGCCTCGCTCGCCGCCGACGTCAGCCGCAGCACCGCCTCGACGTGCACCTTGAGCATCCGCAGCTCGTCGGCCAGCGGTACGTCCAGATAGCGGCCCTTGTTGCCGAAGCCGGCGTTGTTGATCAGCAGGTCGACGGGGTTCTTGCGGTCGCCGAGCCGGGCGGCGACCGCCTCGATGCCCTCGTCCCGAGCCAGGTCGGCCGTCAGCACCTCCGCCTCGATGCCGTGCCGGTCGTGCAGCTCGGTCGCCTGCTCGCGCAGCCGTCCGGTGTCCCGTGCGACCAGGACCAGGTCATGCCCGTCCGCCGCCAGCCGCCGCGCGAACGCGGCGCCGATCCCCGCCGTCGAACCCGTAATCAGAGCCGTTGTCATGGCCCAAGAGTAGTTACCCGCAGGGACGGCATCCGTTCCGTGCGCGCGGCCCTCCAGCCGGTGCGACGCCCGTTCGCGGGCCGACCATCGCGGCCGCTCACACGCCCTGGCCGCCGTGCTTCGCCACGTACGCGCGGGCCTCGGCCAGGGCCTCCGGGTGCAGGGCGCGGCCCGCCGCGAGGATGCGGGGCAGCAGCTCCCGCTCGGTGGTCTCCGCGCGGAACTGCACGGCGACCGTCACATCGTGGTCCGGCCGGTACACGATCCGCACCGGGTCGCCCGCCTTGATCTCACCCGGCTCGATCACCCGGAGGTAGGCACCGGGCGCACCCTTCCGCGTGAACCTCCGCACCCACCCCCGCTCGCCCAGGTGGGCCTGGAACGTCCGGCACGGGATGCGCCCGCAGGTGACTTCGAGCACGACGTCCGGGCCGATGCGCCAGCGCTCGCCGATCAGCGCGCCGGAGACGTCGAGACCGCGCGTCGTCAGGTTCTCCCCGAAGGCGCCGTCGGGGAGCGTCCGGCCCAGCTCGCCCTCCCAGTCGTCCAGGTCCTCGCGCGCGACCGCGTACACCGCCTGGTCGTCGCCGCCGTGGTGGCGCAGGTCACAGACCGCGTCCCCGGCGAGGCCGCTTCCGCCGCTGCCCTTCGGGCCCGGCGCGGCCACCCGCACCGGCCCGTCCACCGGACGCTTGTCGATGCCGGTCAGCCCGTCCGGCTGGTCCGTGTAGTCGACGGCCTTCGGGCGCCCCACATTCACCGAGAGAAGCTGCATGCCGGGCACCGTACGGCAGCGCGCTCAAAGCGTCGACGCAATATCGGGCGCTTCGCCCAAGGTCGGCTTATGCTCGAAGGGTGATCGAGGCCCGTCATCTGCGCGCCCTGCGCGCCGTCGCCACCACCGGCTCCTTCTCGGCGGCCGGCCGGGAACTGGGCTGCACCCAGCCGGCCGTCAGTCAGCAGATGAAGGCCCTGGAGACATCGGTCGGCACCCCGCTGCTGGTCCGCAGCGGTCGTGAGATGCGTCTGACGGAGGCGGGCGAGGCGCTGGTACGGCACGCGTCGGGAATCCTCGCCGGGCTGACCGCGGCCGAGGAGGAGGTCGCCGCGATCGCCGGGCTGCGGGCCGGCCGGGTCCGCCTGGTGTCCTTCCCGAGCGGCAGCTCCACCCTCGTCCCCACCGCCCTCGCCGCGCTGCGCGCCGCCCACCCCGGCACCCGCGTCTTCCTTGAGGAGGCGGAGCCCCCGCACTCGGTGGATCTGCTGCGCGCCGGCGACTGCGACGTGACCCTGGCGTTCCGGTACGCGGACGCGACGGGCGCCGAGGAATGGGACGACCTCGTCGTACGGCCGCTGCTGACGGACCGTCTGGTGGCGCTGGTGCCCGAGCGGCACCGGCTCGCGGGCGCGCGGTCCGTCGCCATCGGCGACCTCGCCGCGGAACCGTGGATCGCGGGCTGTCCGCGCTGCCGCGGTCAGCTGGTCGAGGTGTGCGAGGGCGCGGGCTTCACCCCCCGTATCGACTTCGCCACCGACGACTATCCGGCGGTGGTCGGCCTGGTCGGCGCCGGACTGGGGGTGGCTGTCCTGCCGCAGCTCGCGATCGAGTCGGTCCGCCCGCGGGGCGCGCGCACGGTGGCGCTGGAACCGGCGGTACGCCGGGAGATCGTCGCCCTCACGCTGCCGGACCTGGCCCAGGTCCCGGCGGTGGCGGCGACGCTGGAGCAGTTGGCGCGGGCCGCCCGCCGGCAGTGAGGGGTACGGGCGCGGGCAGGCGTGCGCGTGCCGCCACGCCCAGTAGGCGGGGCGCAGCGGTATGGGGTTGCAGAAACGTTCCTTCAGGTGTTGGGTGCGGTGTCCCCACTGGTCGACGAAGCCGACACCAGCCGGTTCCGCGCCCGTCCCATCAGCTCCTCGCGCTCGTCCTCGGTCAGGCCGCCCCACACGCCGTACGGTTCGCGTACTGCCAGCGCATGCGCCGCGCACTCCGCGCGGACCGGGCACCTCATGCAGACCTCCTTGGCCGAGTTCTCGCGAGCACTCCGAGCCGCCCCGCGCTCACCCTCCGGGTGGAAGAAGAGCGAACTGTCGACCCCACGGCAGGCAGCCAGCAACTGCCAGTCCCACAGGTCCGCGTTCGGTCCGGGAAGGCGGGAGAAATCTGCCATTACGTGACCCCTTGTCGCCGTTCTGGGCGGATACGGTGCCAACGACCGTACATGTCCGGTCTAAGAAGATGAAAATATGACTCATTGCGAATCTAGCCCCAGACACCGTGAAATGGGAAGAAAAGGGGCTAAATGGGGCATAGGTTGTGATGAAAACTTGAGAGTCTGTCGGGCATGTATGCACCGTGTGCGCGCCCTCACGTAGAGTGCCGAAGATTGCACGCAGCCCCGTAACTCTTTCGAGTGACCGTCGTTGAGAGTGCGGAGGCGGTTGAGAACACAAGCGCTCGGGCAGGCGTCCGAGACGGTCGACCGCACAGGTGACGATTCCGTACCAGCCTGGAGGCTCAAGGTGACGCGCATCAGCTGCGGAGGGCGGCCATGACATCCGTCCTCGTCTGCGACGACTCCCCGCTTGCCCGAGAAGCGCTCCGCCGCGCGGTCGCGACCGTGCCCGGCGTCGAGCGTGTGACGACGGCGGCCAACGGCGAGGAAGTCCTCCGCCGCTGGGGTGCCGACCGCTCGGACCTCATCCTCATGGACGTACGCATGCCCGGACTGGGCGGCGTCGAGACCGTGCGGCGGCTGCTGTCCGCCGACCCCGGGGCCCGCATCATCATGCTCACCGTCGCCGAGGACCTCGACGGCGTGGCGCTCGCGGTCGCCGCCGGCGCCCGCGGCTATCTGCACAAGGACGCCTCGCGCGCCGAGTTGCGCGCCACGGTGACGCAGGCCCTCGCCGACCCGACCTGGCGGCTCGCCCCGCGCCGGCTGCGCTCGGCGGAGATGGGCGCCGCGCCCACCCTCACCGCGCGCGAGATCCAGGTGCTCGAAGGCATGAGCCACGGACGCTCCAACGCCGAGATCGGCCGCGAGCTGTTCCTCTCCGAGGACACCGTGAAGACCCACGCCAGGCGCCTGTTCAAGAAGCTCGGCGCCTCGGACCGCGCACACGCGGTGGCGCTCGGCTTCCGCTGGGGACTGGTCCGCTAGTGCCGCGGCAGGCACCGTCTGCCCGTCAAGGAACGGCGTCCGGTGCGTGCTTTCGGCGTGCCGGACGGAAGTCCACCTACCGGGCGTACTGGACGTACGTGGGCTTTCGGCCGGTGCAGCGAGAATGCGTGCAGGGCGTCGCGACGGGGTGAACGTTGCCTGTCGCGGCACTGGACCCCGCCGCCGGGTGTGCGCACGCCCTGGTGGCCCAAGGGTCGCCCAGGTCTTCGCGGTCGGTGAACTGCGGGCCGTCCGTGGCTGGTCACGCGGTTCCCCGCGCCCCCTCGGGGGCGCGGACACCGGTCCGGGCGGCACCGTCCGGCGGGTGCCCGCTGCTCGTTTCGCCGCGGATGCCGCATCCTTGAGGTGTGGAGTCTCTCGGGGACGAGTCGGTCGAGCGGAAGGGGAGGGCGCAGGAGATGAGTGCCGGCGCACCTGCTCATAACGCTTCGGTGCACAACCATCAGCACGATGCGACGGACCGGACGGCCACAGGGCACCATGGTCCGATGCGCGACGACGAGGCGGGCACGGCCCATGGGGCGATCGGTGCGCTCGTGCATCGCGCCGTCGACGGGGACGAGCAGGCCACGCACGACCTGCTCGCCCATGTCCACCCACTGGCGCTGCGCTACTGCCGCACCCGGCTGTCCCGGCTCCCCGGCGACGCGCGTCACTTCGTCGAGGACCTGGCGCAGGAGGTCTGTGTCGCCGTCCTCCTCGCGCTGCCCCGCTACCGGGACACCGGCCGCCCCTTCGAGGCGTTCGTCTTCGCCATCGCCTCGCACAAGGTCGCCGACCTTCAGCGGGCCGCGATGCGCCACCCGGGCTCCACGGCCGTACCCTCCGACGAGATGCCCGAGCGCCCGGACGACTCCCTGGGCCCCGAGGAGCGGGCCCTGCTCAGCAGCGACGCCGAGTGGGCGAAGAAGCTGCTGGCCAACCTCCCGGAGAACCAGCGCGAGCTGCTGCTGCTGCGGATCGCGGTGGGCTTGACCGCGGAGGAGACCGGTCAGATGTTGGGAATGTCACCCGGTGCGGTACGGGTGGCGCAGCACAGGGCGCTCAGCCGCCTGCGGGCGCTGGCCGAGCAGTAGCCGGCGGCCGGGGGCCAGTGTCTGAACGGGCCGGACGCACGGTCCGTACGAACATACGAAGCCCGGGGCCGCCCCGGACCGTGGAAACCGTGGAATGGGACGGCCACGCTTCCCGTTAGCATGGACATCCGCACCGATCAAGGCCATTGGGGAAGGTGTCATGACTGCGAACGTCGACGGAGTGCCCGGTAAATTCGCGACACTCGGGCTGACCTACGACGACGTGCTGCTGCTGCCGGGCGCATCCGATGTACTCCCGGGCGCGGTCGACACCTCGTCCCGCATCTCCCGCAACGTCCGGGTCAACATCCCGCTGCTGTCGGCGGCGATGGACAAGGTGACCGAGTCCCGCATGGCGATCGCGATGGCCCGGCTCGGCGGCGTCGGCGTGCTGCACCGCAATCTCTCCGTCGAGGACCAGGTCAACCAGGTCGACCTGGTCAAGCGGTCCGAGTCCGGCATGGTCAGCGACCCGATCACGGTGCGCCCGGAGGCCACCCTCGCCGATGCCGACGCCCTGTGCGCCAAGTTCCGGATCAGCGGCGTCCCCGTCACCGACCCGCAGGGCCGGCTGCTCGGCATCGTCACCAACCGGGACATGGCCTTCGAGAGCGACCGCTCGCGTCGGGTCCGCGAGGTCATGACGCCGATGCCGCTGGTCACCGGCAGGGTCGGCATCTCCGGGGTCGAGGCGATGGCGCTGCTGCGCCAGCACAAGATCGAAAAGCTTCCGCTGGTCGATGACGAGGGCGTGCTCAAGGGCCTCATCACGGTCAAGGACTTCGTCAAGGCCGAGCAGTACCCGAACGCGGCCAAGGACGCCGAGGGGCGGCTGCTCGTCGGCGCCGCGGTCGGCGCCAGCCCCGAGGCCCTGGAGCGTGCCCAGGCACTCGCCGAGGTCGGCGTGGACTTCCTGGTCGTCGACACCTCGCACGGTCACAACAGCAACGCCCTCAGCTGGATGTCGAAGATCAAGTCGAGTGTTTCCGTCGACGTGGTGGGCGGCAACGTCGCCACCCGGGACGGCGCGCAGGCCCTCATCGACGCCGGTGTCGACGGGATCAAGGTGGGCGTGGGCCCCGGTTCGATCTGCACGACCCGCGTGGTGGCCGGCATCGGCGTGCCGCAGGTCACCGCCATCTACGAGGCGTCCCTCGCGGCCCGTCCGGCCGGTGTCCCGCTGATCGGCGACGGCGGTCTGCAGTACTCCGGCGACATCGGCAAGGCACTGGCCGCCGGCGCCGACACGGTGATGCTGGGCAGTCTCCTCGCGGGCTGCGAGGAGTCGCCCGGGGAGTTGCTGTTCATCAACGGCAAGCAGTTCAAGTCGTACCGCGGCATGGGTTCGCTGGGCGCCATGCAGTCCCGCGGCCAGGCCCGCTCGTACTCGAAGGACCGCTACTTCCAGGCCGACGTCGCCTCCGACGACAAGCTCGTGCCCGAGGGCGTCGAGGGCCAGGTCCCCTACCGCGGCCCGCTGGCCAATGTGCTGCACCAACTGGTCGGCGGCCTGCGCCAGACCATGGGCTATGTGGGCGCGGCCACCATCGAGGAGATGGAGTCCAAGGGCCGCTTCGTCCGGATCACCTCCGCGGGCCTCAAGGAGAGCCACCCGCACGACATCCAGATGACGGTCGAGGCGCCCAACTACAGCCAGCAGTGACCCACGCGCGCGTGCGCCGCGCGTGACGGACGTCCCGAGGGCGGCCCCGGATCTTCCGGGGCCGCCCTTGTCGTGCCTGGCCCCCGCCGTGTCCGGGAGCGGGCGGTGCCCGGCCACCTGAGCGGGGGCGGTGTGCGGCCCGTCGGCGATACTGGAAGACGCTGAACGCATCAGGGAAAGGCCACAGACGTGACTGAGATCGAGATCGGGCGCGGCAAGCGCGGCCGCCGGGCGTACGCCTTCGACGACATCGCCGTCGTACCGAGCCGCCGTACGCGGGACCCGAAGGAGGTCTCGATCGCCTGGCAGATCGACGCCTACCGCTTCGAGCTGCCCTTCCTGGCCGCCCCCATGGACTCCGTCGTCTCCCCGGCCACCGCGATCCGCATCGGCGAGTTGGGCGGCCTGGGCGTGCTGAACCTGGAGGGGCTGTGGACGCGGTACGAGGACCCGCAGCCGCTGCTGGACGAGATCGCCGCCCTGCCCGCCGAGGCGGCGACGCGGCGGCTCCAGGAGGTCTACGCGGCCCCCATCCAGGAGGAGCTGATCGGCGCGCGCATCAAGGAGGTGCGTGACTCGGGCGTGGTCACGGCCGCCGCGCTGTCCCCGCAGCGCACCGCCCAGTTCTCCAAGGCGGTGGTGGACGCGGGCGTCGACATCTTCGTCATCCGCGGTACGACGGTCTCCGCGGAGCATGTGTCCTCCTCGCACGAGCCGCTGAACCTGAAGCAGTTCATCTACGAGCTGGACGTCCCGGTGATCGTCGGCGGCTGTGCCACCTACACGGCGGCCCTGCATCTGATGCGCACCGGCGCGGCCGGTGTGCTGGTCGGCTTCGGCGGCGGCGCCGCGCACACCACGCGCAATGTGCTCGGCATCCAGGTGCCGATGGCCACGGCGGTCGCGGACGTGGCCGCCGCGCGCCGGGACTACATGGACGAGTCCGGCGGCCGGTATGTGCATGTGATCGCGGACGGCGGTGTCGGCTGGTCCGGGGACCTGCCCAAGGCGATCGCCTGCGGCGCGGACTCGGTGATGATGGGCTCCCCGCTGGCCCGCGCCACCGATGCCCCCGGCAGGGGCCACCACTGGGGCATGGAGGCGGTCAACGAGGAACTGCCGCGCGGCCAGAAGGTCGACCTCGGCACGGTGGGCACGATCGAGGAGATCCTCACCGGCCCGTCCCACAGCCCCGACGGTTCGATGAACTTCTTCGGCGCCCTGCGCCGGGCCATGGCGACCACCGGTTACAGCGAGCTGAAGGAGTTCCAGCGGGTGGAGGTCACCGTGGCGGACTCGCAGCACCGGCGGTGAGCTGACACCGCGCTCGACCTGAGGCGCCGGCAAGGGCTCGGCCGCTCCTAGTGGGGGTGGCCGAGCCCTTCTGTGTGCCCAAGTGGCTCGGCGGGGGCGCGCGTTGTGTGTGCGGGGCGCGCGGTTGCGTTCGGGGCGAATATGGGCTGAACGGGCGAACCGAGCAGGTAGCGTCAGTGATCGGCGACCCCGTTCTCTGGGGCGCCCCCTTCCAAGGACACGGTCCGGACCCCGCCCTCGGGGCCCGGCCCGAATTCCGACGGACCGCCCTACCGGGCCTCTGGGCGGCATCGTGGAAGGGGGCGCGCCCATGGGCCGTCACCGCAAGCCCACCCGCTGGGACCGCATTCGGCTTCGGCTGGTGAAGTTCCGGAGGAGGTGGATCTTGCGGATTTACGGCCGGTGAGCGGCCGCCCCCAGGAGAATTAGGGGCGGACACCCGTAAACCGGTCAGGAGCCCGCTGCAGTAGCCCTCTGCGGTGGGCTCCACCCTTTTGTACGGTACCGGATCCGCTGTGGGGCGGTCCGGTTCCGGAGGAGGTGGATCTTGCGGATTTACGGCCGGTGAGCGGCCGCCCCCATGAGGACTAGGGGCGGACACCCGTGAACCGGTCAGGAGCCCGCTGCAGTGGCCTCTGCGGTGGGCTCCACCCTTTACGACCGGGGTGAGCGGCCGCCCCCATGAGAGCTAGGGGCGGACACCCGTGAACCGGTCAGGAGCCCGCTGCAGTGCCCGCTGCGGTGGGCTTCACCCTTTACGACCGGGGTGAGCGGCCGCCCCCATGAGACGTAGGGGCGGACACCCGTGAACCGGTCAGGAGCCCGTTGCGGTTGGCCGCTACGGTGGGGCTCCACCCGATTTCGTACGCTACCCGTCGGCCGGCGCCCTGTGCCACCGGCTCTGGAGTGAGCCCCCGCCGCGTGCGCCCCCCTCACAACCGGTGCGCCGCTCCCGTGGGTGTGGCGCCCCGTGTGTCCAGCAGCAGTTGAGCCTTCACCGACAGGCCCTGCATGTCGTACGTGCGGTGCTGCTGGAGGAGGATCGTGAGGTCGGCGTCGGCCGCGGCCTCGTACAGGGAGTCGGCGCGCGGGACCGGGCGGTCCAGGACGCTCCAGGACGCGATGTGGGGGTCGTGGTAGCTGACGGAGGCGCCCAGTTCCATCAGCCGGATCGCGACCTCGTGGGCCGGGGTGCCCTGCTGGTCGGCGAGGTCGGCCTTGTAGGTGACGCCCAGCAGGAGCACGCGCGCGCCGCGTGCCGATTTGCCGTGCTCGTTGAGGAGGACGGCGGCTCGCTGGACGACGTACCGGGGCATGCGGCCGTTGACCTGCTGGGCCAGTTCGACCATGCGCAGCGGGCGGCCGGCGTGGCCGGTCAGGTCCTGCGGGACGCCGTGGCCGCCGACGCCGGGGCCGGGCCGGAACGCCTGGAAGCCGAACGGCTTGGTCTCCGCGCAGCGGATGACGTCCCACAGGTCCACGCCCAAGTCATGGCACACGACGGCCATTTCGTTGACCAGGGCGATGTTGACGTGCCGGAAGTTCGTCTCCAGCAGTTGCACCGTCTCCGCCTCGCGCGGTCCACGCGCGCGTACCACCTTGTCGGTCAGCCGTGCGTAGAACGCCGCGGCGGATTCGGTGCAGGCCGGGGTGAGGCCGCCGATGACCTTGGGCGTGTTGGCCGGGGTGTGGTCACGGTTGCCGGGGTCGACACGGCTGGGCGCGTAGGCGAGGTGGAAGTCGCGGCCCGCGCGCAGCCCCGAGCCCTTCTCAAGGAGGGGCCGCAGGAAGTCCTCGGTGGTGCCCGGGTGCACCGGCGACTCCAGGATCACCGTGGTGTGCGGGCGCAGCCGGGCCGCCAGGGTGCGGGCGGCGGACTCCACCTGGCTCAGGTCGAGCCCGCCGTCCACGCCCCGTGGGGTGGGCGCGCAGATCACCGCGGTGCGCACCCGGCCGAGCCCGGCCGGGTCGGTGGCGGGCCGGAAGCCCCCCGAGAGCATCCGGCGCAGTTCGGCGGGGCTGAGCGAGCCGGTCTCGGGCCCGGTGGCGTAGCCGAGCGTGGGGATGCCGGCGGCGACGGCTGCCTGGGCGAGGGGCAGGCCGTAGGGGCCGAGTCCGATGACGGCGAGGTCTGCGGGCATGCGTGGGCCGTCCTTCCCAGTAGCCGAAGCGGGACAGGTGCGCAAGCCCGGTGGACAGGACGGGCGAGCGCAATGTCACACTAGGAGTAAATATGACCGTGATGTGGGATTGTGTTCTTGTGTCTTGCGGTGGTCTTCCGCTGGCCACGCGGTCGTTGTCCACAGGCTGGGGGCGAGTGGTGGCTGAAGTCGGGCAAGCCGGTCAGAATTTGGGCATGAGGAGGGGACGAACCGGGCTTCGCCCACCGGGTGCGGCCGACGCGACCGACAGCGGGAGGCAGCGGTGAGGACAGCGGCACTGGGGCCGGCGCAGCGCGCGGAGTCACTGGCGCGCATGGCCGAGCGCGAGCTGGACATATTGGTGGTGGGCGGCGGAGTGGTGGGCGCGGGCACCGCGCTGGACGCGGTCACCCGCGGTCTGTCCACCGGCCTGGTCGAGGCGCGCGACTGGGCGTCGGGCACGTCCAGCAGGTCCAGCAAGCTGATCCACGGCGGCCTGCGCTATCTGGAGATGCTGGACTTCGCGCTCGTCCGCGAGGCGCTGAAGGAGCGCGGCCTGCTGCTGGAACGCCTCGCGCCGCACCTGGTCAAGCCCGTGCCGTTCCTCTACCCGCTCCAGCACAAGGGCTGGGAGCGGTTGTACGCCGGTTCGGGCGTCGCGCTCTACGACGCCATGTCGATGGCACGCGGCCACGGCCGTGGCCTGCCCATGCACCGGCACCTGAGCCGACGTCAGGCCCTGCGCGTCGCCCCCGCACTGCGCAAGGACGCCCTGGTCGGCGCCCTCCAGTACTACGACGCCCAGGTGGACGACGCCCGTTATGTCGCCACCCTCGTGCGGACCGCGGTGTCGTACGGCGCGCAGGCCGCCAACCGCGCGCGGGTGACCTCCTTCCTGCGCGAGGGCGAGCGGGTGGTCGGCGTCCGGGTGCAGGACGTGGAGGCGGGCGGGGAGTACGAGATCCACGCCAAGCAGGTCGTCAACGCCACCGGTGTGTGGACCGACGACACGCAGGCGATGGTGGGGGAGCGGGGACAGTTCCACGTCCGCGCATCCAAGGGCATCCACCTGGTCGTGCCCAAGGACCGCATCCACTCGACGACCGGGCTGATCCTGCGCACGGAGAAGTCCGTCCTGTTCGTCATACCGTGGGGGCGGCACTGGATCGTCGGCACGACCGACACCGACTGGGACCTGGACAAGGCCCACCCGGCCGCGTCCAGCGCGGACATCGACTACCTGCTGGAGCACGTCAACTCGGTGCTCTCGGTGCCGCTCTCCCGCGACGACGTCCAGGGCGTGTACGCGGGACTGCGCCCGCTGCTCGCCGGCGAGTCCGACGCGACCAGCAAGCTGTCGCGCGAGCACACGGTGGCGCACCCGGCGCCGGGACTCGTCGTGGTCGCCGGCGGCAAGTACACGACGTACCGGGTCATGGCGAAGGACGCGGTGGACGAGGCGGTGCACGGCCTGGACATGCGGGTCGCCGAGTGTGTCACCGAGGACGTCCCGCTGCTGGGCGCGGAGGGCTACGGGGCGAGGTGGAACGCGCGGGCGCGGATCGCCGCCCGCACCGGGCTGCACGTGGTGCGCGTGGAACACCTGCTCAACCGGTACGGCTCGATGGCGGAGGAGGTCCTGGACCTGGTCGCCGCCGACCCCTCGCTGGGCGACCCCCTGCAGGGCGCCGACGACTATCTGCGCGCCGAAGTCGTGTACGCCGCCACGCACGAGGGCGCGCGGCACCTGGACGATGTGCTGACCCGCCGGACCAGGATCTCCATCGAGACCTTCGACCGCGGTACGCGCAGCGCCCGTGAGGCCGCCGGACTCATGGCGGCGGTCCTCGGCTGGGACAAGGACCAGATCGAGCGTGAGGTCGAGCACTACGAGAAGCGGGTGGAGGCCGAGCGGGAGTCCCAGTTGCAGCCCGACGACCTCACCGCGGACGCGGCGCGGCTGGGGGCGCCGGACATCGTGCCGCTCTGAGCCGGCCGGGGCGACTTCACTCGAACGGGTGTGGTGAGCCGGGATCTCCGTGTGCGGCCCGTCCGTTTCAACAGGTGCGAGGGCGGAAGTCGGCCGGGAGCGGGGCGGGTTCGCGGCTCGGTTCCGCCGTCGCGCCCCGTCCCGGCGCGGAGGGCCGGGGGCATGGCGGCAGGGGGAGGAATCGCAAGGAACGGGAGGGAGGAGCGCGGGACCCGGGGCATCAGGAGGGGCACCCTGGGCGTCGGGCACTTGTCGGGTGAGGGACAATGGAGGCTCTGTCAGGGCGGGTTGCATGAGGGGACGCATGTCGGAGGCGGAGCGGGCGGGGACATCCCGTCAGGACAAGAGCGGACGTCTCCTCGCCGGGCGGTACCGGTTGGGAGAAGTGCTCGGCCGCGGCGGCATGGGTACGGTGTGGCGGGCCGAGGACGAGACCCTGGGCCGGACCGTCGCCGTCAAGGAGCTGCGGTTCCCGTCGAACATCGACGAGGAGGAGAAGCGGCGCCTGATCACGCGGACCCTGCGCGAGGCCAAGGCGATCGCACGGATCCGCAACAACAGCGCGGTCACCGTCTTCGACGTGGTCGACGAGGACGACCGGCCCTGGATCGTGATGGAACTGGTGGAGGGCAAGTCCCTCGCCGAGGTCATCCGGGAGGACGGCCTGCTGGAGCCCAAGCGTGCGGCGGAGGTCGGGCTCGCGATCCTCGACGTGCTGCGCTCGGCGCACCGCGAAGGCATCCTGCACCGCGATGTGAAGCCGTCCAACGTGCTGATCGCCGAGGACGGCCGGGTCGTGCTCACCGACTTCGGCATCGCCCAGGTCGAGGGCGACCCGTCCATCACCTCCACCGGCATGCTCGTCGGCGCGCCCTCCTACATCTCCCCTGAGCGGGCCCGCGGGCACAAGCCGGGCCCGGCGGCCGACCTGTGGTCGCTCGGCGGCCTGCTGTACGCGGCGGTGGAGGGCGTCCCGCCGTACGACAAGGGGTCGGCCATCGCGACGCTGACCGCGGTGATGACCGAGCCCCTGGAGGAGCCCAAGAACGCGGGACCCCTCAGGGACGTCATCCACGGGCTGCTCACCAAGGACGCCGCCCAGCGGCTGGACGACGCGGGTGCCCGGGCCATGCTCAACGCGGTGATCCACGCGCCCGAGCCGGAGGCGATGGACGCCACACGGGTCGTACCGCTGCCGGCGCAGCCCGGCGGGTCCGCGGACCGGGCCGCCGCGGGCGGTGGCAAGCGGGGCGAGGAGGCCGCGGAGAAGCTGCGCGGGGCGCTGCGTTCCGTGCGCAAGGCCGCGGGGGTGGCCACGGCCGGGGCGGCGAGCCGGACGGCCCCGAGCGCGGGCGGCACGGCGGCGGGCACGGGGGCGGGCGCGGGGGCGGGCGCGGGCGAGTCCCCGGCCTCCGGCGGTGCGGGTCCTGTTGGTGCGGGTGCCGTCGGTGCGGGCGCAAGCGGCAGCGGGGCTGTTGGTGCCGGCTCAGCGGGGGCGTCCGGGGCCGCTTCTCCGTCGGCCGCGGCCGGCGCGGCGGCTCCGGGGGCGGGCGCGCCGTCGGGTGCGGCGCAGTCGAGTGCGACCACGTCGGATGCGATCAAGTCGGGTGCGGCGAAGCCGAGTTCCGGGTGGCCCGTGGTGCCGCCGCCGGATCTGCCGCCGCGGCCCGCGCCCCGGGCGCCGCTCACGGACGTGGTGCCGAAGCGGACGCTGGTGATCATCGCGGTGGTCCTGGTGCTCGCGGTGGTCGGCACGGTGCTGGCCCTCACCCTCGGCGACGACAACGGCTCCAACGGCGCCGCGGACGGCGGCGGCAAGCCGGTGGCGAGCGCGGGCGCGAGCGCCGGCACCAAGCAGGACAAGGACGGCGGCACCCGCACGGACGGCGAGACCTCGGCCTCTTCCGGTACGGGCGCGGCGACGGACCCCGCGACGGGCTCCGCGTCCGGGGCGGGGAGCGAGCCCAGCGCGAGCGCGTCCGGCGACGGCGGCTCCGGCGAGTCGAACTCCAGTGGCAGCAGCGGTGCGCCCGCGGCGCAGACACACAAAGGGCGCCAGGGGTACTCGATCGGGCTGCCCGAGGGCTGGAAGTACGGGTCCTCGGACGCGGCGGGGGACCGGTTCACCGGGCCCGACGGGCAGAAGCTTCTCGTGGCCTGGACCAGCACGCCCAAGGACGACCCGGTGGCGGACTGGAAGAGCCAGGAGCGCTACATGGTGCGTCCGCAGTACCAGCGGATCCGGATAGAGCAGGTGGACTACCGCGGCTGGAACACGGCCGACTGGGAGTTCACCTACACCGACGGCGGCACGAAGTACCGGACCATCGACCGCGGCTTCGTCATCGACGGGCGGGTCGGTTACGCGCTGATGTACACCGCGAAGTCCGCGCAGTGGGACGGCGAGTTGCGCAAGGGCACCTGGAAGACGCTGACGCGGTCCTTCCAACCCAAGGCGTGAGGCAGCGGTCCGGGTTTCGGGGCGTGACAATACGGTCAAGCCCTCAATGCGGGTTGCCTCCGGCACGTATCGTGAGGGTTCGCGGACCGTACGCATCCAGGAACGCCTGCCGAACGGGCCGTAAGGCGAACCGAATTGACCGACAGGGCTGCCGGGGGAGGCAACGTGGACGACTATGCGGGTCGGGTGCTCGCCGACCGCTACCGCCTGCCGCTGCCGCCCTCCGACGAGTACGAACTCACCGAGACCCGCGCCTTCGACACCTACAGCGGGCAGGAAGTCCTCGTCAGGCAGGTGCCGTTGCCCGAGGTCGTCGAGGCGGAGGTGCTGGACGCGGACGGGCTGCCCGACGGTTTCACCGCCCGTGACCGCGGCTCGCGGCGGCCCCAGGCGGCCCGGTCGGCGACGCGGCGGCCCACGGATCCGGCGGTGCGACGTGCCGTCGAGGCGGCGCAGGCCGCCGCCCGCATACCCGACCATCCGCGGCTCGACCAGGTCTTCGACGTGTTCGCCGAGGGCGGTTCGCTGTGGATCGTCAGCGAGTGTGTGACGGCGCGCCCGCTGTCCGCGCTGCTGGCCGAGCATCCGCTGACGCCGTACCGGGCCGCCGAGGTCGCCTCCGACGTCCTGATGGCGCTGCGCGTGCTGCACGCGCACGGCTGGGTGCACCGCAACATCACCGCCCGCACGGTCCTCGTCTGCGACGACGGCCGTGTGATGCTGACCGGTCTCGCGGTCGGCGCGGCCGAGGAGGCACTGTCCGGATACGACCCGGTCCCGGCCCCGGAGGAGCCGGAGGGCGCCGGTCCGCAGGGTCTCGCCGGGCCCGTCGGGTCGGGTGGCGCCGCAGGCCCCGGCGGGCCGGGCGGGCCAGGGGGCCCCGTGGGTCCGGTCGGATCAGCGGCGCCCGGCGTGCCCGGCTACGGCGCCGGCCGGCCCGGTCGCCCCGGAGGCGTCGTGGGCGCGCCCGGTGACGGTGTCGGTGGTGGGGCGCCGGAGGGCGTGGACCCGGAGACAGCCCGGCGTGCCGCGATCCAGGCGCGGGCCGTGGGCGGCCGGCCGGTGCCCGGCGCGGAGGGCGCGGACGGAGCCGTGACGCCCGGGGCGCCGGGCCGCCCCGCGCTGGAGGGCGGCGGGGACGTCCGGGCCGCCCGCGCGGGGGCGATCGCCGCGTACCGGGCGGGCGCACGCGCCGCCGCCCGGGTGCAGGAGGCACAGCAGAACGGGCGGGCCGCGCTGCCCGGCGCCCGGCCGCCCACCGAGGCCGACCCCGGCGCCGCCGCCCGCGAAAGCGGCCCCGTTCCGGCGCCGTACGCGCCTGGCCCGGGCGCGGACCCACGCCCCGGCAGCACGCCCCCCGGACAGATAGCCGACCCCTACGGCGTGCGCGCCGCCCCCTGGCACGGGGCGTCCCCCAGGAGCGCACCGGGCGAGGACCGGCAGCGGACGGCGCTCCCCCCGGCCGGCGCCACCCGCGCGACCGCGCACGCCTCCGGCGCGCAGGTCGGCCCCGCCCCCGCGCTGCCGCCGGCCGCCGCCGACGGGCGCTCGCTCCCGGCCGCCACCGTGCCCCCGCAGGGCGGTCGTGCGCCGGTGCCTCCCGCCGGTGTGCCGCCCGTTGCCGACACCCCGCCGTCCGCCCGCTGGGGTGAGCCGGCCGCCGGTGCACCCGCCCGGCGGGGCCCCGCCACCGCGCTCGCCGCGGAACGGGCACGGCAGGTGCGGATGACCGTGGTGGGACCGGTGACCGAGCGCTGGGCACCCGAGCAGGCCGGGCCGGTGCACGAGAACTGGCAGCTGGCCGCCCCGATCGGTCCCGCGACCGACCTGTGGGCGCTCGGCGCGCTGCTGTTCAGGGCCGTACAGGGACATGCGCCCTATCCGGAGGAGTCCACCGCCGAACTGGTTCAGTTGGTGTGCGCGGAGCCGCCCGCCTTCGCGGAGGAGTGCGGGCCGCTGCGTCCGGTCGTCGAGTCGCTGCTGCGTCAGGACCCCACCGAGCGGCCGGACTTCGAGGAACTGCGCGGCTGGCTGCGCTCCCTGGTGCGGTCCGCGCCCGAGCCGGACGCCGGCACGCATGTGGTCGCCGCGCCGCCCGCCGACCCGAAGCGGCTGCCGATCGTGCGGCGCCGCGGCGAACTGGTGCGCAGACGGCGTGCCGGACTGCCCGCGACCAGCGCGCACGGGCGGCACAAGCGGGCCCGGCAGGAGACCGCCTCCCCACGCCGCCTGGGACGCACCCTGCTTCTGCTGATCCTGCTCCTGCTGGCGGGCACGATCGCGTACGCGGTGCTGTTCATGCCGAAGGCGGGCAGCACCGACGGGGCGGACGGCGAACGGACCGGGGCCGCCGGCCAGGTGAGCCAGGCACCCGCGCCCTCGGGCGGGACGAGCACCGCGCCCTCGACGGACGCGTCCGAGAAGACCTCGTCGGCGCCCTCCACCGAGACGCAGACCACCGAAGGACCCTCCGCCGCCAACGGCTTCACGCTGCGCAAGGACCCCGAGGGCTTCCGGATCGCCGTCGCCGACGGCTGGGACCGCACGCCCCGCAACGGCCTCGGGCAGGTGCTCTACACGCACGGCGACTTCCAGCTCGTCGTCGTGCCGGGCCGGGACAGCGCGGCCAAGTACGGCAGCGACCCGATGGTGTACCAGCGGGACAAGGAGAGCGAACTGCAGCCCTACCGCGACTCCAGCTGGGCCACCGCCGCCGGGCTGCGGACCATCGAGGTGGGCGGCCGGACCATGGCGGAGGGTCAGTTCACCTGGACCGACGACCAGGGGCGCGACCTGTTCGTACGCAATATCGCCCTGCTCCTCGACGGCCGCTACCACGTGGTGCAGGTGCGCGGCCCGGAGGCCGAACGGGACGAGGTGACACGGCTGTACGAGCAGGCGTCGCAGACGTACCAGTACACCCGCTGACGCCGCTTCGCGTTCGGTTCCCGCGGGCTTGCGGAAGCGAAAACCGTCACAGTGCGGTCTCCTTGGCACCCCGCCCGTTCCATGAACGACTGCCGGTCCCTAGTCTGACCCTGTCAAGAGCATTGCGGGGCAACGTGAATCAGATGCAGGGCCTGCTCGTGGCGGGCCGCTACCGGCTCGTCGACTCCATCGGCACCGGGGGCATGGGCCGAGTGTGGCGCGCACACGACGAGGTGCTGCACCGGGCGGTCGCCATCAAGGAGTTGACGGCGGCGTTCTACGTCTCCGACAGCGACCAGGCCGTGCTGCTCGCCCGCACCCGGGCCGAGGCCCGCGCGGCGGCCCGCATCAACCACTCCGCCGTCGTCACCGTGCACGACGTGCTGGAACACGACGGCCGCCCGTGGATCGTGATGGAGCTGGTCGAGGGCAGCTCGCTGGCCGACGCGGTCAAGGAGCGGGGCCGCATCGAGCCGCAGGAGGCCGCGCGCATCGGGTTGTGGGTGCTGCGGGCGCTGCGCGCCGCGCACACCGCCGGCGTCCTGCACCGTGACGTCAAGCCGGGCAACGTGCTGCTCGGGCGGGACGGCCGGGTCCTGCTCACCGACTTCGGCATCGCCCAGATAGAGGGCGACTCCACCATCACCCGCACCGGAGAGGTCGTCGGCTCGGTCGACTACCTCGCCCCGGAACGGGTGCGCGGCCACGACCCGGGCCCCGCCTCCGACCTGTGGGCGCTGGGTGCCACGCTGTACACGGCGGTGGAGGGCCGGTCGCCGTTCCGCCGCACCTCACCGCTGAGCACCATGCAGGCGGTCGTCGAGGACGAGGCCGAGGAGCCCGGGTCCGCCGGTCCGCTCGGCCCCGTCATCACCGCCCTGCTGCGCAAGGACCCCGCGGAGCGGCCGGACGCCGCGGAGACGGAGCAGCTGCTCGCGGAGGCGGCGGAGGGGCGGCGGCCCGGTGCGGCGCAGGCGTTCGTGCCGACACAGAACGTGGCGTCCCACCCGGCCGAGCCCACCGGGTACGGTCCGGCCGAGTCCACCGGGTACAGCCCGCCCGAGCCAAGCGGATACGGTCCGCCCGAGTCCACCGGGTACGGCTCCGCCACCGCCGCCCCGTACGGGACGCAGGTGACCTCGCCGGTGCCGTCCACGGCGCCGACGGCCCTCGCGCCGGCCGCGCCGCCCGCCCGGCCCCGGCGCCGCCGCCTGCGCACCTTCGCGGTCGTGATCGCGTTGGCCGCCGTCGTGGGCGGCGCCGCCGCGGTGGCACTGCAGGAGCTGGGCAGCGGACGGCAGAACGACGACGCGCACGTGACCACGCCCGACCCCACGGACTCGGCCACCACCCGAGCCACTGACCCGGCCACCGCCGGCCCCGGCGGCACGCCCACCGAGGACGCGACCGTGCCCTCCGACTGGCAGCGCGTCAACGACCCGCTGGGCTTCACCCTGTCCCTGCCCGAGGGCTGGAAGCGACAGGTGTACGGCATAGAGGGCGACCTGAAACAGGTCGACTACACACCCGACGGCGGCAAGCACTTCGTCCGCATCTCCATCGACGGCTCACCGGACTTCGCCGACCCCCACCAGCACCAGCAGGACCTGGAACAGCAGTTGCAGCGGCTGGTGGACTACGAGCGGGTGACGATGGAGGAGAACACCTACCGCGACCGCAAGGGCGCGCTGTGGGAGTACACCTGGACCGCGCTGGCCAAGGACCCGCCGTACGTCGCAGGTCCGCGCCGTGCCATCGAGGAGACGTACATCGGCCGTGACGGTGTCGAGTACGTGATCTACATGTCGTCGCCCGCCGAGGACTGGGCGACGGCGAGCCGGCAGTTCACCTGGGTGCTGCAGAGCTGGCAGCCGCCCGAGGGCTGACACGCTTGGCCGGTCGACGCCCCGGAAGCAGAGCGTCCGGGGCGGCATGATGGGCCCATGGGGACCGAGGGGGACGCCTTCCGTGTGATCGCGGGCCGTTACCGCCTGGAGGCCCGGCTCGGGCGCGGCGGGATGGGCGTGGTGTGGCGGGCGGCCGACCAACTGCTGGGACGCCGGGTCGCGGTCAAGGAACTCACCCAGGACGCCTCCCTCTCGGACGACGACGCCCGGCTGCACCGCGAGCGCACCCTGCGCGAGGCACGCGCGGTGGCGCAACTGCACCATCCGCACATCATCGTCGTGCACGACGTCGTGGAGGACGACGAACGCTCCTGCATCGTCATGGAGCTGATCGACGGCGACTCGCTCGCCGAGCGGATCGCGCGGTGCGGACCGGTCGACGCCGCCGAGGCCGCCCGCATCGGCATCGCCCTGCTCGGCGCGCTGCACACCGCGCACGCGGCCGGCGTGCTGCACCGCGACCTCAAACCCGCCAACGTGCTGATCGAGTCGGGCACCGACCGGGTCGTGCTCACCGACTTCGGCATCGCACAGGTCGCCGGCGCCACCACGCTCACCGAGACCGGCTCCTTCGTCGGTTCGCCCGAATACACCGCGCCCGAGCGGATGTCCGGGAACCGGGCCGGGCCCGCGTCCGATCTGTGGTCGCTGGGCGCGCTGCTGTGCGCGGTGCTCAGCGGCGAGTCGCCGTTCCGGCGCGACTCGCTCGGCGGCATCCTGCACGCCGTCGTCGCCGCCGAGATCCGGCCGCCCGCCGAGGCCGAGCCGCTGCTTCCGGTCATCCGGGGCCTGCTGGAACGCGACCCGGCCCGGCGGCTGGGGGCGGCCGAGGCGGAGCGGATGCTGCGCGCGTTCCTGGAGACCGGCCGTACGCCGCCGCCGGCCGAGGGGTCGCGGCAGGCCGGCCCGTATCCGCCGACCCAGCGGGACGTGCCGGGGCCGGTGCCGGCCGGCCGGACGCCGTTACGGCTGTCGCGGCGGCGCGTGCTGGTGGCGGCGCTGCTGGTCGCGGCGATGGCCGGGGCCGGCATCTCGGCGGCGGCACTGCTGATCAACCGTGACGGCGACGGCGGTGGCGCACCGACGCGTCCGGCGCCCGGCACGTCGGCGAGCACGGCACCGGGCACACCGGCGCCCGGCACACCGGCGCCCGGCACACCGGCGCCCGGCGCGTCGGCGCCCGGGACATCGGCGCCCGGGACGTCGGCGGGCGCGTCGCCTTCGCCTGGCGCGTCCACCGCCTTGGGCGCCCGCCCGGCACCCTCGGGCTATCGCACCGCCCGGGACCCCGCGGGCTTCTCCCTCGCCGTGCCCGAGGGTTTCACCCGCGATCCGCAGGACGAGCGTGTCTTCTATCTGTCGCCGGGGGCGACCTTCCGGCTCGGCATCAAGGTCACCGAACCCGGGCCGGGCGGCCCGCTCGGGGTGCTGCGCCGGGCGGCGGCCGAGGGTCCGCGCACCAACCCCGGGTACCGCGACGGCCGGGTGACCGAGGCCACGCACCGCGGACGACCGGCCGCGCTCTGGGAGTTCAGCTGGAGCGGCTTCAGCGCGGTGGAGGGGCCACGGCACACCTACGACCTGTGCTGGGAGGAGAACGGCCGGCTGTACGACGTATGGGTGTCGGCGCCGGTGGGCGAGACCCGCACGGCCCGCGCACACTTCGACGTGGCCCTCGACACCTTCGCACGCGACTGACGCCGGTCCCGACGCACGCCGTCCACCCATGCGTGGGGAGCCGGTGGGTCACGGGTCTGTGACCGGTTGGCGCCGAGTGTGGCTGTTTCGCCGCGTGGCGCGGTATGGATGGACGCATGAGCAGCAACGGGGGAGCCCATCAGCGCGCCGACGAGCCGACGAGTTTCGGTCTGCAACCGCCCAACCCGCCCGCCCACGTGCCGCATCCGGACAATCCGTATGCGGCGCCGGCCCAACTGGCGCCGCCATGGCCCGAATCGCCACGGCCCGAGTCGGCGCGGCCCGAGCCGCCACAGCCCGCGCGGGACCTCGGCGCGGGGCGTCTGATAGCCGGGCGCTACCGGCTGTTGTCGAAGCTCGGTGACGGCGGCATGGGCACGGTGTGGCGGGCCAAGGACGAGACGGTGGACCGTGAGGTCGCGGTGAAGGAGCCGCGGGTCGCGGAGCATCTTCCCGAACAGGAACGCGCGAACGCCTTCGAGCGGATGCGACGCGAGGCGCGCGCGGCGGCCCGTCTCGACCACCCGGCGGTGGTGAACGTCCATGACGTGGCGGTCGTCGACGGCCGGCCGTGGATCGTGATGGAGCTGGTGCGGGGGCGTTCGCTGGGCAGCGCGCTCCGGGAGGGCACCCTGGACACGCGGGAGGCGGCCCGGGTCGGCCTCCAGGTGCTCGGCGCGCTGGAGGCCGCCCACGCGGCGGGCGTGCTGCACCGTGACGTCAAGCCCGACAACGTCCTGCTCGGCCGGCACGACCGGGTCGTCCTCACCGACTTCGGCATCGCGCAGATCGAGGGCGAGACCAATCTGACCGACACGGGCGGCTTCGTCGGATCACCCGAGTACATCGCGCCGGAACGGGTGTTGGGCAGGCGCCCCGGGCCCGCCTCGGACCTGTGGTCCCTCGGCGTGGTCCTGTACGCGGCCACGGAGGGCGTCTCGCCCTTCCGCCGCAGCAACACCGCCGCCACGCTCCAGTCGGTACTCAACGCGACCCCCGCCCCGCCCGCCGCCGCGCACGGCCCGCTCGCCGAGGCCGTGAGCGGGCTGCTGGAGAAGGACCCCACGCGCCGTCCGGACGCGGCCCGGGTGCGCGCCCTGCTGGAGGCGGCCGCGCGTCCCCCGGCCGCGGTGCCCGCCGGGCCGCCCTCGGCCGCCGGCCCGGCCGGCCGCCGCTTCCGGCCGGGCCGCGGAACCTGGTGGGGTCTCGGCCCGGTTGTGGCCGCCGCGGCGGTGGCGGGGTATCTGCTGTTCGCCGACCCGTTCGGCGGCTCCCTCCCGGCGGACTGGGAGACGAGGGCGGAGAAGAACCTGGGCGCGACGCTGGCGGTGCCGGCGGCGTACAAGGCCGTTCACCCGGGCAGGAGCGACACCGACCAGAACTGGGTCACGTACTACGATCCGAGCGGCGCCGTCTGGATCGGGCTGAGCCTGTCCAGGAAGTCCGACGACTCCCTGCGTCAGATCAAGGGCTCCGCGGCCTCCCAGATGTACGCGGACAACGAGAAGTTCAAGGACGACGGCGACTACAACCTCTCCATGCCCGAGGGGCCGGCGACGAGACCGGACGACAACGCCGAGTTCCACGGCAGGCCGGCGGCCCAGAACACGGTCACCTACACGACGACCGACAGTCAGAACCCGCGCCCCCGCGAGCTGCGGGTCTTCTACTACCGGACCACGGCCGGGGACATGTACAAGCTCACCATCGGCTATCCGGGCAAGGGCGACTTCACGGCCCGGGGCCGCGAGGTGGCCGGCACGGCCGTCGCGCATCTGACCGTCGACAAGCCCTGAAACAGGGGGAGTTGAGGGATCCATCGCGGCGGGGTGGCGCGGTGGCCCGCGTCGACAAGGACGCCGCAGACGCGGTACTGATGGGGCATGAGTGAAGACGGTGCACCCGCGGCCGGCGGGCGCCTGATAGGCGGCCGGTACCGGCTGTCAGCGCGCCTCGGCGCCGATGCCACGGCCGACGGCGCCGCCACCGGACGGGTGTGGCGGGCCGTCGACGAGGCGACCGACCGTGAAGTCGCCGTCAAGCAACCGCTGTTGCTGCCGCCGTCGCAGCCGCCGGACCCGCGGGTCGCCCACCGCGTGCACCATGAGGCCCGGGCCGCAGCGCGCGTGGACCATCCGTCCGCCGTGACCGTCCTGGACGTGCTGCTCGATGACGGACTCCCGTGGATCGTCATGGAGTTGGTGCGCGGCGAGTCGCTGCGTACGGCGCTGCGCCGCGGGCCCGTCCCGCCCGCCGAAGCCGCCCGGATCGCTCTCGCCGTCCTCGGCGCGCTGCGTGCCGCGCACGCCGTCGGCATCGTGCACCGTGGCGTCAAGCCGGCCAACGTCCTGATCGAGTCCGGAACCGGCCGCGTCGTCGTCACCGACTTCGGCACCGGGCGCGGTGGCCCCGCGGATCCGCCCGGCCCGTCGGCAGGGCCGTCCGACCCCCTCGGCCCGCGTGACTTCCTCGCCCCCGAGCGGCTGTCCCGGCCGGGCGCAGGACCCGCCTCCGACCTGTGGTCCCTGGGTGTGCTGCTGTACGTCGCCGTCGAGGGCCACTCGCCCTTCGACCCCACACCGGCTCCCGCCTCCGGGGTCCCCGCGCCCGGCGCGCCCGTATCCGGTGCTCCCGTGCCCGGGGCGCCCGCCTCCGGGGCTCCCGTGCCCGGCGTGCCCGCATCCGGGGCTTTCGTATCCGGGGCTCCCGTGCCCGGCGTGCCCGCATCCGGTGCTCCCGCATCCGGTGCTCCCGCGCCCGGTGCTCCCGCATCCGGGGCCCCCGCGCCCGGCGCTCTCGCAATCGGCACCATTGCATCCAGCGCACCCAGCGCACCCAGGGCTCCCGCACCCGGCGCGGCCGTACCCGCGACTCCCCTGGCCGGGGCTCCCGCGCCCGGGGCTCCCGGCTATGACCGGGCCGGTCCGCTCGGCCCCCTGCTCACCCGGCTCCTGGTCGACGAACCGGCGGACCGGCCGGGGCCCGACGAGGTGGCCGCCGTGCTGCGCGCGGTCGCCGAAGGGGAGCGCGCGGGGCGGCGCGACGGGCAGGAGGTGAGGGCGACGCCGTCGCGCAGATCATCGGCCCCGCTCCTCGGACCGGCCCGGCGCCTGGGCACAACGCCCTGATCAGCACGTTCACCGCCAGTGTTCACTGGCGTCGTGTGAGCACTCGGTGAATCCCTGTTACCGACGGGTACCCAAAGTTTCCGCGCCGGAATACCCTGCCGCTCATGACCGACTCGCAGGCCCAGGAACAGGCTCCGGCACGGCCCACGGACGTGCCCGGCACCGGCACGAACCCGCTCGCCCCCGCTCCCGAGGGCGCGCGGACCGCCGCCGACGTGGTCACGCCGGAACTGGTCGCCCAGCTCACCAAGGGCGTCATCGGCTCTGGCCGCACCGCCAACCACACGCCGTTCACCGGCGAGAAGCTGGCCGACCTGCCGCAGTCCACGCCCGAGGACGTGCGCAAGGCGTTCCAGGCCGCCCGAGCCGCCCAGGCCGTATGGGAGCGGACCCCGGTGCGGCAGCGGGCCGCCGTGCTGCTGCGCTTCCACGACCTGCTGCTCGAACGGCAGGCCGAGGTCCTGGACCTGATCCAGCTGGAGACCGGCAAGGCGCGGCTGCACGCCCACGAGGAGGTCCAGGCCGTCGCCGTCGCCGCCCGCCACTACGGCCGCAAGGCGCCCGCCTACCTCAGGCCCAGGCGGCACACGGGCGCGGTGCCCACCCTGACCAAGGTCACCGAACTGCGCCACCCGCGCGGGGTCGTGGGCCAGATCGCCCCCTGGAACTATCCGCTGGAGCTGTCGGTCGGCGATGCGCTGCCCGCCCTCGTCGCCGGCAACGCGCTCGTGATGAAGCCGGACACCGAGACCTGCCTCACCGCCCTGTGGGCACGCGACCTGCTGATCGAGGCCGGGCTGCCCGCCGGTGCCTTCCAGGTGGTCCTCGGCGACGGCCCGGTCGTCGGCCCCGAGGTCGTCCGGCACGCCGACTACGTCTCCTTCACCGGCTCCACCCGCACCGGGCGCGAGGTGGCGCGGAGCGCCGCCGCCCGGCTGGTCGGCGTCTCCCTCGAACTCGGCGGCAAGAACGCCATGCTGGTGCTCGCCGACGCCGACATCGAGAAGGCCGCCGCCGGCGCCGTCCGCGCCTGCTTCTCCTCCGCCGGTCAACTCTGCGTATCCATCGAGCGGTTGTACGTCCATGAGTCGATCGCCGACGCCTTCCTCGACCGGTTCGCCGCCCGCACCAGGGCCATCCGGCTCGGCACCAGCCTCGCCTACGGCGCCGACATGGGCTCCCTGGCCGGGGAACGCCAGCTGGAGACCGTACGACGGCATGTGACGGAGGCCGTCGCCAAGGGCGCGAAGGTGATCGCCGGCGGTGTGGCCCGCCCGGACATCGGCCCGTACTTCTTCGAACCCACCATCCTCGACGGCGTCGAGGCGCCCATGGCCGTCTGCACCGAGGAGACCTTCGGACCGGTCGTGTCGGTGTACCGCTTCACGACCGAGGACGAGGCGGTCGAGCACGCCAACTCCACGCCCTACGGCCTGAACTCGTCGGTGTGGACGAAGGACGGCCGGCGCGGCAGGGCCGTCGCCGCACGTCTGCGCACGGGCACGGTCAACGTCAACGAGGGCTATGCGCCCGCGTACGGCAGCGTCCAGTCCCCGATGGGCGGCATGAAGGACTCCGGCCTCGGCCGTCGGCACGGCTCCGACGGCATCCTCAAGTACACCGAGGCCCAGACGGTGGCCCAGCAGCGGCTGCTCCCGATGGCCCCGTCGCTGGGGATGGACGACGAGAAGTACGCCAGGTTCATGAGCGGGAGCCTGCGGCTCATGAAGGCCCTCCGGCTCCGCTGAGCGCCCCGCCGGACCTGCCGCGATGTGCCGTCGGTCGTCTGCGGCACCGTCGTGGCCGGTCGCGCAGTCCCCCGCGCCCCTTTCAGGGCTCTGCCGAACCGCAACGGGCTTCGCCGGGTCTGCTGAGCCGACCTGATTTCTGGGCACGGGAGCCGCGCGAGCGGCCACCGAAGCCCGCACGCACCACTCGATGAGGAGAACCCGTGCCCCAGGACAGCTACGACTACGACGTCATCGTCGTCGGTTCCGGCTTCGGCGGTTCCGTGACCGCCCTGCGCCTGACCGAGAAGGGGTACCGCGTCGGCGTCCTCGAAGCCGGCCGCCGCTTCACCCGCGACACCCTCCCCGCGAACTCCTGGGACCTCAGGAACTACCTCTGGGCGCCCAGGCTCGGCATGTACGGCATCCAGCGCGTCCACCTGCTCGGCAATGTCATGGTGCTGGCCGGCGCGGGCGTCGGCGGCGGCTCCCTGAACTACGCCAACACCCTCTACGTACCGCCGAAGGCGTTCTTCGACGACCCGCAGTGGAAGGACATCACCGACTGGCAGGAGGAGTTGACGCCGTACTACGACCAGGCCCGGCGCATGCTCGGCGTACGGCTCAACCCGACCATGACACCCTCCGACGTGCACCTGAAGGCCGCGGCCCGGCGGATGGGCGTGGGCGACACCTTCCACCCGGCCCCCGTCGGGGTGTTCTTCGGCGACGGCGAGGACGCGGACGGCAAGGCGAAGGCACGCCCGGGGGAGCAGGTCGCGGACCCCTACTTCGGCGGCGCGGGACCGGCCCGCCGGGCCTGCACCGAGTGCGGCGAGTGCATGACGGGCTGCCGGCACGGCGCGAAGAACACCCTCAACGAGAACTACCTCCACCTCGCCGAACGGGCCGGCGCGGTGGTGCACCCGATGACGACGGTCGTGTCCGTCACCGACGACTCGCGGGGCGGCTACGCGGTGGCCACCCTGCCGACCGACCGCCGCGGAAAGCGCGCGGGCCGGACCTTCACGGCCCGCCGGGTGGTGCTGGCCGCCGGCACCTACGGCACCCAGACCCTGCTGCACCGCATGAAGGCCCACGGCCAACTCCCGTACCTCTCGGACCGGTTGGGCGAGCTGACCCGGACCAACTCCGAGTCGCTGGTGGGCGCGCAGACCGACGACCGCCGCTACCGCACGGCACACGGCATAGCGAAGACCGACTTCACCCGGGGCGTGGCGATCACGTCCTCGATCCACCCCGACGCCGACACCCATATCGAGCCGGTCCGCTACGGCAAGGGCTCGAACGCGATGGGCAGTCTGGCGATCCTCCAGGTCCCCTACGCCGAGGGCTCCTCACGCGTCCTGGCCTGGCTGGCCAACGCCGCCCGGCACCCGTGGCTGCTGGTCCGGTCCCTGTCCTACCGACGCTGGTCGGAGCGGACCATCATCGGCCTGGTGATGCAGTCCCTGGACAACTCCCTGACGACGTACCTGAAACCGGACGGCGTCGGCAAGGGGCTGCTCACCGCCCGGCAGGGGCACGGCGCGCCCAACCCCAAGCAGATCAAGGCGGCCTCGGAGGCCGCGTCCGCGCTGGCGGAGGAGATCAACGGCTTTCCAGGCAGCAACATCGGCGAGCTGATGGGCACCCCGCTCACCGCCCACTTCCTCGGCGGCTGCCCGATCGGCGACTCACGCGAGACGGGTGTCATCGACCCGTACCACCGGCTGTACGGGCACCCCGGCATCTCGGTGGTGGACGGCGCGGCGGTCTCGGCGAACCTCGGCGTCAACCCGTCCCTCACCATCACCGCGCAGGCCGAGCGGGCGATGGCGTACTGGCCCAACAAGGGCGAGAGCGACCCGCGTCCGGCGCAGGGTGCCGCGTACGAGCGGCTGGAGCCGGTGGCGCCGCGCAGTCCCGCGGTTCCCGCGGACGCCTTCGGTGCCCTGCGCCTGCCGTTCCTCGGGATGCCGGCGATGCCGCCCAGGCCGTAGACGGGAGTGGGCGGGGAAGACGAAAGAGAGGGACCTGCGCCCCCCTCCGAGCGCAGCTCCCTCTCTTTCGTCTTCCCGCGCGCCGGCCTTACGCGTTCGCGTCGGCCTTGCGGCGGCGCACCGCGAACACCGCACCCGCGCCGGCGACGACGGCGATACCGCCGACGAGGCCGATCATGGGCAGCGCGGAGTCGGAACCGGTGTCGGCGAGGTTGCCGGTCGGCACGGAGGAGAGGTCTCCCTGCGGCTTCTTCACCGAGCCCTTGCCGCCCTTGTCGCTCGGGGTGGCGGAACCGGGGTCGGGGTTCGGCGAACCGGCCTTCAGAACCTCGAAGTCGTACATCGCCCAGCCCTCGGCGACGCAGGACTCGCCGTCGACGTCGTCGAGGTAGGCGCCGGAGCCGAAGGAGTAGGCGTCGCCCGCGGGAGCCTTGGCGTCGATGCTGACGCGCAGGTCGATGGACTCGCTGGCGCCGGCCTTCAGCTGCTGCGCGCGGAAGAAGACGTCACCGGCCCAGTCCTCGTCGCCGATGCGGTCCCAGGAGCCGTCCACCGGGTTCTTGAACTGGAGGTTCACATACGGGCTCAGGTACTTCGCCTCGTCGTCGAACTCGTAGTTCTCGATCTCGGCGTAGAAGTAGACGTCCTCGACGTCGGCCTTGGAGTCGTTCGTGACGACCAGCTTGAACGGGTGGAAGCCGTCACCCGCGACGATCTTGCCGGGCAGGCCCTTGATGTCCGCGGACACCTTGGCGCCGTATGAGCCGTCGAGGTCTTCGCAGTACGGCGCCTCCGGGTCCGAGGGGGTCTCGGTCGGGCCGCCCGACTCGGAGGGCTCGGGCGAGGTCGACGGGCTCGTGCTGTCGCTCGGGGCGGGCGTCTCGCTCGGCGACGTGCTGTCGCTCGGCTCGGCGCTGTCCGACGGCAGCCCTGTGTCGGACGGCGAGGCGGAGTCGCTGGACGTCTCGGCGGGCTCGCTCGACACGCTCTCGGTGGGGCTCGGCGAGGTCGACTCCTCCGCGAACGCGGCGGGTGCGGACAGCAGGGCGAGCGGGGCTATGACGGCCGTCGCCGCCGCTGCCACCATGGCACGGCGAAGATTCATGAAGACCTCGTGGAGTCCGGGGTGCCGCTGGCGGGCGGCACCGTGTGGGTGGCGGGCTCCGCGTGTGGGGCGCGGGTTGGGTCCCTGGGTGTGCTGGTGTCGCTGGGTTTTGGTGAACTTTTTGATCTCGTCGGTGTCTGCTGGTTTGATCAGCGAGATCACCCAAAGGTTGCGCGCGCTCTCACAGAATTCTTATGTGTCCTGGGTCACACCGACCGAATCGCACCGGGAGCGCCCCCGATCCCCACGAGCCCGCCCGGCCCCCGCCCCCAACCGCTCCACTACCGGTGCCGTGGCCAACGGGCGCGCGCCGTGACCCACCGGGGCCGTGCGCCGACGATGCCCCGCACGAGCCCCGCGGGGGCGGCGCGAGCCGGGTTGGCTTGGGGCGTGGGCGGGGGATGTGCGCGGGTGGGCTTGGGGCGCGGGCCGCGTGCGGGTGATGTGACGTGGGCGGCGACGCAAGACCACTGCCCGCACCACGTCTGACGGGCGGCAGCGGCTCCCCGCCCGGGACAGACCCGCGGACGGTCGTGGATCACGCGCGGCGGCTGGTACGGGTCGGGGGCGGCGGTGTGATTCCTCACCGGTCGCAAGTAGGAAGAGGCGACGTGTTTCAGGGGGCGCGGGCTCACGGGAAAGGGCCCCGACGGGGCCCCTTCTGTCCGTACCGACGTCGGCCGCGTCGCTGCCTGGGAGCGGCGCCAGGGGGTTGCGCCGCCTGCCCTCCCGTCAGCCCCGCGCCCTCATGCTTTCGGTCGGCGCCCCGGCGCCCCGGCGCCCCGGCGCGCTCGGGGCGCGCATGGTCACGATCTGGCAGAGGGGTCGCGTGCCGCCGTGCGGTTGTCTGTTGGGGACCTGGGGGTTCCGCCGATCGGCTCCGGGCGTCCCCGGAGCCGACCGGTTCTCCTGGGTGACCGGGCCGCTGTCCCCTGCGGTCCGGTCACTTCCCTGGAGCGAGGTCCCACGACGCACGGCACGATCCGTACGCCTCATCGCTCCAGCGAGCCACGCGTGGTTCTTCGGCCCGCCCCTGGCTGGCACGGACACCGGGACCAACGAAGCGGTGCGGGCGGCGGTCACGCGCCGTACGAGTGAGAGGGGGACCGAACTCAGATGCGACCCCGGCACAGTTCGAGGAGCGTCATGGCGAGTGCGGTACCGGGCTTGCCCAGTTCCTGTCGGTAACGGCCGAGGATCTCCATCTCCCGGGAGAGGTTCACGCGCCGCCCGCCGGAGGCGATCCGCGCGTCCTGGATCACCGCGGACACGGCCATCCGCTCCTGGACGAGCCCGATGATCCGGTCGTCGAGCGCGTCGATGCGTTCGCGTGCGGTGGTGATGGTGTCGGCGGCCTCGGTCGTGCGGGCGCCGGTGTTCTCGGTGGTGGCGGTCATGTCGGGGCTCCTTGTCGGTGCGCCCCGGCCCGGCAGGCTCCGGAAACGCCAGGCGCCCCGGACCTTGTCGGCCCGGGGCGCCTGGGAAGTCGCTTGTCAGTTGCTCAAGCAGCACGACCATGGCAGCCGGCGGGCCGGATGCCATAGGTAAAGAGGAAGGTCGAGTGCGCGAACATGCCTCCAGTATGCCACGCCCCACCCACCCCCACCGCCCCGAAGACAGGCGCACGAACCGATGGGCGATCGGCGGACCGGGACGAGTGAGTGGGCGGGCGGCCGAGTGAGAGTGAGTGGGTGGGGCGGGCCGGGGCCGAGGGGGCGGGGTGGCGGGCCGCGGGCGGGCCTTCGGCGGTCGAGCGTAAGGCCGACGGGCGAACCGACGGCGGGCGCGCGGGCGAGCGGGCGAGCGGCGGTCGGTGGGGTGCGTGTGGGTGAGGCGGCGTGCGGGTGCGGGTCGGGGTGATCGGTCGGCGGGCCGGCGATCGAACGGTGGGGTGCGTGCGGGTAAGTGCGGGCCGGGGCGAGGGGGCCGAGGGCCGCGGACGGGCGGCGGGCGTGGTGGTGCGTGGGCCGTTGGCGGGCCGCCGCGGTCGGGCTGGCGGCCGGTGGGCCGCGGGCGGGCGGTCGAGTGAGTGAGGGGGTGGGGGCCGGGGCGAGCGGGCCGGGGTCGGCGAGCGGGCGGTGGGCGTGGTGGGTGCGTGCACCGTTGGCGGGCCCGCCGCGGTCGGGCGGTTGATGGGCCGCGGTCGAGCGGGCGGTCGGTCGGTGGGTGGGGTTGCGTGTGGGTGAGCGTGATGGTGAGGCGGCGTGTGGGTGCGGGCCGGGGGGCGGCGGGCGTGGTGGGTGCGTGGGCCGTTGGCGGGCCCGCCGCGGGTGGGGTGCGTGTGGGTGAGGGTGAGGCGGCGGGTGGGGGCGGGCCGGGGCTGGGGCAGGGGGCGCGAGGCTTGGGGGTGGGGGCTTGGACGCGGCGAGGTGTTCTGTGGGCCCCCGTTAGAATCGGTAACCACAGACCCCCGCCCGACCGCCGGAAGGCACCCCGTGTCATCAGCGACTCCCGCTGCCGCCACCCCCGACACCGTCCTGGTCGTCGACTTCGGCGCGCAGTACGCCCAGCTCATCGCCCGTCGTGTCCGCGAGGCGCGGGTCTACAGCGAGATCGTGCCGAGCACCATGCCGGCCGCCGAAATGCTCGCCAAGAACCCCGCGGCGATCATCCTCTCCGGCGGCCCCTCGTCCGTGTACGAGGAGGGCGCCCCGACCGTGGACCGCGCGCTGTTCGAGGCCGGCGTCCCGGTGTTCGGCATGTGCTACGGCTTCCAGTTGATGGCCCAGGCCCTCGGCGGCACGGTGGACAACACCGGCGCCCGTGAGTACGGCCGTACCGATCTGCATGTCTCCAAGCCGTCGTCCACCCTCTTCGAGGGCACCCCCGCCGAGCAGGCCGTGTGGATGTCGCACGGCGACGCCTGCTCCGCCGCCCCGGCGGGCTTCTCGGTCACGGCTTCCACGGACGTCGTCCCGGTGGCCGCCTTCGAGAACGACGAGAAGCGGCTGTACGGCGTCCAGCACCACCCCGAGGTGATGCACTCCACGTACGGCCAGCAGGTGCTGGAGCACTTCCTGTACCGCGGCGCGCGCCTCACCCCGTCCTGGACCACCGGCAATGTGATCGAGGAGCAGGTCGCCGCGATCCGTGAGCAGGTCGGCGACAAGCGGGCGATCTGCGGCCTGTCCGGCGGCGTGGACTCCGCGGTGGCCGCCGCGCTCGTCCAGCGGGCCATCGGCCCCCAGCTGACCTGCGTCTACGTCGACCACGGCCTGATGCGCAAGGGCGAGACGGAGCAGGTGGAGAAGGACTTCGTGGCCGCGACCGGCGTCCAGCTGAAGGTCGTCGACGCCGAGGAGCGCTTCCTCACCGCGCTCAAGGGGGTCTCCGACCCCGAGGAGAAGCGGAAGATCATCGGCCGTGAGTTCATCCGGGTCTTCGAGCAGGCCCAGGCGGAGATCATCGCCGATGAGGGCCCGGCCGTGGAGTTCCTGGTGCAGGGCACCCTGTACCCGGACGTGGTCGAGTCCGGCGGCGGCACCGGCACCGCCAACATCAAGTCCCACCACAACGTGGGCGGCCTCCCCGAGGACCTTGAGTTCCAGCTCATCGAGCCGCTGCGCAAGCTGTTCAAGGACGAGGTCCGGATGGTCGGCCAGGAACTGGGCCTGCCTGCGGAGATCGTCCAGCGTCAGCCCTTCCCGGGGCCCGGCCTCGGCATCCGTATCGTCGGCGAGGTCACCAAGGACCGCCTGGACCTGCTGCGCGAGGCCGACGCGATCGCCCGCGAGGAGCTGACCGCGGCCGGCCTCGACCGTGACATCTGGCAGTGCCCGGTGGTGCTGCTCGCGGACGTGCGCAGTGTCGGCGTCCAGGGCGACGGCCGCACCTACGGTCACCCGATCGTGCTGCGGCCGGTGTCCTCCGAGGACGCGATGACCGCCGACTGGTCGCGGCTGCCGTACGACGTCCTTGCAAGGATCTCGACCCGCATCACCAACGAGGTCCGTGACGTCAACCGGGTCGTGCTCGACGTGACCTCGAAGCCGCCGGGCACCATCGAGTGGGAGTGAGCCCCGCGCGGCGCGGGCAGCGCCCGAAGGGGCGCGGGGAACGGCGCGACCGGCCACGACGGAGCCGCAGCCGACCGACGGCGCGGCACGGCCCGTCCGGCGCAGCGTTCAGCGTCTGAGGGTGCGCAGCGGCCGGCCGGGCCGCCAGACCTCGGTGACCAGCCAGGTGTCGTCCTCGACGTAGGTCCGCACGACCTCGGTCAGCTCGGCGCGGAAGAGGTGGAACGGCTGCGGCGGTGCCACCTCTTTCACATACGCCCCCTTCAGCTCCGGGTCCTCGACCTCGACCGCGCGTCCGCCGATCCGGATGTCGCCGCCGCCCAGGTCCGTGCCGGAGCCGGGGTTGGCCTGCAGCGCGAAGCGCGGATCGCGGCGCAGGTCGAGGGCCTTGAGGGAGTGCGGCATCATGCCGAGCCACAGCTCGCCGTGCAGGAAGCGGACCTCAAGGCCGCTGGTGCGCGGGGAGCCGTCCTTGCGCAGGGTGGCGAGGACATGATGGCGGAACGCGCCGAAGCGCCGCTCGGCGGTCTGTGCGAGATCGGGTTCGGCGGTGCTGAGTGCTGCCCAGTTCATGGGCCCACTCTCACGGCGATACCCGACATCTCCTGTCGGGTTTCGCTTGCGGACGTCATCTTTGCGCACCTTCTCTGTTCTCCTGCGCTGCCCGACGGTAACTTCCGCCCCGTGACGCAACCCAGTGCTGGAGGACCTGTGCACGGGCCGACCCCCACCCCGCCATTGCCGCTGCCCACCGACCAGTTGAACTTCGCGATGCCGCCGATGCACGACTCGCTCGACGCCGAACGACGGCATCGAAAGGAACGGCTCGCCGGCGCACTGCGGATCTTCGGCCGGTCCGGCTTCGAGGACGGGGTGTCGGGACACATCACCGCGCGCGACCCGGAGTTCTCCGACTGCTTCTGGGTCAACCCGTTCGGGATGCCGTTCAAGCACGTCACGGTCAGCGATCTCGTCCTGGCCAACCAGGACGGGCAGGTCATCGAGGGCCGCTACCACGTCAACCAGGCCGCGTTCACCGTGCACGCCCAGGTGCACGCCGCCCGGCCCGACGTCGTCGCGGTCGCCCACTGCCACTCCGTGCACGGCCGGGCCCTGGCCGCGCTCGGCGACCTGCTCGACCCCATCACCCAGGAGAGCTGCGCCTTCTACGAGGACCACGCCCTGTACGACGCCTACACCGGCGTCGCCGTGGACGCCGAGGAGGGCCGCCGCATAGCGGCCGCGCTGGGCAGCCGCAAGGCGCTCGTGCTGCGCAACCACGGGCTGCTCACCGTCGGCGACTCGGTGGACGCGGCGGCCTGGTGGTTTCTGTCGATGGAGCGGTCCTGCCAGGTGCAGCTGACGGCGAAGGCGGCCGGCCGGCCCGTGCTGATCGACCACAAACTGGCGGCGGCGACCCGCGAGCAACTGGGCGGCGACCTGGTGGCCTGGATCAACTACCAGCCGCTGTGGCAGGACATCAGCCGCAGCGAGCCGGACCTGCTCAGTTAGCGCGAAGCAGCCGAACCGGGTCCGCTCGGCCCGGACCATGCCAAGCGCTCCGCTGGACATGCCGCGCCATGCCGTCGGTCGTCAGTTCCCCGCGCCCGTCCGGGGCGCTGTCGAACCGCGGCAGTTCCCCGCGCCCGTCCGGGGCGCTGTCGAACCGCGGCAGATTTCACTGGACCTGCTCAGAAACCGCGCAGCACGGCCGCCTTCGTCGGCCCTACGCACATTCTCGCAGCCGGGTCGGCACTCCGGTCCTTCCCTCACCCCCGGTGACCGCACCTGCCGACGGCTGCCCGGTCGGCATAGGGCACAATTCGCAGTCAATACAAGGGAGTTGCGCGGTGACGGCCGAGCCCCGAAAGGGGATGCCGGCCGTGCCGCGGGTCGCGGGGAAGGCGGGCATCGGGCGTGGCGGTGCAGGAGGCGGGGCAGGGCGCGGGTACGGCCGTCCACGTAGGCGGCTGCACCTGCGGGGACTGTCCGCACGGGGCGCGCGAGGGGCACCGCCGGGCGATCGCCGAATTCCTCCTCAAACGCGATGAGTTCGCGGCCGGCCGGGGCCTGCCGGTGGCGGTGGCGCACTCGGCGTCCGCCTCCCGCCAGTGGGTCTCCGAGGAGTTGACCCAGTCGGCACAGGCCGTGGCCGAGCGCGGCCGGGCGGAGGGCGCGGCCTGGCTGGCCCGGCTGTGGCGGCGCACGCTGTACGTCCTGTGGGCGGCCGTCGTCCTGCTGCTGCTCGTCCAGGCGCTGACGGCGATCGGCGCGGGCTGGACCGGCGCGCGCACCGCAGGGCTGCTCGCCGCGCTGATGGTGGCCTGCGCGCTGACCGCCGCCTCCTGGTTCCACCGGGCCCGGGGCGGCGCGCTGGCCCCGGTCATCGGCGAGGACAACCGGCTGTCCACCTCCCGTACCGTCGCGGCGGCCTGGGTGCTGTTCGTCGCGTACGCGGTCCTCGTCCTGGCGGGCCGGCTCGCCGCGGCCTCCGACCCCGCCGAGCGCGACGCGCTGATCTCGGGTCTCGAACTGGCCCGCGGGGCGGGCGTGGTGACCGTGCTCGCCGTGGTGTGCGGGATCGCCGTGCTCGTCCGGCGGGTGGTGGGGCTGCGGATCCTCGCCCAGCGGCTGCAGAAGGTCCCGGCGCACCGGCCGCGCGCGGCCGACCTGTTGACCGACGACGCGGGCCGGGGCACGTTCGCCGACATCCAGTACGTCGTGATCGGCGCGGTGGCGCTGGCGTTCGCCGCGGTACGGCTCGCCCGCCGCCCCGACCAACTGCCCGATCTGCCCTGGGGCCTGGCCGTGCTGGTCCTGGTGTCCGCCGCCACCTATCTGGCCGGCAAGTACGCGGAGGGCGGGCGCCCGCTGATCCTCTCCGTGGTCCGGGCCCGCGAGGCCGGCGATCTGGACGGGCCGATCCGTACGGGCGACGACATCGAGATCCGCGGTGCCGGTTTCGTCCCGCCCGGCGCCCAGGATGCCGACCGGCTGTCCCGCATGGTCGTGCGCATCGGCGCGGTCAACGTGCATGTGCCGCTGGTGCCCGTCGCCGGCGGGTTCAGCAATCCGACGGACGGGGTGCTGAGGGTTCCGGTGCCGGCGGAGGTGGAGCCGGGCTCGGTGGAGGTGCAGGTGGTCACCGCGGCGGGAGCGGCGACCAACCGCTGTGTGGTCGAGGTGACGGAGTGACGGAAGCGGCCTGAGTGGTCAGAGGGGTGTGGGTGGCCGGGGTGGTGCGGTACCGGTGTGCATGCGCCGAGTCGAACCCCGAAAATGGTCGGGAGGGGATTGAACGGTTCCCGTTTGTCATACGTATGGTCTGGTGGGGGTCGACACGCGGGTGAGAGGCGGCATTCTGTGATGAATCATGGCATTCGTTCGGACATGCACACGTCCTACCTCGGCCGCCGTCGTGACTGGCGGGAGACCGCCACCCACTACGCCCTGCTGCCCCTGCGCGTCTTCCTCGGCGTCACGTTCATCTACGCCGGCCTGAACAAGCTGACCGACAGCGCGTTCCTGAAGTCCGGCGGGTCCGGATCCATCGGTGACACCATGCGCGCGGTCCGCGACTCCGCGGCGATCCCCGCCCTGGTCGACCTGGCCCTGAAGAACCCCGTCGGCTTCGGCACCGCCATCGCCATCGGCGAAGTCGCCGTCGGCGCCGGCGTCCTCGTCGGCCTGCTCACCCGGCTGGCCGCGCTCGGCGGTGCGCTGATCTCGCTCAGCCTGTGGCTGACGGTCAGCTGGGCCACGACGCCGTACTACTACGGCAACGACCTCGCCTACCTGATGGCCTGGCTGCCCCTCGTCCTGGCCGGCGCGCCGTACCTCTCCCTGGACGCGGCACTACGTGATCGCCGCCGGTAGCTCCGCTGGGTTGGCCGGTGGGGGGTGCCTTGTGTGGTTGGTGCTGTGCGGCAGCGCTGTGGCTGGTCGCGCCCGCGCGGCGGAGCCGCAAATCGATACAGCCCCGCGCCCCTTTGGGGGCGCCTTCAGCTAGGTCGGTTTTTTGGTGGGGGGCTTTGGCGTCTGCCTCTCAGGGTTCGGGTCAGTACTGCTGTCGCGGCTGCCAGGGACAGGCCGCCCACGGTCAGGGGGATGGCCGCGAACCAGGGGGTCTGCCAGAGGCCGCCCGCGTCGCCGGCGTATGCCACGGCCGTCGCGGTGAGGAAGACGCCCGCGACCAGGCGGCCCGGCTGGAACTCATGACGCAGCACGGCTGACCTCCGCCTGTCCCATGCCGACCTGGAGGTCGACGTCGAGGGTGCCGCCTTCGCCGCGCTTGCCTGTCGTCGGCGGCAGCGTCACCGTCTTGTGCTTGCCGGGCGCCACGTCGACGTCCTTCTGGTCCTCGCCGGGCAGCTGGATGTCGCCCACCCCCACCTCGATGCTCAGCCGCACGGTCGCGTCGGCGGGCACGACGAGCCGCAGTTGGCCCACCCCCACCTGCGCACTGGTCGCCAGGGTCTGGCCGTCGGCGAGCCGGACCCCGGTCAGGTCCAGGGTGCCCACGCCGGTGCCGAGGTCGTACTTGGGCCGTACCTCCGCGACCGCGGCGGGCTGCCACGACGCCCGCTGCCAGTGGGTGCTGATGTCCTTGGGCAGCTGCGTCGAACCGGCGAGCAGCGCCGCCGTGACGACCGCCAGGAACACCGAACCGGCCCCCGTGCGCCCCAGGAAGGCGCTGACCGCGACGCCGAGTCCGAAGACGGCGAGCGCGCAGGACAGCCCGATCTGCAGGCTGGTGCCCAGCGGCTGCCGGTCCCACGACAGTCCGCCGCCCAGTCCGCCGGCCAGCAGCGCGAGCAGGAAGACCCAGCCGCCGATCCAGCGGGGGCCGCGCGGCCGGTGCGGCGCGGTGCGCGGGCCGCGCGCGTCGCCCCGGGGCTCACCGGGCCCGAAGCGGAGCGCCCCGGCCGGCTCGCCGTCGGCGGCGGTTTCGGGACCCCACAGATAGCCGGTGCCGCCCACGTGCGAGCCGTCCTTGACGATCGGGTCGCGCCACCAGGACGGGTACGCGGTGGGGGCGGGCGGCGCCTGGGGCTCCGGCGGCGCGTCGGCGACCGCCTGGGCGGCCAGCGGATCCGGGTCGTGGGCGCCGCGCCGCTGGGACCAGTGGCCGGCGCCCGCCAGCAGCAGGGAGAGGGCGACGCCGAAGGCGAGCACGTCGCCGTTCCTCAGCATCGTGAGGAGCACACCGCAGCCGACCAGCGCGAACAGCACGGCCGCGAGGGCCTGCCCGTCGACCCGGCCGGTCAGCAGCTTGCGGACCTCGTTCTCCTCCTCGTCGTCGTACGGCACGAACAGCCAGGCGAATCCGTAGAAGATGAGCCCGATGCCCCCGCTCGCGGCCAGCACCGCCAGGGTGATCCGGAAGATCACCGGGTCCATGTCGGTGTGCCGGCCGAGCCCGGAGCAGATCCCCGCCATCACCCTGTGCCGCCGGTCGCGCCGGAACGCGCGCAGGGGCTGGACGCCGTCCCCGACGAGGGGCCCGGCGCCCGTCGTGCCGTCGCCGCGGGGCGCGCCCGCGTCGCCGCGCCACCCCTTAGTGCCGGGCGCGCCGGTCGCGCCGGCCGCGCCGGGCGCGGCACCCGGCGGCCCGGAGCCCGGGTCCGGGCGGGGGCCGGGCCCGGGTCCCGGCCCCGTCGAGGCGTGCTCGTGATCCGTCATGCGTCCATGGTGACGGCACGGCCGCCGCGACGGCAGCCGGATCGACCCTGGCCGAACCCTGATATCGGCCCTGAGCCGGGCCCGGGGACGGGAGGCGCCGCGACCTGAGCTGTGAAGATCAGGGGCGTCTCCGGGTGGACCCTGATGACCCGCGCCCGCGGCCGTGTGACCATCGATGGCATGCCGGAAGCCGCAGCAGCGCCCCCCGTCGAACCGCGGCCGCCGCGCAAGCTCTACCGCAGCGGCGACGGCCGCTGGCTCGGTGGCGTCGCGCGGGGGCTCGCCGGGCACCTCGGGCTGCCCGTGGTCTGGGTGCGGCTCGTCTTCGTCGGCCTGCTCATGGCCGACGGCCTCGGCGCGCTGCTGTACGCCGCGTTCTGGTTCTTCGTGCCGCTCGGCGTCGGCGGCGTCGGCTGCCAGAAACCGCCGTCCCTGGTCGGCGCCGAGACCGCGCCGGACGGCCGCCGCAGGCTCGTGGCCCGCAAGCCGGACAAGGGCCAGATCGTCGCGCTGCTCCTCATGGTCGTCGTGGCGATGGTCTTCGTGAGCAACGTCAACCTGGGCGGCGGGGCCAAGGCATATCTCGTGCCCGCCGTCCTCGTCGCCGCGGGCGTCGCCCTCGTCTGGCGTCAGGCGGACAACGCCCGCCGGGCCCGCTGGGTCGAGGTCGGCAGCCGCCGGCGCACCCTCAGGCTGCTGCGCGGGGGCGCCGGTGTGCTCCTCGTCACCGCCGGCGTCTCCGGGATCTTCGTCCTGCAGGGCTCAGCCGCCCACCTCGGCTCCGTCCTACAGGCCGCGCTCGCCGTCCTCGTCGGCATCACCCTGCTCGCCGGCCCCTATCTGGTCCGCATGACCCAGGACCTGTCCGAGGAACGCCTGATGCGCATCCGCGCCCAGGAGCGCGCCGAGGTCGCCGCGCACGTCCACGACTCGGTGCTGCACACCCTCACCCTGATCCAGCGCAACGCGGAGAACGCCGGCGAGGTGCGCCGCCTCGCCCGCGCGCAGGAACGCGACCTGCGCACCTGGCTGTACAGGCCGGAGGGCACCGGCAAGGTGGAGGAGGACGAGCCTGCCACCCTCGCCGACGCGGTCCGGCGCAACGCCGCCGAGGTGGAGGACAAGCACGGCGTGCCCATCGAGGTCGTCGTGGTCGGCGACTGCCCGCTCGACGAGAAGACGGCGGCGCAGATGCAGGCCGCGCGCGAGGCGATGGTCAACGCGGCCAAGTACGGTGGCGAGGGCGGCGCCGTTCAGGTCTACGCCGAAGTGGAGGGCAGGACGGTCTTCGTGTCCGTCCGCGACCGCGGTCCGGGCTTCGACCTCGACTCGATACCCGCCGACCGCATGGGCGTCAGAGAATCGATCATCGGCCGCATGGAACGCAACGGCGGCACGGCGCGGCTGCGCGCGGTGCCGGGCGGCGGCACGGAGGTCGAGCTGGAGATGGAGAGGGCGGAGAAGACGTCATGAGCGACCCGACCGAGGCGAACGGTACGGCGGGGGCGGCGGAGCCGGCCGGCGGGGACGGGCCCGCCGACGGTGCGGGCGAGCGCCGCGTACGCGTGGTCCTCGTCGACGACCACCGTATGTTCCGCACCGGAGTACAGGCCGAGATCGGCCGGACCGAGCAGACCGGTGTCGAGGTCGTCGGCGAGGCCGCGGACGTGGACCAGGCGGTCACGGTGATCACCGCGACCCGGCCCGAGGTGGTGCTGCTCGACGTGCATCTGCCGGGCGGCGGCGGGGTCGAAGTGCTGCGCCGCTGCGCCGCGTTGATGGCCGACACCGAGCGGCCCGTGCGGTTCCTCGCGCTGTCCGTGTCGGACGCGGCGGAGGACGTGATCGGGGTGATCCGCGGCGGCGCCCGCGGCTACGTCACCAAGACGATCACCGGCGCGGACCTCGTCGACTCGATCTTCCGCGTCCAGGAGGGCGACGCGGTCTTCTCGCCGAGGCTGGCCGGCTTCGTCCTCGACGCCTTCGCCTCCACCGACGCCCCGCCCGTCGACGAAGACCTCGACCGGCTCACCCAGCGGGAACGGGAGGTGCTGCGGCTCATCGCCCGCGGCTACGCGTACAAGGAGATCGCCAAGCAGCTCTTCATCTCGGTGAAGACGGTCGAGTCCCATGTCTCGGCGGTGCTGCGCAAGCTCCAGCTGTCCAACCGCCACGAACTGACCCGCTGGGCCACGGCACGCCGACTGGTGTGAGCTTCTGGTAGGCGTGCCGACGATCACACCGTTAGGCTGTGCCCGATGGGAGGAGGGCTGTATGCTGCTGCGTTTCCGTACAGCGAACGTACGATCACTGCGCGATGAGCAGGAACTCTCCTTCGTCGTCCCACCCGGTGAGGAGTCAGACGGGGGGCGCACGGTCCGGCTCTCGGACGGCAAACTGCTGAAGATCTATCCAGTTCTCGGGGTCTTCGGGGCCAATGCCTCCGGCAAGTCGAATGTCATCACCGCGTTGAAGAAAATGAGAAGCGCGGTCCTGGACTCCTACGGGTTGTGGACCTCCTACACCGGCGTCCCCGAACGCGAGCCCTTCGCGCTTGACGCCGAATCGGCAGGAGAGAGCACTTTCTACGAGGTGGACTTCGTCCTGGACGATGGGGTGCGCTGGACCTACGGGTTCGAACTGGGAGACCGACGGGTCGAGTCGGAGTGGCTCCACGCCTACCCCAAGGGCCGCCGACAGGTCTGGCTGGACCGGGACGCCACCAGGGACAACCCCTACGACTTTCCAGGCGACAGGGTTCAGGACCGAGCCCGGCTGGCACGAACCACGCGCCCGAACGCCCTTCTCCTCAGCCGCGCCGCGAGTGACAATCACCCTCAACTCTCTCGCATCTACGACTGGTTCCGATCGAACCTGTGGGACATCACCCCTGAGACCGAGCTACGGGACCGCGAGAACTACACCGCTCAGCAACTCCTCGACGACCGGAACGGAGAACGTGTCCGGGAACTGCTGAGAGTGGCCGATCTGGGCATCCAGGGAGCCGAAGTGGAGCGTCAGCCGGGGGACAGACCCCCCACCGTCAGGCTCCTGCACGGAAGCAACCGCGACACCGCGGTGGCCCTTGACTGGGCGAAGGAGTCCTTCGGCACCCGTTCCTGGTTCGCTCTGCTTGGCCCGCTCCTGCTGGCTCTGGACACCGGCGCGGTGCTGCTGATCGACGAACTCGACGCGAGTCTGCACCCGAGGTTCGCGTCCGAGGTGGTCAGGCTGTTCCAGGCGCCCTGGTCCAACAAGAAGAACGCCCAACTGCTCTTCACATCGCACGATGCCTCTCTCCTGAAGAGCCCGAGAGGCGGCAGGCCGCTCGAACCAGGCCAGATCTGGCTGACGGAGAAGGACAAACGCGGGGCCACCGAGTTGTACCCGCTGAGCGACTTCGACCCCAAGCCTGAAGAAGATCTTGAGGACTCGTATCTGGCCGGTGCCTACGGTGCCGTACCGAATGTCGACCAGGGGCAGATCGGGCGCAAAGTGCTCGTGGCACTGGCAGGGGAGGCAGAGCGTTCCTGATGGCGAGGGACAAGGGACGGGACAATCCGGCACGCGTCAAACGACAGCGGAAGCTGCGTCGCGAGGTGTACGTCTTCACTGAGGGCGAGGTCACAGAACCCGGCTTCATCACCTTCGTGACGGAGCACGGCAGCCGCAAGGAGGCCGAGCACGAGATCGTCTGCAAGGTCGAGAACCGCAGTGCCCCGACCAAGCGCCGCAAGCCACTTCCCTTGGTGGAGGACGCCATCGCCAAGTGGCACGAGGTCCGGCGGGCGGCCAAGAAGGCCGGGATCAAGCCCGACGACTGGAACTGGCCGCAGGTGTGGTGCCTGTTCGACCGCGACCGGCACCGGGACATCCCCACGGCTTTCGCCAGGGCCAAGAGTGAGAACCTGCACATCGCCTACTCCCACCCGTGCTTCGAGCTGTGGCGGCTGCTGCACTACCAGAACTACACGAGCACCTTCGGCGGAGTGTGCGACAGCGCAGCGAACCGACTGAAGCAACAACCGGGATTCGCCCAGACCTATGGGCCCACGATTCGGTCCGTGTCGGAGGAGCAGGCCAAGCACGTCATGCCCGGACAGTTGGTCGGCCGGTACAAGACAGCGCAGCGCTATGCGGAGGGACTTGCTCGTCGTCACGCCGACCATACCGACCGGAGCGGCTGGGACCCGTACACGGACGTGTGGAAGTTTGTCGAGGACGGGTTGGACGTCTCCGACTACTGACCCTCACGACCGATCTGCTAGCCAAGGTCACCAGGGGAGAGTCGTACGTGGCCAAGCTCACGCTCGCGCAGCTGGAACGCCATCTCTTCGTGGCGGCCGACATCCTGCGTGGCACGATGGACGCTGCCGAGTACCGCGACTTCATCTTCGTGTTGCTGTTCCTGAAACGGGTCAACGACGAGTTTCCGAGCCTGGGCGCAGCCCGGTGAGACGTGTGAGGTGGTCTCAGGCCACCCGGGTCGCGCCCGCGAATGGCATCTGGTCGATCGGGGCCAGGCGCACCGGCGTGGACGGGTTCGGGGCGTGGATCATCTGCCCGTTGCCCACGTAGATGCCGACGTGACTGACGCCGGAGTAGAAGAACACCAGGTCGCCGGGGAGCAGTTGGGAGCGGGCGACGCGCCGGCCCGCGCCGATCTGGGCGTAGCTCGTGCGGGGCAGGGCGATGCCTGCCGAGCGGTAGGCGGCCTGGACGAGGCCCGAGCAGTCGAACGCGTGCGGGCCGGTCGCTCCCCACACATAGGGGCTGCCGAGCTTCTGGTAGGCGTACGCCACGGCGGTCGCCGCGCGGGAGCCGGGTGCCGCGGCCGGATCCGCGGCCGGCAGGGCGGTGCGCCCGTCCCCCGCGGCGCCGCGCGAGGCATGGCCGCCCGTGCCGCCGTCGGCCGTGACCCGGGCCCGCTCCGCGGGCGACAGGCGGTCCAGGAGCCGCCGGGCCTCGCCCAGCTTCTCCGTGATCGTCTCCTTGCGCCGCTTCAGCTCGGCCTGCCGGGACCGCAGCGAGGACAGCTCGATCCGGGTGGCGCCGCGCAGCCGCTCGATCTCCCCGAGCTGCCTGCGCACCCGTGCCACCGCCGCCGACTGGCGGTCGCCGGCCCGCTCGGCGAACGCGGTGCCCTCCAGGAACCGGTCCGGGTCGTCGGAGAGCGCCAGCTGGACGGCGGGGTCGACGCCGCCGCTGCGGTACTGCGCCGCCGCGACCTTGCCCAGCGCGTTCCGCGCCGAGTCGAGCCGTTCCTGTCTGCGGGCCGTCTCGTCCTGGAGGGACTTCAGCCGCCGCTGCGCCGTGTCCGCTTTCTCCTTCGCCCCGTTGTACTTCTCGGTGGCGACCTCCGCCTCCTGGTACAGCTTGTCGATCTTGGCCTCGACCTCGGTCGGTGTCAGCTCCGGCTCGGCGTGCCCGGTGCCGTCGAAGGCCGTCGCCGTCGCCGCGCCCGCCAGGGCCAGGGTGGCGGCCGTCCGGGCCGTGTTGCCGCCGAGCGGGCGGTGCCGGGGCTTGCGGTGCGCTGCCACCTCGACCGTCACGTCCTTTCCTGAGTGCGGTTGCCGCGTCCGGCACGGGGAGCCGGTCGCTGGGGGAGGACGCTAAGGCCGATGGTGACGAGTCGGTAACGGAATGTTCGGAACTGGCGGCGGCACAACGGCAGGTGACCGTATGTGACCGCGATCGCGGTGCGGAGTCGCCGCCTTCGCATGACGCGCTGACCGAAGCGGCACTTCCGCGGCGTGCGCGGCACCCGGGGTGCTATGGGGGCGCGGTCAGCCGGGGGCCGGTGGCCGTCGGGCGCGGGGCCCCTGATTAGGCTCCGGGGCCATGGACGTACTCACCCATCTCTTCGTCGGCCTGCACATCATCGGCATCGCCTGCCTCCTCGGCGGCTTCCTCACCCAGATGAAGGCGATGGGCCAGGGCACCGCCCGGTTCGTGCCCGCCATGCTGCACGGCGCGCTGACCATGCTGGTCACCGGGGCGATCCTGGTCGGCCTCAACCAGGCCGACGACCACCATGTCAACAACATCAAGATCGGCGTGAAGCTGGCCCTGCTGATCGTGATCCTGGGGCTGGTCTATGTGAAGCGGGACGAGGAGCGGGTCGACAAGAGCCTGTTCGGCGTGGTGGGCCTGCTGACCACGGCGAACGTCTTCATCGCCGTGCTGTGGACGTGACGTACGGCAGCGTCAGGCGCGGCCCGCCGCCCTGATCCCGGCGCGCGCCGTCACCACGGCGCCCGCGGCCACCGCCAGCCAGGCCGCGACGGCGACCCACAGCAGCACGTGCCCGAGGCCCCACAGCCACGGGGTGCCGACGGCCGACGCGCCCGCCAGCGAGGCCACCGCCGTCATCCCCATCGGGAACACCGTCGACCAGCGGCGCACGTCGAAGCATGGGCGGGGCCGGATCACCTCCGCGAGCAGCAGGACGACGTAGCAGGCCAGGTCGAGGGCGAGCAGCCCCACGGTCACGCTGTGCAGGACGTCCTGGTCGTCCTCGTTCCACAGGTACAGCGCCGGACCCCCTGCGGTGATCAGCTTCGCCCCGGCCAGCGCCGAGATGGCGAGCGCGCCGGCCAGCACCCAGTGGTCCCCGGCCCCGTCGAGCACCTGCCGGGCGTCGAACCGGGCCAGCGCGACCAGATACAGCGCCAGTCCCAGCCAGAACAGCACCAGTGCCGTGTGCGCGAGCCACGCGGTCGACTCCGCGACGGCGAGGGTGGCGCCGAGCACGGCGAGTCCCTGGGTGGACACGCAGAGCAGGAACACCGCCCCGGGCATCCGCCGCCGCAGGCCCGGTGCGACGAGGAACAGCAGCACAGGCCAGAGCACGGCGGCCAGCGCGAGCGACGCCGCGGCGAGGGTGTGCCCGCCGAGCGCGGAGATCCGGGTGCCGAGCACCGTCGTCGCGGCCACGGCGGTGAGCGCGCCCGGCGTCCGCGCCTCGGCCAGCCACCGCCGCCGGTCGCGCAGCATGCCCGCGGCGAAGTCCGCGGCGAGCGCCAGCCAGGCGACACAGCCCAGCGCCAGGGTGATCAGGGACAGGACCTCGTACCGGGTCAGATGCAGCCCCACCGAGACGATGCCGGTCGCCATCACGGCGGCCCCGGCCGCCGGCGGACGCCGCGCCCACCAGGCGCGAAGGGGTGAGGTGCCGGGCATGCGCCCGATGCTAGGGAGCACCGGGCGCACCGAGGGCGTGGCACGCGCGCGTACGTCGCAAAAACGCGCGGGCGCGGGACACGGCGGGATCGGGAACGCCGCCACGCGGGCGTGGACGCGGATCTCTGCCGGGTCAGGCCGGCCGTACCACGCTGTGGATGATCGAGTCCCCGGCGTAGTAGATCGACTCCTCGCGGACGTAGGCGCCCGGCTTCGGGGCGTGGATCATCATGCCGTTGCCGATGTAGAGACCCACGTGGCTGACGTCGTCGTAGAAGAAGACCAGGTCACCGGGTTGTGCGTTGGCGAGGGAGACCGTGGTGCCGGCCTCGACCTGGCTGTAGGTGGTGCGCGGCAGGCTGACGCCCGCGGCCTTCCAGGCGGCCTGGGTGAGCCCCGAGCAGTCGTAGGAGTCGGGTCCGGTGGCGCCCCAGACGTACGGCTTGCCGATCTGCGCGCGGGCGAACGCGATCGCCTTCTCGGCCTTGGTGGCGTAGCCGGAACCGGACGAAGACGAAGAAGACGAAGAAGACGAAGAAGACGAAGAAGACGATGAAGAGGAAGAAGACGACGGCGAGTCCGTGGAGTTCGACGCGTCGCTCTTCTGCCGTGCCGCCTCCTGCTCCGCCTGCTTCTTGGCCAGCTCGGCCGCCTTCCGCGCGGCCTCCTGCTGCTTGCGCTTCTCGATCGCCGCGAGCCGCGCCTTCTCCTCCGCCGTCAGCTTGGACAGCAACTGGCGCGCGGTGGAGAGCTTCTTCTGGACGGTGGCCTTGGCGGTGTGGAGTTCGTCCTGCGACTCGGTCAGTGTCTCCAGGCTCTTCGTGGCCTCCCGCCGCTTCTTCATGGTCGCCGACTGCTCGGTGACGTAGTCGTCGACCGCGGTCTTCTGGCGCGAGGTCAGCCGGCTCATCAGCTGGGTCCGGTCGAAGTAGTCCTGCGGGGTGTCCGCGAGCAGGAAGGTGGCGGTGTCGGGGGCGGCGGCCCCGGTCCGGTACTGCGCGGCGGCGAACGCCCCCAGTTCCTCACGGGCCTTGTTGAGCCGGTCCGTGCGCCGTGCGACATCGTCCAGGAGGGTGTCGACCTGCTTGCGCTGCTTGCCGGTCTTCTCCTTGGCCGCGTTGTACTTCTCCGTCGCCGACTCGGCCTGCCGGTACAGGTCGTCGACCTTCCTCTGCACCTCCTCCACGCTCGGCCGGTCGCCGTCGGGGGAGGGGGCGGCGTTCGCCGTCTGGGAGAGCAGGGCCACGGAGGTGAGGGCGGCGGTGGCCAGGGCGGGGGTCCGTATGCCGGCCGCGCGGGTACCCGCGGAGCGTGACTTGCGATGCGACGCCAAGGGAGGCGACTCCTTCCGTGTTCCGCCTACCGAGTTAGCTGTCGGGTTCGGGCGGGTGGTTCGGAAGGGTTGCCCTACGGCCCCTCCCCGCGCGGGGGTTGGGCCGATTCACCCCAAGGTCGGTGTGGGTCCCCGGCTCCGCGCACCATGCGGGCGCGCCGGACTCGGCGGAGGCCGTGCGGCCCGGCGACGTTCGCCGGTGGGGGTCGTACGGCCTGCCCGGCACGCTAGCCAACTCGTGTGGCCCCTGTGAAGGTTGATGGGTGATATGCCCGATACATTTTCGTGACCTGATGGAGGGATTCCGTCTGGGTGACAGGGTGATTCCGTACGGTGAACGGTCCGCGCGGCCCGCGCCCGGATCGGATCCGCCGCAGGAACCGGGCCGTCTTCCCGGGGCGGCGGCGGGTTGTCGGTGGCGCGGCCTAGACTCGGAGAGCGATGAGCAGCCTCTTTGACGACAGCTTCCTGGCGGACCTCCGAGCCCCCCGCGGGCAGGAGGAGGAACCCCCGCCACCGCCCGAGGACGATCACGCTCCGGAGCCGGTTCCGGACGATCTGTTCGGCGGGAAGTTCGACGTGCCCCCGGCCCGGGACTCCTACTACGGCAACGGCGCCCCACGGCCGGTCATCGACCCGGCCACGCTCCTGCACGGGCTGAACGACAACCAGCGCGCCGCCGTCGTGCACGCCGGCTCCCCGCTGCTCATCGTGGCCGGCGCGGGCTCCGGCAAGACCCGGGTGCTCACGCACCGCATCGCCCATCTGCTGGCGGAGCGCAAGGTGCACCCGGGGCAGATCCTCGCGATCACCTTCACCAACAAGGCCGCGGGCGAGATGAAGGAACGCGTCGAGCAGCTGGTCGGCCCGCGCGCCAACGCGATGTGGGTGATGACCTTCCACAGCGCCTGCGTGCGCATCCTGCGCCGGGAGAGCAAGCGCCTCGGCTTCACCTCGTCCTTCTCGATCTACGACGCCGCCGACTCCAAGCGTCTGATGGCCCTGGTCTGCCGCGACCTGGACCTCGATCCGAAGCGCTTCCCGCCCAAGTCCTTCAGCGCCAAGATCTCCAACCTGAAGAACGAGCTGATCGACGAGGAGGACTTCGCCGCCCAGGCGGCTGGGGGCACCTCCCAGACGGAGTCCGGGGGAGACTTCGAGAAGACCCTCGCCCAGGCGTACGCGCTGTACCAGTCCCGGCTGCGCGAGGCGAACGCGCTGGACTTCGACGACCTGATCATGACGACGGTCAATCTGCTGCGCGCCTTCCCGGACGTCGCCGAGCACTACCGCCGCCGCTTCCGCCATGTGCTCGTGGACGAGTATCAGGACACCAACCACGCCCAGTACGCCCTGGTGCGCGAACTCGTCGGAACCGCCGAGCACCCCGTGGACGTGCCGCCGGGCGAGCACGACCTGCCGCCCGCCGAACTGTGCGTCGTGGGCGACGCCGACCAGTCGATCTACGCCTTCCGCGGCGCGACCATCCGCAACATCCTCCAGTTCGAGGAGGACTACCCGGACGCGACGACGATCCTCCTGGAGCAGAACTACCGCTCCACGCAGACGATCCTGTCCGCAGCCAACGCCGTCATCGAGCGCAACGAGTCCCGCCGCCCCAAGAACCTGTGGACCAACGCGGGCGCGGGCGCCACCATCACCGGGTATGTCGCGGACACCGAGCACGACGAGGCACAGTTCGTCGCCGACGAGATAGACCGGCTGACCGACGCGGGCGAGGCCAAGGCCGGCGATATCGCCGTGTTCTACCGCACCAACGCCCAGTCCCGTGTCTTCGAAGAGGTCTTCATCCGCGTCGGCCTGCCCTACAAGGTCGTCGGCGGTGTCCGCTTCTACGAACGCAAGGAGGTCCGCGACGTCCTCGCCTATCTGCGGGTGCTCGCCAACCCCGAGGACTCGGTCCCGCTGCGCCGCATCCTGAACGTGCCCAAGCGCGGCATCGGCGAGCGCGCCGAGGCGATGATCGACGCACTCGCCCAGCGCGAGAAGATCAGCTTCGCGCAGGCGCTGCGCCGCGTGGACGAGGCGTACGGCATGGCCGCCCGGTCCACCAACGCCGTCCAGCGGTTCAACACGCTGATGGAGGAGCTGCGTACGATCGTCGAGTCCGGCGCGGGCCCGGCGACCGTCCTGGAGGCGGTGCTCGAACGCACCGGCTACCTCGCCGAGTTGCAGTCCTCGACCGACCCGCAGGACGAGACCCGGATCGAGAACCTTCAGGAACTCGCCTCCGTGGCCCTGGAGTTCGAGCAGGAACGCGGCGAGGGAGAGACGGCCGCGGGCGGCACGCTCGCCGACTTCCTGGAGCAGGTCGCGCTGGTCGCCGACTCCGACCAGATCCCGGACGAGGAGGAAGGCGACGGCGTCATCACGCTGATGACCCTGCACACCGCCAAGGGCCTGGAGTTCCCGGTGGTCTTCCTGACCGGCATGGAGGACGGCGTGTTCCCGCACATGCGTGCCCTCGGCCAGACCAAGGAACTGGAGGAGGAGCGCCGCCTGGCGTACGTCGGCATCACACGCGCGCGGGAGCGGCTGTACCTGACCCGGTCCGCCATGCGCAGCGCCTGGGGGCAGCCCTCGTACAACCCGCCGTCGCGGTTCCTGGAGGAGATCCCGGCCGCCCATCTGGAGTGGAAGCGGACGGGAGCCGCGGCCCCCGTGTCGTCCGGACCGGCCTCCGGCGTCGCGGCCTCGCTGTCGTCGTCCCGCTCCCGCTCCTCCGCGGCGGGCGCGTCCGGGTTCGCCACGCGCAGGACGTCGGAGAAGCCGGTGGTCTCCCTGGCCGTCGGCGACCGGGTCACGCACGACCAGTTCGGGCTCGGCACGGTCGTCGCCGTGGCGGGCACGGGGGACAAGGCCCAGGCGACGATCGACTTCGGAGACTCCAAGCCCAAGCGGCTGCTGCTGCGGTACGCGCCGGTGGAGAAGCTGTAGCCCCTTGAGCCGGGCCCCTGCCGAGCCTGCGGGGGCCCTGCGGGGGCCGTGAGCCGGTGGGCCGGCGGTGCTTACGTCGGGTCGAGTCCGTGACTGCGCAGCCACGGCAGCGGGTCGATCGCCGAGCCGCCCGCCGGGCGCACCTCGAAGTGCAGGTGCGGACCGGTGGAGTTGCCCGAGTTCCCGGAGTACGCGATCGGCTGCCCGGCCTTGACGGGCGTACCGGAGACGACCCGATAGCTGGAGAGGTGGCAGTACCACGTCTCCGTGCCGTCCTTCGCCGTCACGATCATCATGTTGCCGTAGGCGCTGTTCCACTCCGTGCGGACGGTGCCGTCCGTCGCGGCCATCACCGTCGTGCCGTACGAGACGGGGAAGTCGATGCCGGTGTGCACGGACATCCAGTTCACGCCGGCCTGGCCGAAGTAGGCGCTGAGCCCGTGCTGGGCGACCGGGATCGCGAACTTGGGGCGCAGCCGCTCCCTGAGCGCCGCCTCGGCCTGCGCCTTCTTCTTCTCGGCGTCCTGTTGGGCCTTGAGGTCGATGCGCTCCTGTGTGCGGCTGGCCCGGTCGGCGAAGTCGTCGGCGCCGGCGGAGAGGCTTTCCAGCTGGGTGTCCAGCTTGTTGTTGGCCGCGGACGGTTTCACCGGCGTCGCATCGGAGGCGGAGGCGGTGGTGTCCGTGCCGTCGTCGGTCAGACCGCCCACCGAGGCGGCGGCGATCCCCGCGACCCCCATCACACAGGCCGACGGCACGGCGATGGTCAGCAGCGCGGAGCGTTTGGCGGGCGGGCGGCGCCGGGAGCGGGCCGCGGCGCGTGAGCCCGTGCGCGATGCGGGCGCCGGGGTGACCTCTTCCTGGTCGTCGAGCAGTGGCATCGCCACGGGCAGTTCGCCGGTGGCTGCCGACTCGCCCTCTTCCGGGGCGCGTTCCTCGTAGGCGGCCTGCCCGGCGTCCTCGTATCCGGCTTCTTCGTAGCTGTTCTGCTCGTACGCGTTGTCCTCGTACGCGTTGTCCTCGTACGCGTTGTCCTCGTAGGAGTTCGCTTCGTAGCCGTTCGCGTCGTACGAGGTCTGCTCGAACGTGCCGGTCGCATGCTGGTCGAAGGACTCGCCCCGCTGCTCGGACCCGGTGCCGTCGGAGTTCCACTGCGTGGCGTCGTACGCGCCGGTGTCGAACGTCTGGGTGCCCCACTCCCACTGCTGGGTCGGGTCGGCACCGCCGGACTGGCCGGCCTGGAGCCAGGTATTGGCGTCCCACTGACCGCTGGTCTCCGGCGATGAGCCCTGCTGCGGCAGCGTCCATGCCGTGGCGTCGTAGGCACCGCTGTCGTACCCGGCCTGGTGCTGCGCCGCATACGGGTCGTAGTTCAGGGTGGCGTGGGCCCCCGTCGACCACTGTGTGCTGTCGTACGCGCCGGTGGCCCCGGCCTCTCCCGGGAGGTTGCCGAAGAGGGGGTCGGCCTCGAAGGCCGCGGTGGCCTGCGGGCCCGACGGAAATCCGTTGGCGTCGTAGCCGTTGTGCGTGGTGAAGTCGCCGTACTGGGCTTCCTGTGTGCCGTACGACGCGTAGTGCGCCGAGGCCGCTTCGGAAGCCGGAGCCGGGGTGGTCAGGGTCCCCGACGGGTGACGGTCGTTCACCAACTTCTCTTTCGCCTCGACAACAGGGGCTGCCAGAGCAGTGCGGCGACTGTACCCGGCGGTACGCGGGCGCGACAATCTTCCGCTGGTTTCGCGTCCGCAGGAAACGGGCATTCGGCCGTGTTTCGGGGGACCGTGGACCCGGGTTTGGCCTTGTGTTCGAAGAGTGTTCGACGGTCGAGGGGTGTCCGGGAGCGTGAGCACGGCCGCTGCGGGGCGCGCGGTCGCGTTGTGTGGTCGTGTTGTGTGCGTTGTGGCGGTCTTGTTGCAGCGGTCGTGTTGTGTGGTCGTGTCGGGGTGGTTCTGGCGGCCCGGGCCGGCGGTCCTGTCGGTTCGGCGGTCCCGTCGGGCCGGGCGGCCGAAGCCGGGGGTACCGAAGCCGGGCGGGAACGGGGCCGGGAGTCGGCCGGAGTCGGGCCGGAGCGGGGCCGGGAGTCGGCCGGAGTCGGGCGGGAACGGGGTCGGGAGTCGGCCGGAGTCGGGCGGGAACGGGGTCGGGAGTCGGGTTGGGTGCCTGTCGGTGCCTGTCGGGAGCCGGGTCAGGCGGTGGGTCGGGCGGCGGCAGGGCGGGTGTTCCGGGCCGTCCGCCGCCAGCTCTCAGCCCGCCGACGGCTCTGGCCCGCCGACGGCTCTCCGTTCCGTCGGCCGCTCTCCGTGGTCAGGCCACGGTCAGCCCGGCGGGACCCGAGACGACGCCCGTGTCCGTCGGCCCGGCGTCGAGCACCTGCCGTATGCGCGCCGCGACCGCGGGGTGCACCGGCAGGGCGAGGTGCCCTATCCCGGTCACCGGCACGTTCTCCGCCAGCAGGTCGGGGTGGTCGAGGCAGGCGCTCTCCAGCGGGTCCATCACCGAGTCGAGGTCGCTCCAGAAGCTGACGAACCGCGTACCGCAGTCCGGCGCGGGCAGGGCCAGCTCCTCGATGACGTCGGAGCCGGGCCGCATCTGGCGCACGATCGGGTGGGCGTTCGCGAGCGGCACGGCCCGGGTGCCGGAGTGCGGGGTGCCCAGCGTCACCAGGGTGCGGATCCGGTGGTGACCGCCCAGGCGCTGTACGTAGTAGCGCGCGATCAGCCCGCCCAGGCTGTGCCCCACGATGTCCACCTGCGCGCTGCCGGTGCGCGCGCAGATCTCCTCGATGTGCCTGCCGAGCAGTTCGGCCGCGGTGCGTATGTCGCAGGTCAGCGGAGAGTAGTTGAGTGATTGCACGTGGTGGCGGCCCTGCTGGGCGAGATGGCGGCGCAGCAGGACGAAGACAGATCGGTTGTCGATGAAACCGTGCAACAGCACGACCGGGAGTTCTGGCCGGGCCGGCAGCTGCGCGGCGCCGTTCGGCGGGGACGGGGCCTGGGAGCGGCGTTCCTGGATGATGCCGGTCGGATAGAGGAGGAGGTGTCCCGCGAGGATCGTGACCTCCAGGGCGGTCGCCTTGAGGAGGGTCACGGAGAGTCCCGCCAGTCTGGCCGGCAGGAGGAGCTGGTAGAGCGGACGAAGGGGCTGCACTGCCCTGGTGACCATCATGGCCGACCTCCTGTCGGCACACAGGAGGACGTCTCTGTCCCCCGTGTGCCCTTATGGGAAGCCGTGCGCAGGGTGATCGAGGGTGCGTGCCATGCACGCCGCGTGCCTTTCGTGTCCCTGCGGACCACGCTGCGGCTCCCGAACATGTCCCACTGTGTGATTTCCCCCTCGGTCGCCGCCGTAAAACTGCCGGTTGCGGGATGCTGGGGATAACGCCCGTTCACTTCGCGGCCGGTGGCGGACCACGCGGACTGTGCGGTACTTGTCGGTACGGATGGATCTAATCGCTTCATGGAGGCAGTGATGGGTGTGACAGCCGGTCCGATCCGCGTCGTGGTGGCCAAGCCGGGGCTCGACGGTCATGACCGCGGGGCCAAGGTCATCGCGCGGGCGCTGCGCGACGCCGGCATGGAGGTCATCTACACCGGGCTCCACCAGACGCCGGAGCAGATCGTCGACACGGCGATCCAGGAGGACGCGGACGCGATCGGCCTGTCCATCCTCTCCGGTGCGCACAACACCCTGTTCGCGGCCGTCATCGACCTCCTCAAGGAGCGCGACGCCGAGGACATCCTGGTCTTCGGCGGCGGCATCATCCCCGAGGCGGACATCGCCCCGCTCAAGGAGAAGGGCGTCGCGGAGATCTTCACTCCGGGCGCGACCACGGCGTCGATCGTGGACTGGGTCCGGGAGAACGTACGGCAGCCGGCTGCTTCCGGCGGCTGACGGACCGCTGCCGCGGCTTGGACCGTTGAGCGGCTTGGGCCGTTGGGCGGCTTGGGCTGCTCGCGGCCGCTTCAGCCGTTGCGTTCGCCTGCGTTGCCTGAGCCGGGGCGGCGGGATGAGCCGAACGAGGGAAGCGAGGGGCCCAACGCCCGGTGCCGTGAGGCGAGAAGACCTGGCACCCGATGCCGCGGCACAGGTGACTCAGGCACTCGGTGCCGCGCCATACGCGTCTGGCACCCGGTGCCGCGACACGGAAGCCCCCGGCACCAGGTGCCGCCCCGTCAGAAGCCAACGCAGGCCCGTCGCGACGGCCCCGGCGACGAGCCCGGCCATCTCCGCATCCCACGCTGTCGAAGCAATCCACCGTTCGGCCTACCCCGCAGAGCTACACGACAGCTTCCCGCCCGTCCCGCCTCACCGCGCACCCGAGACGAGGGCGGCTCGGTCCATACCCTCGCGGTCACCGAGGCGGGCGCTGTTCGTCCACGCCGGCGCGCGCCGGTACGGGTCCGCATTCGCTTCGGGCGTGGGGCGGGCGCGGTTCGGTCCGTGCCCTCGCGGTCCCGGAATCGGGCGCTGTTCGATCCGTGTCGTCGCCGTCCCGAAGTCGGGCGATGTTCTGCCCGCTCGCCGAAGTACCGAGGGTGGTCCGATCCTGGGGCGGGCGGGGTTCGGCCGTGCTGCGATGCGCCGGTACGGGTCCGTATTCGCTTCGCGCCTGCGGTGTTCGTTGCGTCGTGGTGGTGTCTGGCAGGGGTGGTCGGCTCGTCCCGGCGCGTCCGAGCGGCACCGTGGCGGCTGTGGCGGCGTACCCGTGCGGGTCGCGGTGGCGTTCCGTGCGGGTCGGGGGTGGCGGCGTGCTCGTCTGATGCCTCGGGCGGGAGCCACATGCGCTGGGCCTCAGGTGGCGGCCGGCGTCAGTTCCCTGGCCATGTCGGCGCGCAGCCGCAACGTGGTCACCAGCCGCTGGAACGCCTCCGCCCAGTAGCCGCCGGCGCCCGGTGACGCGTCCTCCCGCTCGTCCGGTACCGCCAGCAACCCGTCCAGCCGCGCGGCCTCCGCGGGATCGAGACACCGCTCGGCGAGTCCCATCACCCCGCTGAAGCTCCAGGGATAACTCCCCGCGTCCCGCGCGATGTCGAGCGCGTCCACCACCGCCCGCCCGAGCGGCGCCGCCCACGGCACGGCGCACACACCGAGCAGCTGGAACGCCTCGGACAAACCGTGCGTCGCGATGAACCCCGCCACCCAGTCGGCCCGTTCCGCCGCGCCGAGCGTGCCCAGCAGCTTCGCCCGCTCGGCGAGGGACACCGCTCCCGGCCCGCCCGCCTCGGGCACGGCGGGCGTCCCGAGCAGCGCCCGGGACCACTCCGGGTCCCGCTGCCGCACCGCCGCCCGGCACCAGGCCGCGTGCAACTCGCCCCGCCAGTCGTCCGTCACCGGCAGCTCCACGATCTCCCGGGGCGTGCGTCCGCCGAGCCGCCGCGGCCAGGTCCCGAGCGGTGCCGCCTCCACCAACTGGCCCAGCCACCAGGACCGTTTCCCTCGCCCCGCGGGGGGCTCGGCCACCACGCCGTCCCGCTCCATCGAGGCGTCGCACTCCAGCGGCGCCTCCACCACGATGCTCGGCGCGCCGCGCGTGTGGTCGACCGACACACAGGCACCGGCGCGGGCCGCCATCCGCCCCGCCAGCGCCGAACCGGGCAGCGCGGACAGCAACTCGGCGGCCGTCGCCCGCACATTGCGGCTCCGGTCGGCCAACGCCCGCTCCAGGAACGGCTCGTCATCGGCGGACAGCCCCGAACGCAGCGAGTCGAGGAACATCAGCCGGTCCTCCGCCCGCTCGGTCGCCCACGTCACCCCCAGCAACTCGCGTGCCGCCGCGGGCCGCACCGCCCGTATCGCGGCGAGCAGGGCGACCCGCTCCGCGAACAGCCCCTCCTCCCACAGCCGTTGCACACCGCCGGCGTCATCGAGGTCGGGCAGCGCCGCGCCGCCGCCCGGTGCCGCGCGCAGCGCGAACCGCCAGTCCGGATTCAGCCGGGCCAGCCACAGCCCCCGCGGCCCCGCGAACGCGAGCGCGGCGGGACGCAGGTCCGTGCGCCCCCGGGCCGCGTCCAGCAGTGCGGGCAGTGCCGTCGGCGGGGCCGCGTAACCGTGCGCGTTCGCCGCCGCCAGCCACTGGGGCAGCAGCTCCATCAGGTCCGGCGAGGCGCCCCGGCGCCCGCCGCCCGTGCCGGAACGGTCGGCCAGCAGCAGGGCGAGCCGCCGGGCCGCGGCGGCGGGCAGGGCCGGGCGTGGATCCTCGGCGGCCGGCTCGGGTCTGCGGGCCGCCGCGGCCGGACGCAGCCCGGCCCGCCGTCGTACGGTCGCCAGGGCCGCCGCGTCCAGCAGCGCCACCGGTGCCGCACGGTCCTGCCCGCCCCCGGCGAGCGGGCGCCGATCGGTGCCGAGCAGCGCCGTGGTGACCAGGTCCTCCCAGGAGCCGACGCCGAACACACCGCCCGCGGTGCCACTGCCGTCGGTGGTGCCACTGCCGTCCGCGGTGGCGCTGCCGTCGGTGGTGCCACTGCCTTCCACGGTGTCTTTGGCGTCGTTGGTGCCGCTGGCGTCCGCGGTGCCGCTGGCGTCGTTGGTGCCGCTGGCGTCCGCGGTGCCTCTGGCATCCGCGGCGGCTGTGGCGTCCCTGCGGTCGGTGGGGTCTTGGACGATGCGGCCCCTGGTATCCGTGGTCTCCACGGCGTCCGTCGCCTCCGGCAGAGCGGCCGCACCCCGCACCGCAGCGCTGCTCCCGTTCATACGACTCCTTCTGATCGGGTCTCCCGTGGTCTCCGGTCGGTTCAGCACAGGGCCACCGCCTCCCCGGCGCCCTCCGGCCAGGCCGTCAGCGGGGTGAAGCCCCGGTGGCCGCACTCGCCGAACACCCTGACCGGGGCGCCCCCGGACAGGGCGACCAGCCGCCACAGCCCGGGCCGGGAACGGGCGGCCGGGGCCAGCGGCAGCGCCCCGTCCCCGTCGGCGTCCGCCAACTGCCAGGAGTCCCCGTCCGGCGTGGGGACGACCCGGTTCAGCGTCACCGGCACCGCGTCCAGCCACGGGTCGTCCCGCAGCGCCTCGCCGTACCGGGCGATCGCACGCGCCGTCGTCTCGCCCGGCGGCCGTATCGCGGCGGGTGCGGGCGGGGCGAACCGCTCTCCGAGCGCCGCCCGCGGCTGCCCGGCGCCCGGGTAGACGGACACCTCCGCCTCCAGGGTCAGCCCGACCGGCAGGGCCTGCTCGGGGGCCCGGCCCGCCGCACCGTAGGAGAGGAGCAGGCAGGTGCGGCCCGATCCTTCGCCGTACAGCCAGATGCGACGCGTCGTCAGCTTGGCGTCCGTTGTGTCGTACTGGGCGAGGACCAGCCAGCGGTCGCGGGTCGACGGGCCGTCCGGCGCGGCGGGCAGGCCGACACGGGACCGGACGGTCGCCGCGAGGTCGTCCGGCAGCCGGTCACGGCGCAGCCAGCCCTGGTCGAGGAGGTGCAGCAGCGCGCACTCCTCCAGCAGCCGCACCGGCCAGCCCGGCCCTGACGCCGGTATGGCACCCAACTCCCGCACCCGGGCCGCCAGTCCGGGCGCCTGCGCGTCGACCATGCGGGCCGCCGTCTCCTCCCACAGGCCGTAACCCGCCTGTTCCGCCGAGGCCAGGCCGCCGCGCAGCAGGTCGGCGAGGCGCTGTTCCAGTTCCGCGGCGCCGGCGGTGACCCGCTCGGCCCTGCGCTCCGCCCGGCGCCGGGCCGCCTCGGGATCACCGGATCCGGCGGCGGAACCGGCCGTGGTCTCGGGCCGCTTGTCCTGCGCGCGTTTCTTCCGCCCCGCTATCCACTGCTCCGCCCAGTCCGGGACCCGCCCCGTCGGCACCGCGGCGTCCCCGCCCGCCCAGAGCAGCAGCAGCCCCAGCGCGTGTTTGCACGGGAACTTGCGGCTCGGACAACTGCATGTGTATGCGGGCCCGGACGCGCCCGCGATGTCCACCACTGTTTGATACGGCTTGCTGCCACTGCCCTTGCACAGTCCCCACACCGTCCCCTCGTCGGAACTCCCCGCCTCGGACCACGGTCCGGCCGCGCCGAGTTTGCTTCCCGCTTTGCGTGATGCGGCGTCAGGCGCCAGTGCCAGCACCTGGTCCGCGGTCCAGCGCACCCCCTGCTGAGTCATGCCATCGAAGGTAGATCCCCCCACTGACAATCGGCCCTGCCAGCCCGTTTCCGCAGGTCAGAGCGATTGTCAGTGGCGTGGTGCACGGTGGACACAGATCCGAACCGGCCGAGCTGGAGGGGGCCTCAGCCATGTCTGTGTCCGTGGAACCTACGTCCGTCGAACCGAGCCAGAACCACTCCGCGCCCGTGAACGCGGCGCAGCCGCTGCGCCCGCATGCCGAGGACGCGTTCGCCACCGAACTCGCCGCGCTGGCCGCGCAGGACGACCGTCCGCGCCCGGCCCGCTGGAAGCTGTCGCCGTGGGCGGTCGCCACCTATGTGCTCGGCGGCACCCTGCCGGACGGCACGGTGATCACACCGAAATACGTGGGTCCGCGCCGCATCGTCGAGGTCGCCGTCACCACGCTCGCCACCGACCGCGCCCTGCTCCTGCTCGGCGTGCCGGGCACGGCGAAGACCTGGGTGTCCGAGCATCTCGCCGCCGCGGTCAGCGGTGACTCGACCCTGCTGGTGCAGGGCACGGCGGGCACACCCGAGGAGGCCATCCGCTACGGCTGGAACTACGCGCAGTTGCTCGCCCACGGCCCGAGCCGGGACGCCCTCGTGCCCAGCCCGGTGATGCGGGCCATGGCGGAGGGCATGACGGCCCGGGTGGAGGAGCTGACCCGTATCCCGGCAGACGTGCAGGACACGCTGATCACGATCCTGTCGGAGAAGACGCTGCCGATACCGGAGCTGGGCCAGGAGGTGCAGGCGGTCCGCGGCTTCAACCTGATCGCCACGGCCAACGACCGTGACCGCGGCGTCAACGACCTGTCCAGCGCGCTGCGCCGCCGCTTCAACACGGTGGTGCTGCCCCTGCCCGCCGACGCCGACGCCGAGGTCGACATCGTCTCCCGTCGCGTCGACCAGATCGGCCGCTCCCTCGACCTGCCCACGGCGCCCGACGGCATCGACGAGATCCGCCGCGTCGTGACCGTCTTCCGCGAACTGCGCGACGGCATCACCGCCGACGGCCGTACGAAGCTGAAGTCGCCGAGCGGCACGCTGTCCACCGCGGAGGCGATCTCCGTCGTCACCAACGGGCTCGCCCTGGCTGCCCACTTCGGCGACGGAGTGCTGCGGCCCGGCGATGTCGCCGCGGGCATCCTGGGCGCCGTCGTCCGCGACCCGGCGGCCGACCGAGTCATCTGGCAGGAGTACCTGGAGACGGTCGTGCGCGAGCGCGACGGCTGGAAGGACTTCTACCGGGCCTGCCGGGAGGTGAGCGCGTGAGTGACGCCCGACCCCTGCTGCTCGGCGTGCGGCATCACGGTCCGGGGTCGGCGCGGGCGGTGCGGGCCGCGCTGGACGCCGCCGCGCCCGAAGTGGTGCTGATCGAGGGCCCGCCCGAGGCCGACGCGGTCCTGCCGCTCGCCGCCGACCCGGGGATGCGGCCCCCGGTCGCGCTCCTCGCCCACGCCGTGGACGAGCCCGGCCGCTCGGCGTTCTGGCCGCTGGCCGAGTTCTCCCCGGAGTGGGTGGCCGTCCGCTGGGCCCTGGAGCACGAGGTGCCGGCCCGCTTCATCGACCTGCCCGCCACTCACACGCTGGCGTGGCGCAAGGAGGAGGAAGAACGAGGCGAAGAAGAAGAGGAGAAGGGTGAAGAGGGCAAGGGCGAAGAGGGCGAGGGCGTAGAAGAAAAAGGGGAAGAAGGGGATGCGCCTGCCGGCTCCGTGGACGGCGCCGACGGCCCGCCCGGCCGCTCCGCCGGGCACACCCTTCGTCTCGACCCGCTGGCCGTGCTCGCCGAGACCGCCGGATACGACGACCCCGAGCGCTGGTGGGAGGACGTCATCGAGCACCGGGGCGCCGGGGTCCCGGGGGAGGCGACCCGGGACCATGAGGCCGCGCTCGCGCCGTTCGCCGCGCTGGAGGAGGCGATGACCGCGCTGCGGGAGACGTACGGCGCGGGCGGGCACGACCGGGACCTGGTGCGGGAGGCGTATATGCGGCTCCAACTACGGGCCGCGCAGCGGGAGTCCGACGGGCGCGTGGCCGTGGTGTGCGGAGCGTGGCACGTGCCCGCGCTGCGCCGCAAGAGCGCCGTCGCCGCCGACCGGGCCCTGCTGAAGGGGCTGCCCAAGGTCAAGGTGGACATGACGTGGGTGCCGTGGACGCACCGCAGGCTGTCCCGGGTCAGCGGCTACGGGGCGGGCATCGACTCGCCGGGCTGGTACGGGCATCTGTTCGGCGCCCCGGACCGGCCGGTCGAGCGGTGGCTGACCAAGGTGGCGGGCCTGCTGCGCGAGGAGGACCACATCGTCTCGTCCGCGCATGTCATCGAGGCGGTCCGGCTGGCCGGGACCCTCGCCGCGATGCGCGGACGGCCGCTGCCGGGGCTGACCGAGACGACCGACGCGGTGCGCGCGGTGATGTGCGACGGCTCGGACGTGCCGCTGGCGCTCGTGCACGACCGGCTGGTGGTCGGCGATGTGCTGGGGGAGGTGCCGGACACGGCGCCCGCCGTGCCCCTGCAACGGGACCTGACCGCGCTGCAACGGCGGCTGCGGCTCAAACCCGAGGCGCTGGAACGGGAGTTGGAGCTGGACCTGCGCAAGGAGACCGACGCCGGGCGCAGTCGGCTGCTGCACCGGCTGCGGCTGCTGGGCATCGGCTGGGGCGAGCCGGCCCGGTCACGGGGCAGCACGGGCACGTTCCGGGAGACGTGGCGGCTGCGCTGGGAGCCGGAGCTGTCCGTGCGGGTCGCCGAGGCCGGGGTGTGGGGCACGACGGTGCTCGCCGCCGCGACCGCCAAGGCCGAGGCGGACGCCACGGCCGCGCAGGCCCTCGCCGAGGTGACCGCGCTGGCCGAGCACTGCCTGCTGGCCGGACTGCGCGACGCGCTCCCGACGGTGATGCGGGTGCTCGCCGACCGGGCCGCGCTCGACGCCGACGTCGGCCATCTCGCGCAGGCACTGCCCGCCCTGGTCCGCTCGCTGCGCTACGGCGACGTGCGAGGCACGGACACCAAGGCGCTCGCCGAGGTCGCCGCGGGCCTCGCCGAGCGGATCTTCGTCGGGCTGCCGCCGGCCTGCACCGCCCTCGACGCGGACGCGGCCGAGCAGATGCGCGGCCATGTGGACGCGGTGCACGGCGCGGTGGGCCTCCTCACCGAGAGCCCCGCCGCGGGCCACGGCGACCTGCGGGCCCGCTGGCGCTCGGTGCTGCGGTCGCTGTCCGGCCGGGACACCGTGCCCGGGGTCATCCGCGGCCGGGCCGTGCGGCTCCTGCTGGACGAGGGCGAGGTGGGGCAGGACGAGGCGGCCCGGCTGATGGGGCTCGTGCTCTCGCCGGGCACCCCGCCGCAGGACGCCGCCGCCTGGATCGAGGGCTTCGTGGGCGGCGGGGGCGGCATGCTGCTCGTGCACGACGAACGGCTGCTGGGGCTGGTCGACGCATGGCTGACCGGGGTGCCTGCGGATGCGTTCACGGATGTCCTGCCTTTGCTGCGGCGGACGTTCTCGGCCTACGAGCCGGGCGTGCGGCGGACCCTCGGCGAGCTGGTGCGGCGCGGCCCGGGAGCACGGGACGGCGCGTCAGCAGGCCGGACGGCGGGCATACCCGGGTTCGCGCCCGACCCCGACACCGAGCGCGCGGAAGCCGTACTGCCGCTGGTGCGGCTGCTGCTCGGACTGGACACCGCTGACAAGAATCTGGCGAAAGTGGGCACATGACGACCACGCAGACCATGACGGGGCCGGCCGCCGGCAGCTTGGCCGAGCCGGGCGCCGCCGGGGAGCGGCTGCGGCGCTGGCGGCTGGTGCTCGGCGGCGACAGCGCCGACGGGACCGGCTGCACGCTGCGCGGACAGGACGCGGCGATGGACGGCGCGCTCGCGGCGCTCTACGGAAAGGGGGACAGACCGCAGTCGGGGCGGGAGCGTTCGGCGGGGCTCGGGGCGTCCGCCCCGTCCGTGGCCCGCTGGCTCGGCGACATCCGGACCTACTTCCCCTCGTCCGTGGTCCAGGTCATGCAACGGGACGCCATCGACCGGCTCGGTCTCGACTCCCTGCTGCTGGAGCCTGAGATGCTGGAGGCGGTGGAGGCCGACGTGCACCTCGTCGGCACACTGCTCTCCCTCAACAAGGCGATGCCGGAGACCACGAAGGAGACCGCACGGGCGGTCGTGCGCAAGGTCGTCGAGGACCTGGAGAAGCGGCTCGCCACCCGGACCCGGGCCACGCTCACCGGCGCCCTCGACCGCAGCGCCCGCATCAACCGGCCGCGCCACCACGACATCGACTGGAACCGCACGATCGCGGCCAACCTCAAGCACTATCTGCCCGAGTACCGCACGATCGTGCCGGAACGGCTCATCGGCTACGGTCGCGCCGCCCAATCCGTGAAGAAGGAGGTCGTCCTCTGCATCGACCAGTCGGGATCGATGGCGGCGTCCGTCGTCTACGCCTCCGTGTTCGGGGCGGTGCTGGCGTCCATGCGGTCCATCGACACCCGGCTCGTCGTCTTCGACACGGCCGTCGTCGACCTCACCGACCAGCTGGACGACCCCGTCGACGTGCTGTTCGGCACCCAGCTCGGCGGCGGCACCGACATCAACCGGGCGCTCGCCTACTGCCAATCGCAGATCACCCGGCCCACCGAAACGGTGGTGGTGCTCATCAGCGACCTGTACGAGGGCGGCATACGCGACGAGATGCTCAAGCGGGTCGCGGCGATGAAGGCGTCCGGGGTGCGGTTCGTGACGCTGCTCGCGCTGTCGGACGAGGGGGCGCCCGCCTACGACCGTGAACACGCCGCCGCGCTGGCCGCATTGGGTGCGCCCGCCTTCGCCTGCACCCCCGATCTGTTCCCCGAGGTCATGGCGGCGGCCATCGAGAAGCGCCCGCTGCCGATACCGGACGGCATGTGAGGTCCGGGGCGGAAAGGGACATCACCGGCCATCGGTAAGGGGGCTTGCGCACCCTCGGGCGCGCCGTGCGAGGATCGGTGCCCGCGTTGCGCCGACCCGTCACTCGTTCCGCCGCACGGGAGGACCCACCCGCTCTTGGCCTCAGCAGCAGCTCTGTCCGGTGCCGCTGTGCGCGTTCGCCGCACGGCGGGCGGCCGGCGTGCGCTGCGACTGGCGGTACTGGTGGGCGCCCTGATCACACTCGGTCTCCTCCACACCCAACGAGCACACGCAGCCGACGACCCCTCACCGCCACCTCCAGCGGGTTCGGCCACGAACCCGAGTGCGGCGGTGTCCCTCCCGTCCCCGGCCTCGGCGGGTTCGGCTGCGGATCCGATTTCGGCGGCGTCGGTCCCCTCCCGGCTCCCGGCCGTAACGGCCCCGCGTCTGACGTCGGCCGTATCGGCTTCGTCCGTGGTGTCCCCGGCGGGGTACGGGGCGCGGGCCCTCGCGGGCTTCGGGCCGCGGACTCCCGTGGGGGATGTGGTGCGGGCCCTCGCGGGCGACAGGCCGAAGGCCCCCGTGACGGACGCGGCGCCGGCCCTCACGGGCGCTGCGCCGCACACCCCGGCCCGACAACCGGCCGACTTCCCTGGCCGACCCGCACCCGTGGCCACGCAGGCACCCGCCACCGCGTCCGGCCCGACGCCCGCCCCTGGCCCCGCACCGGCATCCGCCCCCGCACCGGCATCCGCCCCCGCACCGGCATCCGCGCCCGGACCGGTAACCGTGCCCGCGTCCGTCCCCGCGCCGGCACTCGTGCCTGTCCCCGCGTCGATTGCTGCCGCCGGACCCGTTTCTGCCGTCGTAGGGGAGCCGGTGGTCGGGTCCGTGGGCGGGGCGGGGGTCGTGGCTGGGGTTGGGGGCCGGGGGGTGGTGGGTTCCGTTGTCGGTGGGGTCGTGGGAACCGTGCGTGACGTGGTCGGGGCGGTGACCCAAACCCTGGACGAGGCAGGGACGGCGCTGCCCACGCTGCCCGATGCCCCCGCCAGGCCCGCCTGGCCCGCGCTGCCTACGTTGCCCGCGCTGCCCGAAGCGCCCGCGGTGCCGGCGTTGCCCGGGGAGACGGTGACCCCGTTGCCGTTGCCGTTGTTGCCCGGGGTTTCCGAGGTGCCGGGGTGGCTGCTGCCCGTGCCGGTCACCGCCGGTCCCGTGCCGCAGGCGGCCCCCGAAGCGGCACCGCGTACCGGTGAGCGGGCCGCCGGGCAGCGGACGTCGAACGGCGCCGCTCTCGGCCCGTTCGGCACCGCCCCCGTTTCGAGGGCCGCGGCGCAAAGCGGCGGCCATCGCGCCGTAGCCGCCGTGGACGGCCCGTCACGCCCCGCCCCCGCCGGCGACCCGGACGGCATGGTGGGCAAGTCGGCCCTCGACGGCGGCACTTCGCGCCATGCCGACTTGTATGCCTTCACCCCGCAGCACCGGGCGCCGCTGCGGCTCGTGCCCGGTGCCGCCGTGTGTGTCGCCGCGCCCGGGACCCGGGACAGTCACCAGGACATCCCGGTCTTCCCCGGCTAGCGCGGGTGCGGTCGGCTCCCGCCCGGACCGCCACCCACCTCCCCCGGATGCGCCCGTATCCGCCGCACTCGCCGCACCTGCGCACAGGCGGTCGACGGCCTCTGCCGACTGCCCCGCGCGCCCGATGCGACCAGTGGGGCCGACGAGACGGGCATGGACGCATGCGGCCGATGGGACGGGCGTGACCGTGTGGCCGGTGAGCCGCCCACCTCCACCGACTCCGTGGGGGAGTCGGGGTCGGACGGCCGAATGCCGTCGGCGCGTCCGGCCCGCACCCCACGGGTGGGGCGGGCAGGTCCCCATTGGGGTGGGGATCAACCGCCCCGGGCCTTCGGGCCCTTCCAGGGGCCTCACCGGGTCAACCCCAGCCCGGTGAGGCCCCGCCCCCTGCGGCACGGCGTGCCAGCACACCAGGCATCATGTGACAGGTATCACCGCTCAGGTGTGACCCGCGATTTAGAGGCCCCCCGGATGCAGCGATAACCTGCGAGACGGACATGCCGCGCGCTCGGACACCGTGTGCGCATCCCTTGTGACACATGCGGACGTCACGTTGCCCTTCGCGGCACGCCCACGCATCCAACGAACCGCGAGATCACTGATAGGGACGGAAGCGCGTGGACCTGTTCGAGTACCAGGCGAGGGACCTCTTCGCCAAGCACGATGTACCGGTGCTGGCCGGTGAAGTCATCGACACGCCTGAGGCGGCGCGCGAGATCACCGAGCGGCTGGGCGGCAAGTCCGTCGTCAAGGCGCAGGTGAAGGTCGGTGGTCGCGGCAAGGCCGGTGGCGTGAAGCTGGCCGCTTCCGCGGACGAGGCCGTCGCCCGTGCGACGGACATCCTCGGCATGGACATCAAGGGCCACACGGTCCACAAGGTCATGATCGCCGAGACCGCCCCGGAGATCGTCGAGGAGTACTACGTCTCCTTCCTCCTCGACCGCGCCAACCGCACCTTCCTCTCCATCGCCTCCGTCGAGGGCGGCATGGAGATCGAGGAGGTGGCGGCCACCCGCCCGGACGCCGTCGCCCAGACCCCGATCGACGCCATCGACGGGGTGACGCCGGAGAAGGCCCGCGAGATCGTCGCGGCCGCCAAGTTCCCGGCCGAGGTCGCGGACAAGGTCGCCGACGTCCTCGTCAAGCTGTGGGACACCTTCATCAAGGAGGACGCCCTCCTGGTCGAGGTGAACCCGCTGGCCAAGGTCGCCTCCGGTGAGGTCATCGCCCTCGACGGCAAGGTGTCCCTGGACGACAACGCGGAGTTCCGTCACCCGGAGTTCGAGGAACTGCACGACAAGGCCGCGGCCAACCCGCTGGAGGCCGCCGCCAAGGAGAAGAACCTCAACTACGTCAAGCTCGACGGCGAGGTCGGCATCATCGGCAACGGCGCCGGCCTGGTCATGTCGACCCTGGACGTGGTCGCGTACGCCGGTGAGAAGCACGGCGGCGTCAAGCCCGCCAACTTCCTCGACATCGGCGGCGGCGCCTCCGCGCAGGTCATGGCCAACGGCCTGGAGATCATCCTGGGCGACCCGGACGTGCGCTCGGTGTTCGTCAACGTCTTCGGCGGCATCACCGCCTGCGACGAGGTCGCCAACGGCATCGTGCAGGCCCTGAAGCTGCTGGAGGACAAGGGCGAGGAGGTCACCAAGCCGCTCGTCGTCCGCCTCGACGGCAACAACGCCGAGCTGGGCCGCAAGATCCTCTCCGACGCCGCCCACCCGCTGGTGCAGCGCGTCGACACCATGGACGGCGCGGCCGACAAGGCCGCCGAGCTGGCCGCCGCCAAGTAAGCACTCAGGACGAGGACACCAACACACCATGGCTATCTGGCTCAACAAGGACAGCAAGGTCATCGTCCAGGGCATGACCGGCGCCACGGGCATGAAGCACACCAGGCTCATGCTCGGTGACGGCACCAACGTCGTGGGCGGCGTGAACCCGCGCAAGGCGGGTCAGACCGTCGACTTCGACGGCACCGAGGTACCGGTCTTCGGCACCGTCAAGGAGGCCATCGAGAAGACCGGCGCCGACGTCTCCGTCATCTTCGTGCCGGAGAAGTTCACCAAGGACGCGGTCGTCGAGGCCATCGACGCCGAGATTCCGCTGGCCGTCGTGATCACCGAGGGCATCGCCGTGCACGACACGGCTGCCTTCTGGGCGTACGCCGGCAAGAAGGGCAACAAGACCCGCATCATCGGCCCGAACTGCCCCGGCATCATCACCCCGGGCCAGTCGAACGTCGGCATCATCCCGGGCGACATCACCAAGCCGGGCCGCATCGGCCTGGTCTCCAAGTCCGGCACGCTGACCTACCAGATGATGTACGAGCTGCGGGACATCGGCTTCTCGACGGCCGTCGGCATCGGTGGTGACCCGATCATCGGCACCACGCACATCGACGCCCTGGCCGCCTTCCAGGACGACCCCGACACCGACCTGATCGTGATGATCGGTGAGATCGGCGGCGACGCCGAGGAGCGGGCCGCGGCCTTCATCAAGGAGAACGTGACCAAGCCGGTCGTCGGCTATGTCGCGGGCTTCACCGCCCCCGAGGGCAAGACCATGGGCCACGCCGGCGCCATCGTCTCCGGTTCGTCCGGCACCGCCCAGGCGAAGAAGGAGGCCCTGGAGGCCGCCGGCGTCAAGGTCGGCAAGACGCCGACCGAGACGGCCAAGCTGGCCCGCGGCATCCTCGGCAGCTGAGTCACCGGGCCCGGCCCCGCGGCGCAAGCGGGGGCCGGTCCTGCGGTCGACGAAGGGGTCCGCATCCCGTCGGGATGCGGACCCCTTCGCGCCTGTTCGGTGGGAGAACCCGCTCAGCGGGTGAGCGGTACCAGCCGTTCCGGCCCGTTCGCGGTCTCCGTGCGCAGCTTGGCCCGCAGTTGCTGCTCCGTGTGCGACAGCGGGCCCAGCGCGGGCTTCGGTGGAACGCCCCGTACCGCCTGCGCCGGGGCGAGCGGGGGTTCGTAGTGCGTCGGCGCGGTGCGCAGCGTGAGGGCCGTCGAACCGATGATCGCGACGGTGAAGGCGATGGCGGCCCGGGTCCAGAAGCGGTTGCGGCGCTCGCCGTGGGTGCGTACCGGCTCCGGCTTCTGCGCCCGCAGCCGTTCCGTCGAGGCCAGCTCGGCCAGCCGCCGGTGCAGCACCGCGGGGTCGGCCAGCTCCGGGACGCGCGCGGCCAGTTCGGCGCGGGCGTGTGTGAGCCGGCTCGCCGCCGCCGGGGTGCTCGCCTCCGTCTCGGCCGCGGTCTCGGGCAGGTTGAGCCCGACGCCGTCGTACAGCACGAGGGTGCGGCGGTACGACGGCGGCAGGCCGAGGAGCGCCTTCAGCAGCGCACGGTCGCCGGGGTCGGCGGGCGGTGGCTCGGGGTACCGGTGGCGCGGTCGGAAGCGGTGCCAGGGCGACAGGGCGCACTCGTACGCCGTCGCCCGCACCCAGCCGGCGGGGTCCCGGTCCTGGGCCACCTCCGGCCACTTCTGCCAGGCCAGTTGGAAGGCCCGCTCCACGGACTCGCGGGCGAGTTCGCGGCGCCCGGTGAGCAGATAGGTCTGCCGTACGAGGGCGGGGGCGCAGAACGCGTAGAGGGCATCGAACGCCTGAGCGGGCGTCAGGGTGGAACTCTGCGTCACTGTACGCCCTTTCGTGTGATAAAGAACATAAACATATATTGAGCGACACTTCGGTGGTTCGCCCGTTACAGCCGGACGGCGCGTGTCGTTGGGAGCATGGCGCTCGTGACGCAGATGACCGCTCGCCGACCGTCGTTGTCGTCCCTGCCGACCCGGCTGCGCGACCGCTCGCCCGGCTGGGGCACCAGCCTCGTGGGCGGCGTGATCGCGGCCGGCCTCGGGCTCGGCTCGTCCGCCGTGCTCGTGCTGGTGCTGTGGATCAGTTCGCCGTACCCCGACAGCGGTCCGGGCGGCGCGCTGCACCTCGCCGCCACGCTGTGGCTGCTGGCGCACGGGGTCGAACTGATCCGCACCGACACGCTGTCCGGTGCCCCCGCGCCCATGGGCATCACCCCGCTGCTGCTGCTTGTGCCGCCGGTGTGGGCGCTGTACCGGGCGGCACGGGACGCGGTGGACGCGCCGGACGACCCCGACGGGCCGCCGCCGGTCGCCGCGGGCACGGCGTGGGCCGGCGTCGTCCTCGGCTATCTCGCCGTCGCGGGCCCCGCCACCCTGTATGCCCGGGGCGGCGAGGTGCGGCCGGAGTGGCACTGGGTCGCCGTGTGCGTGCCGCTGATCGCCGCGGGCGCGGCGGGCGTCGGCGTGTGGACGGCGTACGGCCGGCCATCGGGGTCGCCGACGTCGCTTCCGGGCCTCGCGGCGCTGTGGCCCGAACGCCTGCGCCGCCCGGCACCCGGGCCGCGCGGCGCGACCGGACCGGGCTCGGCCCTCGGTACGGCCGCGCGGGCCGCCGGGGCCGGGGCGGCGGTGCTCGTCGGGGGCGGCGCGCTGCTGCTCGCGGCGTCCCTCGTGGCGCACGGCGGGGCGGCCTACGAGTCCTTCCTCCAGCTGACGGACGGCTGGTCCGGGCGGTTCGCGGTGCTGCTGCTGTGCGTGGGGCTGGTGCCGAACGCGGCCGTCTGGTCGGCCGCCTACGGTCTCGGGCCCGGGTTCGTCCTCGGCACCGGGCATGTGGTGTCCCCGCTGTCCTCCGATCCCGCGCCGCTGCTGCCGCCGTTTCCGCTGCTGGCGGCGGTCCCGGACGCGGGGACAGGGGGGCCGTACCACTGGGCGGCCGGGGCGGTTCCGGTGGCGGCGGGGCTGACCGTGGCCTGGTTCGCGGTCGCGGGGGCGGTGGGACGGCGGGGCGCGCGCCCGGGTGCGGACGCGGACACGGGCGCCGGCAAGGACGCGGCGGCGGTGGCGGCCGGGCGGTCCGCGTGGTCCGCCGCACGGACCGCGGGGGTGGTGGTGCTGGCCGCGGGGATGTGCGCGGCGGTGTGCGCGGTGCTCGCCGAGGCGGCGGGCGGGCCGCTCGGGACCTCGGCGCTGGCCCGGTTCGGCCCTGTGTGGTGGCAGACGGGCGGCGCTGCGGGAGCGTGGATCGCGGGCGTGGCCGGCCCGGTGGCGTTGCTGGTACGGGCCTGGCGACTGCGGACCTGGCGGGTGCGCAAGTGGCTGTCGCGGGCGAGGGGTTGGCTGACGCGGGGGTGGCGGAGGACTGCGGCCGGGCCCCGGCCGAAGCCGGAGCCGGTGTCCGAGCGGAAGCCGCAGCCGAAGCCGGAGCGGAAGGCGGAGGGCGTTCGGGTGGCGCAGGGCGCGGAGTGGGGTGGAGGTTCGGCGGGTTCCGACGCGTACGACTTGCTGCCTGCCGACGATCCCTTGGGGCCGGGGTGGCACGACGAGACGTCCCGGGAGGCCCGCCCCCACCCCCTCGCCCAGCCGCCGTCCGACTCGCTCGGCTGAAGAAGGGCCGCCGGCTGAACGGGGCTGGTGGTCAGGTGTTGGTGCCCAGGAGGGTCCGGAGTTCCTGGGGGAGCAGATGGTCGCAGGACTGCTTGGCCTCGTTGGTCAGGGCGTCGTTCACGCAGGTGTAGTAGTCGCGGTAGACCAGCTGGGCCGTGAACGTCGCGCCGACGAGGCTGAGGGCCAGCGCCGCGGTCACCAGGCCGCTGACCGCCGCCGCGGTCTGCGGTCGGCCGGTCTGCGGGCGGCCGGCCTGCGCGGGCGCGGGCTCGTCCGGGTCCGGGACGCGCGGCTTGGCGCGCAGCGCGGTGATGCCCCAGTACAGGGCGAGCGCACCCAGCAGCAGGGCCACGTACGGCCAGCTGAACAGGGCGAAGAAGAAGGCCCACATTCCGCACAGCAGGGCGTAGCGGGCGCGGCGCTGGGCCGGGTCCGTGGGGTCCCAGCGCATGCCGGGGCCGGGGGCGCCGCCACCCGGGCCCTGCGGACCGGCGCCGGGGCGCTCGCCGAAGCCGCCGGAGGAGCGGCCCGGCTGCCGGTCGCTCCACTGGCTGCCCCAGGGGGAGGGCTGCTGCGGGGTGCCGTTCTCGTCGGAGGAGGAGTCGTCGTCCCCGCCCTTGGGCCGCCGCGGCTGCCACGGTCGGTCCGGCGTGCCCTCCGGCGGCGGCGCGAACGGGTTGTCGTCCTGCGCTGCGCCGCCCCGCTCGTCCCCGTTCTGTCCGCCCGAGGGTGCGTCGGGCGGTGAGGCCGGGCGCTCCCGCACCAGCACGGCACCACGCTCCCCTCCCTGCACCGACTGCGGGGGGAACGTGAGGAGTCGCAGACTGCGGTCCGGCATCAACTGAGCGTCTTCCCCTAGGTGATCACAGCTGTCTCATGTGAGCTGACACTTCGGCAACGCACCGCACGACGACAGCGTTCCCGAACCGCTCCCTCCCAGACGCTACCTTCCGGCCACGCCCCCGTCCCGTGGGGGCCTTCCCGTATGCCGGTATCGTTGCTGACGGCCGACTGCTTCGTAGAGTTCCCCGTATCCAGGGGCGCGAAGCACTCGTACGAATGTACAAAGCGTCGTACGGGTGCGGCCGTCGTACCGAAGCCATTCCCCGAGAAAGGGCCCCACCGTGGCCGCCAAGCCCGAGGTCAAGCGCCTCGTCGTGCTGGTCTCCGGATCCGGCAGCAATCTGCAGGCGCTCCTCGACGAGATCGCGTCCAAGGGCGCCGACGCGTACGGCGCGCGGATCGTGGCCGTCGGCGCCGACCGTGACGGCATCGAGGGGCTGGCCCGGGCCGAGCGCGCCGGGGTACCGACCTTCGTGCGGCGGGTCAGGGACTACGCCACCCGCGAGGAGTGGGACGCCGCGCTCGCCGAGGCCGTCGCCGCCCACCGGCCCGATCTCGTCGTCTCCGCCGGGTTCATGAAGATCGTCGGCAAGGAGTTCCTGGCGCGGTACGGCGGACGCTTCGTCAACACGCACCCCGCCCTGCTGCCCAGCTTTCCCGGGGCCCACGGCGTGCGGGAAGCGCTCGCGTACGGCGTCAAGGTCACCGGTTGCACCGTCCACTTCGTCGACGACGGCGTCGACACCGGGCCGATCATCGCTCAGGGCGTGGTGGAGGTCCGGGACGAGGACGACGAAGGCGCGCTGCACGAGCGCATCAAGGAAGTCGAGCGAAGGCTGCTCGTCGAGGTCGTCGGCCGGCTCGCCCGCCACGGCCACCGCATTGAGGGACGAAAGGTAGTTATCCAGTGACCGCCGAGAGCATCGAGAGCGGTAAGCGGCCGATCCGGCGCGCGCTCGTCAGCGTCTACGACAAGACCGGGCTCGAAGAGCTCGCGCGCGGGCTGCACCAGGCCGGCGTCGAACTCGTCTCCACCGGCTCCACCGCCGGGCGGATCGCCGCGGCCGGCGTGCCCGTCACCAAGGTCGAGGACCTGACCGGATTCCCCGAGTGCCTGGACGGCCGGGTCAAGACCCTGCACCCCAGGGTCCACGCGGGCATCCTCGCCGACCTGCGGCTGGACAGTCACCGGGAGCAGCTGGCCGAGCTGGGCGTCGAACCGTTCGACCTCGTCGTGGTCAACCTGTACCCGTTCCGCGAGACCGTCGCCTCCGGGGCCTCGCCCGACGAGTGCGTCGAGCAGATCGACATCGGCGGGCCGTCCATGGTGCGGGCCGCCGCCAAGAACCACCCGTCCGTGGCCGTCGTCACCAGCCCCGAGCGGTACGCCGACGTCCTCGCCGCCGTGCGGGACGGGGGCTTCGACCTCGCGGCCCGCAAGCGGCTCGCCGCGGAGGCGTTCCAGCACACGGCGGCCTACGACGTGGCGGTCGCGAGCTGGTTCGCGGGCGAGTACGCGCCGGTCGACGCGTCGGGCTTCCCCGATTTCCTCGGCGCCACCTGGGAGCGCGCCGACACCCTGCGCTACGGCGAGAACCCGCACCAGCCCGCCGCCCTCTACGTCGACGGCACCGGCGGCGGCCTGGCGCGTGCTGAGCAACTGCACGGCAAGGAGATGTCGTACAACAACTACACGGACACGGACGCCGCCCGCCGTGCCGCGTACGACCACGACGAGCCGTGCGTCGCGATCATCAAGCACGCCAACCCGTGCGGCATCGCGATCGGCGCGGACGTCGCCGAGGCGCACCGCAAGGCGCACGCCTGCGACCCGCTGTCCGCGTTCGGTGGTGTGATCGCCGTGAACCGGCCGGTCAGCAAGGAGATGGCGGAGCAGGTCGCCGAGATCTTCACCGAGGTCATCGTCGCGCCCGACTACGAGGAGGGGGCCCTGGAGGCCCTTGCCAAGAAGAAGAACATCCGGGTGCTCAAGGCCGCGGACGGCCCGTGCAACCGGGTGGAGGCCAAGCCGGTCGACGGCGGTGTCCTGCTCCAGGCCACCGACCGGCTCCAGGCCGAGGGCGACGACCCGGCCAACTGGACGCTGGCGACCGGCGAGGCCCTCGGCGCCGGGGAACTGCGGGAACTGGCCTTCGCCTGGAAGGCATGCCGGGCGGTGAAGTCCAACGCCATCCTGCTCGCCAAGGACGGGGCCTCGGTGGGCGTCGGCATGGGGCAGGTCAACCGGGTCGACTCGGCGAAGCTGGCCGTCGAGCGGGCCGGCGCCGAGCGCGCCCAGGGCTCGTACGCCGCCTCCGACGCGTTCTTCCCCTTCCCGGACGGCCTGGAGATCCTTACCGCGGCCGGTGTCCGGGCGGTCGTCCAGCCCGGCGGCTCGGTCCGCGACGAACTGGTCGTGGAGGCCGCGAAGAAGGCGGGCATCACCATGTACTTCACCGGAACCCGCCACTTCTTCCACTGACGGTCGGGGCAGCAGGCCGTAGGGGCGGGTTGCGGTTCGTCGGCGGGTGCGGCTCGTGGGGGTCGTTCGCGCAGTTCCCCGCGCCCCTGAGGTGGGACCGGCTGGGTCCCTTCGACCGGTGCCGGTTTCCGCGAGGTGGGTTGCCGTTCGTAGGCGGGTGCGGCTTGTGGGGGTTGTTCGCGCAGTTCCCCGCGCCCCTGAGGTGCCTGGTGGTGAAGTTGCGGTCCCGTGGCAGTGGGACGCAGCAGGGCCGTGTCTCCCTGTCCGGGGGACACGGCCCTTGGCTGTGGTCGCGGCGGGGACGCGGGGCGCGTCCCGGTGGGTCAGTTCTGGACGACCATCGTGCTCGCGGCCTTGTCGTGCCAGCCCTGCTGGCGGCCGGACTTGTCCCAGAACGGGGACAGGTACACGATCAGTTGGCCGATGCCGCAGACGAAGCCGCCGACCATCGGGATGATCCAGCGGATGAACGCCGAGCCGAGGCCGGGCTTCTGGCCGGTGTCGGCCTTCACCACGCGCAGGCCGACGGCGAGCTTGCCGAGGGTCGCGCCCACCAGGCCGGTCATCAGCCACTCGTAGAGCAGACCGGCGATGGCCAGGACGCCGATGACGGCGCCGAAGGTGGCCGCGAAGTCCGAGCCCGCGTCATTGATGCAGCTGTTGTAGTTCGAAGCGTTCGGGTCGCAGTCCTTCACCGAGCCGAGGGAGCCGGCGACGCCGATGGCGGCGAAGACGAAGTAGATGATGAAAAGGATCACGAAGTCGATCACGCGGGCACCGAACCGGCGGCCCATCGACGCGACGCGCGGTCCCGCGCCACCGCCCGGGTAGCCGGGCTGCTGAGGGTAGCCGTAGCCCTGCTGCGGCGGGATGCCCGGGGCCTGCGGGTAGCCGTAGCCGGGCTGACCGGGCGGGCCCGGCTGCTGCGGGTAGCCGTAGCCCTGCTGCGGATCCTGCGGCGAGCCGTAGGGGTTTTGGGGCGAGCCGAAACTCATGGCGGGATTTCCTCCGTTGTACTGCGGGGACGACGCGGATGGCGCGGAGGAACGTCAGAGCATGAGCGGTTTGCCCCCCAACACGGACCGCGATACTGCGCCGTTCATCGTTATGGCTGGGACAAGCCCTTGTCCAGCCGCATTCGCCAGGCGTTGTGCAAGTGCAACATCTGCGATCTTGGACGAACCGGAACCCAGACAAGCGGGCGGCCCCGGATTGGAACCAGGGGCCGGTCATCCGGGAGGATGGGGTCATGACCGCCCAGATTCTCGATGGCAAGGCCACCGCAGCCGAGATCAAGTCCGATCTGACCGCCCGCGTGGCGGCGCTCAAGGAGAAGGGCATCACGCCCGGCCTCGGCACGATCCTGGTCGGGGACGACCCCGGCAGCCAGAAGTACGTCGCCGGCAAGCACCGGGACTGCGCCCAGGTGGGCATCGCCTCCATCCAGCGCGAGCTGCCGGGCACCGCGACGCAGGAGGAGATCGAGGCGGTGGTCCGCGAGCTGAACGAGGACCCCGCCTGCACCGGCTACATCGTCCAGCTGCCGCTGCCCAAGGGCATCGACGAGAACCGCGTCCTGGAGCTGATGGACCCGGACAAGGACGCGGACGGACTGCACCCGATGAACCTGGGCCGTCTCGTCCTGAACGAGCCCGCCCCGCTGCCCTGCACACCCAACGGCGTGCTGACCCTGCTGCGCCGACACGGCGTGGAGATCAAGGGCGCCGAGGTGGTGGTCGTCGGCCGCGGCGTGACCATCGGCCGTCCGATGCCGCTGCTGCTCACCCGGCGCAGCGAGAATGCCACGGTCACCCAGTGCCACACCGGTACCCGTGATCTTTCGTCCCACCTCCGGCGCGCGGACATCATCGTCGCGGCGGCCGGTTCCGCCCATCTGATCCGGCCCGAGGACGTCAAGCCGGGCGCCGCGGTCCTGGACGTGGGCGTCTCGCGCAGCGCCGACGGCAAGATCGTCGGCGATGTCCACCCCGATGTCGCCGAGGTCGCCGGGTGGATCTCCCCGAACCCGGGCGGTGTGGGCCCGATGACCCGCGCGCAGCTGCTCGTCAACGTGGTCGAGGCGGCGGAGCGCAGTGCCGGCTGAGAACACCCACCCGGACGCGGAGACGACGGTCCGCGACGCGATCAGCGCGCCCGACGCCGACGGGCGCCCCAAGCGGGCCACGCGCCGCTTCCCGCTGTTCACCAGGGACACCGCGCGCCCCGAGGGCGGCGGCCGGGCCGCGTCCGGCGATCTGCCGGCGCCGGCCCGCCAGTGGCCGTTGCTCGTCGTGCTGTCCGCGGTCGCCCTGGGCCTGCTGCTGACCGCTCTGGACGTGGTCCGGTACGGGACGCTGCTGATCGGGGCGGCCCTGCTGGCCGGGGCGGTGCTGCGCTGGGTGCTGCCCGGTGTCGGCATGCTCGCCGTGCGCTCGCGCTTCACGGACATCGCCACCTATGGCGTGCTGGGGCTGGCGATCGTCCTGCTGGCGATGATGGCCCAGCCCAGGCCGTGGCTGGAGATCCCGTTCCTGAAGGACACCCTGCACTTCACGCTGAACCAGTAGGCCCGACGCACCGGAAGGGGCACGTCCACCGGGCCGGTCCGCCCGGCCGGGCCGGTGCCCGCACGGGAGACGCGCCCGGCCGGGCCTGCGCCCGCACGGGAGGGGACGGCGGCCCGTCCCCTCCCCCGAGGGGAGACGGGCCGCCGTCGTGTCTCCACCCTCCCGTGCCACGCGTGGCCTGTTCAACGCCTGTCCGGACGCTGTGGCACGGAAGTGACCATTCCGGTACGGTGTCCGCGCCCTGCGACAAGGAGGGGCCCGCGGGCACCCAGGCCGCCCCCGTGACATGCGAGGTCACCACCGCGTGACCAGTGTGCCGATGTCCCGACAAGTTCGGGGATACCTCGGAAAGCACCCGCACAGCCGGGCTAACGTGGCCAATCGCGACGCTCCGGTGGACCGGGTGCCGGGCGGCGTGCAACGGTGCATCCCCAACGGGTCCGATGCTCCCGTGCGCCCCCTCCCACGGAACTGCGATCCTTAGGGGACGCATCCCCGTGGGTAGCCAGAACCGGGGACTGGCGACGGGGTGCCACGCGGGGGAAGCGCGGGGTGACGCCGGGACCACAACAGCACTGACCGGGGGGAAGAGGGGGAGACCCATGCCTCGTTGGAAAGCCTTGCCCGATGAACTCGATCCGCAGATCAAGGAGTTCGCGAGCCAGCTGCGGCGGCTCGTGGACCGCAGCGGGCTGAGCGTCGCGGCGCTGGCCGACCGCACGGGCTACAGCAAGACGTCCTGGGAGCGTTACCTCAACGGACGGCTCCTCGCACCGAAGGGCGCGATCGTCGCGCTCGCCGAGGTCACCGGCACCAATCCCCTCCACCTCACCACCATGTGGGAGCTGGCCGAACGCGCCTGGAGCCGTTCGGAGATGCGGCACGACATGACCATGGAGGCGATACGCATCTCCCAGGCGCGCGCCGCGCTCGGGGAGTTCGGCGGGCCTCAGCCGGGCGGGAAGGGGAGCGGCCCGGCCCGCAAGGGCGGCAGCGCGACGGCGATGCCGGGGGTCGCGGGCCCCACGGGCGTGTCCCCGACGGTCCCGCCCCAGCCGTCGGCGTCCGACGCCGACGCGCGCGAGGGGGCCGGGCGGACCTCCGGAACGGGCGTCAACTCCTGGAAGCTGGCCGGGTACCAGGGTCCCTCGCGGGCGGGCGGCCGTCCGCCCGCGTCGTCCGCACCGCCCGCTTCCGCCGCCCCCTCTCCCGGCGCGTCCCCGCACTCCGCGCCCCTTGCCGGTGCGGCCCCGAACGGTGCCGGCCGGTCCGCGGGCGCTGCGGGTCCGTACGGGCAGCCCCCGCAGGGGCCGGGCGGCGGCGCCCCCGCGCCCCGGGGAGCGGGCGGCAAGCGGCGGGCGGCCCTGTTCCTCGCGGGACTCGTCGGAGTGCTCGTCGTCATCGCGGCCGTCTTCTTCCTGACCGACGGCGGCGGTGGGAAGCAGAACGAGGGCACGGAGAAGTCGCCCTCCCCGTCCGCCAGCACCGTGGCCGACCTGCCGCCCGGGGTCAAGTGCGTGGGCAGCGGCTGCACGGGCAAGGACGCCGAGACCATGGGGTGCAGCGGCGACCTGGTGACCACCGCCAAGACCGCCGCCGTCGGCCCCACCACCGTCGAGGTCCGCTACAGCAAGACCTGCGGCGCGGCGTGGGGGCGGATCACCGGCGCCGGGCAGGGCGACGAGGTCCGCATCGCCGCCGGCACCACCAGCCGCACCGGCGGGGTCACCGAGACCGGCGACACCATCGCGTACACGCCGATGGTGGCCGTGCGGACCGCCGCGGAGGCCAGGGCCTGCGCGACCCTGTCCACGGGCCAGACGGGCTGCACGCCGTAGCGACGACGGGGCGACGGGGGACGTCGGGAGCGGCGAGGGCCGTCGGGGCGGTGAGGGTGGCGAGCCCGGCCGCCAGGGTTCCGCGGGGGCGGTGAGGGTCGTCGGGCGCGGCGAGCCCTGCCGCCAGGGTTCCGTGGGGCCGTCGGGGGCGGTGAGGGTGGCGAGCCCTGCCGCCGGGGTTCCGTGGGGCCGGTGAGGGCCGTTGGGGGTGGCGAGCCTGGCCGCCGGGGTTCCGCGGGGCCGGCGACGCACCCGCCGCGAGGAATCGCCGTCGGACGCGCATGGTCCGCGTCATCGTGGGCACGCGAACCGTACCCCCACGGGATCCGGATTCCGGACTCCCCGAGCGGCGGCCGCCCTTGTCCCAGCTCTCCCGGACGGGCGGCCGCCTCTTCCGTGCGGTCTGTGGGGTGGGCCACACGGGGCGGGCAGTCCGGGATACCGGATGCGCGATAGCCTGACCGCTGGATCTCTCTTGACGCCAAGAGATCGATCAACCGAACCGTGATCGATCATCGCGGCGGGCGCCGGTCACAAGCCGGGCGGGATCCCGTACCCCCGGGGCAGGGACGCCCCACCGCCAGCTGTCATACGGAGAACGCCATGACCCGCACTCCCGTGAACGTCACCGTCACCGGCGCGGCCGGCCAGATCGGTTACGCCCTGCTCTTCCGCATCGCCTCCGGCCAGCTGCTCGGCGCGGACGTGCCGGTCAAACTGCGCCTCCTGGAGATCACCCCGGCGCTGAAGGCGGCCGAGGGCACGGCCATGGAGCTGGACGACTGCGCGTTCCCGCTGCTGCAGGGCATCGACATCACGGACGACCCGAACGTGGCCTTCGACGGCGCGAACGTCGCCCTCCTCGTCGGCGCCCGGCCGCGCACCAAGGGCATGGAACGCGGTGACCTCCTGGAGGCCAACGGCGGCATCTTCAAGCCGCAGGGCAAGGCCATCAACGACCACGCCGCGGACGACATCAAGGTCCTCGTCGTCGGCAACCCGGCCAACACCAACGCGCTCATCGCGCAGGCCGCCGCCCCGGACGTGCCGGCCGAGCGGTTCACCGCGATGACCCGCCTCGACCACAACCGCGCGCTGACCCAGCTCGCCAAGAAGACGGGCTCGACGGTCGCCGACATCAAGCGCCTGACCATCTGGGGCAACCACTCCGCCACCCAGTACCCGGACATCTTCCACGCCACCGTCGCCGGCAAGAACGCCGCCGAGGTCGTGAGCGACGAGAAGTGGCTGGCCGAGGAGTTCATTCCGACCGTCGCCAAGCGCGGCGCCGCGATCATCGAGGCCAGGGGCGCATCCTCCGCGGCCTCCGCCGCCAACGCCGCCGTCGACCACATCCACACCTGGGTCAACGGCACCGCCGAGGGCGACTGGACCTCCATGGGCATTCCGTCGGACGGTTCCTACGGCGTCCCGCAGGGCCTGATCTCCTCCTTCCCGGTCACCGCGAAGGACGGCCGCTACGAGATCGTCCAGGGCCTGGAGATCAACGACTTCTCCCGCGCCCGCATCGACGCCTCCGTCAAGGAACTCCAGGAGGAGCGCGAGGCGGTCCGCGCCCTCGGCCTCGTCTGACCCCCACACCGACACCCCCGTCGGCACACCTGGGGCCCGCGTGACGGCGGCCCGTACGACCCCCTTGGGGTGGTACGGGCCGTTGTCGTGTCCGGGGTGCGGGGCTGGTGTCGCTGCGCGGCGCCGGTGCCCTTGCCCCAGGGCGTCCGGGCACCCCGGAGCGGGGTCCGCGCGGGGTCGGCGCCATGGCCCGGAGGTTTCCGGCCACCCCGGAGCGGGGCCCGCGTATGTCCTCGGCGCCGTTCGCCTCCGTCCGATTCCGCGTCCCGGGGCCGGTCAGGACGCGGGGGTGTCCGGCAGTCGCTTCTCGAACCAGTGGCCGGCGTAGACGTGGTCGGGTGGCACCGAGCCGTTGATCTACGAGGCGCGGATCATCACCGGTTCGGCGAGGGCCGGGTCGCCCAGCCCCCGCTTGGCGGCGGACAGCGCGGACATGGCCGCGCCGACCGCCGGGTCGAGCACCCGCGTACGGTTCACGCGTACTGCCCCGGCTGGTAGTGGCCGGGCGTCATCCGCGTGCTCACCCCGAACCGGTTCCAGGCGTTGATCACCGTGATCGCGGCGATCAGCTGCGCCAGCTCGGCCTCCTCGGAGAGCTTGGCGGCCTTGTCGTAGACCTCGTCGGGCACGAAGCCGTCGGTGAGGACCGTGATCGCCTCCGTCAGCTCGATCGCCGCCAGTTCCTTCTCCGTGTAGAAGTGCCGCGACTCCTCCCACGCGCTCAGCTGCACGATCCGCTCGACGCTCTCGCCGGCCGCGAGGGCGTCCTTGGTGTGCATGTCGAGACAGAACGCGCAGTGGTTGATCTGCGAGGCCCGGATCTTCACCAGCTCGTACAGCGTGGGGTCAAGACCCTGCTTGGCCGCGGTGTCCAGTCGGATCATCGCCTTGTACACGTCCGGGGCGAGCTCGGCCATGCGCAGGCGGGGTGCGATTTCGGGTGCGTACTGAACGCTTTCCTGTGCGGTCATGTCCTCGACCCTAGAAGCCGGGCGGCCCAGGAGTATGGTCCATTTCCATGGCGGAATCCTGGGCCACTTTGGGCATCGACCTGCATCTGGAACCGACCGGGTCGCACGGCCTGCGGCGCGGCCTCACCGACGCGCTGCGGGACGCCGTCCGCACCGGCCGCCTCGCCCCTGGCACCCGGCTGCCCTCCTCCCGCAGCCTCGCCGCCGACCTCGGCATCGCCCGCAACACCGTCGCCGACGCCTACGCCGACCTGGTCGCCGAGGGCTGGCTCACCGCCCGCCAGGGCTCGGGCACCCGGGTGGCCACGGGGATGGCCTCCCCGGCCGGGCCGGCCGTACCGGCGGCCGGCCGGGCGCCCCGCCGCCGTGCCGTCGACCGGCCCACCCACAACCTCACCCCCGGCACCCCCGACCTGTCCGCCTTCCCGCGCACCGCGTGGCTCAAGGCCGCCCGCCGCGCCCTGACCACCGCCCCCAACGACGCCCTCGGCTACGGCGACCCCCGCGGCCGGCCCGAACTGCGCACCGCCCTCGCCGGCTACCTCGCCCGCTCCCGCGGCGTCCGCGCCGACCCCGAGAACATCCTGGTGTGCGCCGGGTTCGCGCAGGGCCTGAAGATCTTCACCGCGGTGCTGCGCTCCCGCGGCGTCCACACGGTCGCCGTCGAGTCCTACGGCCTCTTCGTCCACTGGGACCTGCTGGCCGCCGGCCGTCTGACCACACGCCCGCTGCCGTACGACGACCTGGGCACCGACACCCGCGCCCTCGCGGATGCGGGCGCGGGCGCCGTGCTGCTCACGCCCGCCCACCAGTTCCCGATGGGCACGGCCCTGCACCCCGACCGGCGGGCCGGCGCGGTGGACTGGGCGCGGCGTACCGGCGGCCTGGTCCTGGAGGACGACTACGACGGCGAGTTCCGCTACGACCGCCAGCCCGTCGGCGCGCTCCAGGGACTGGCCCTCGACCACGTCGTCCACCTCGGCACCGCCAGCAAGTCCCTCGCCCCGGGCCTGCGGCTCGGCTGGATGGTGCTGCCGCCGTCCCTCGTCGACGAGTGCACCGCAGCCAAGGGCCACAGCGACAGCTGCGGGGTGCTGGACCAGCTCACCCTGGCCGAGTTCATCACCTCCGGCGCCTACGACCGCCATGTACGCGCCGCCCGGCTGCGCTACCGGCGCCGCCGCGACACCCTCGTCGCGGCCCTCGCCGCCCGCGCCCCCGACGTCCGGGTCACCGGCATCGCGGCCGGCCTGCACGCCGTCCTGCGCCTGCCGCCCGGCACCGAGCAGTCGGTGGTCCAGGCCGCCGCCTGGCAGGGACTGGCCCTGCACGGCCTGGCCACCTACCGCCACGAACACTCCGTCACCGCGCCCCTGGACGCCCTGGTCGTCGGCTACGGAACCCCACCGGACCACGCCTGGACAACAGCCCTTGACTCCCTGTGCCGCGTCCTGCCGTAACCTCCGCCCGGCCCCCTGCGGGGCTTTGCGGGGCGTGAGGCCGTGTCGGTCTCGTCTGCGTGCTGTCCGGGGCTTGGGAACGCAGAGCCGGGGGTCGTGCTGTCGCGGGGCGCGCGGGGCCCGCGGGATGTGCTGGGCTTCGGCCGGGGGTGTTGGGGGTTTGCGGTTGCGCGGTCCGATGCCGTTCCCTGCGGGGCTTTGCGGGGTGGGTGGGGTGCACTGGGCTTCGGCCCGGCGGGATGTGTCGGGTGTCTGCCGGGTGGGGGTTCGGGGATTGCGGTCGCAGGGCTCGGGCCGGTTCCCTGCGGGGCTTTGCGGGGTGTGGGGGCGCGCGGTGGGCTCGGCTGGGTGGGGGGCCGGGACTGATGGTGGCGAACGTCCCGAGCCGCGGAATGCGCTAGGGCGTTGCCGGGTGGGGGTCCGGTACCGGGGGCTCTCCGAAGCGGGCCAGGGTCAACGCTCCGGTGACCGCCACCGCGAAGCCCAGCACCGCGAGCCAGGTCAGGCCCTCCCGGGTGCGATCGCCCAGCCACACCACGCCCACCGCCGCCGGGCCGATCGTCTCGCCGATCACCATCCCGGCGGTGGCCGTGGTCACCGAGCCGCGCTGGAGAGCCGAGGTCAGCAGCAAGAACGCGGCCACCCCGCCGAGCAGCAGGGCATAGGCGGCCGGATCGGTGAACAGGGCCGCCGGCGCCAGATCGTCGATCAGCCGCACCGCCACCTCCACCACCCCGAACCCGAAACCCGCCCCCAGACCGAGCAACAGCGCCCGGCCCCGCCCCCGCAACCGCCCGCCGACCGCCCCCAGCAGCAGCACCGCCACGGCCGCCGCAGGCATCGCGTACCGCAACGCCGCCGAGCCGTTCCGGCGGCCCTCCGCCCCGGAGGCCAGCCCCAGCATCACCAGCCCGGCGCACACCACCGCCACCGCGACCCACTCCGCCCGGCTCAGCCGCACCCGCAGCAGCCGTGCCGCGACCACCGCGGTCACCGCCAGACTCGACGCCAGCGCCGCGCCGACCGCATAGATCGGGAGGGACCGCAGCGCCGCGATCTGCAACAGGAAGCCGAGACCGTCCAGCCCCAGACCGACCAGATACCGCCACTGCCGCAGCGCCCGCAGCAGCAGCGCCGCGTCCCCGCCCACACCGGTGTCCGCGGCCCGGCGCGCGGCCATCGCCTGCAACACGGTCGCCGTCCCGAAACAGACCGCCGCGCCCAGGGCGCACACCATTCCGAAGAGCACGAAGCGACTGTAGGGGAGCCGGCGGACCCGAGGCCCGACCCAAGCCCGCCTCTCACCGGACTCTCGCCTCGGAAAACCGGTCCGCGGCGTATTCAGCGGAGCGCTCAGGGGGTGACAACCGCTCGCAACTGATCGAGCCCCCAGTCCAGATCCTCCTTCTCGATCACCAGGGGCGGCGCGATCCGGATCGTCGGGCCGTGTGCGTCTTTCACCAGCACGCCACGGTCCATCAGCCGCTCCGAGACCTGCCGTCCCGTGCCGAGCGCCGGCGCCACATCGACCCCCGCCCACAGTCCGCGCCCGCGCACCGCCGTCACCGCGCCGGTGCCGAGCAGCGCGCCCAGTTCACGGTGCAGATGCCCGCCCAGCTCCGCCGCGCGCGCCTGGTACTCGCCCGACCGCAGCATCGCGATCACCTCCAGCGCCACCGCGCAGGCCAGCGGATTACCGCCGAACGTCGACCCGTGCTGACCCGGCCGGAACACCCCCAGCACCTCCGCGCCCGACACCACCGCCGACACCGGCACGATCCCGCCGCCCAGCGCCTTCCCCAGCAGATACACATCCGGCATCACCCCCTCGTGCTCGCACGCGAAGGTCCGCCCGGTCCGGCCCAGCCCCGACTGGATCTCATCCGCGATGAACAGCACGTTCCGCTCCCGGGTCAGCTCCCGCACCGCCGGCAGATAACCGGCCGGCGGCACGATCACACCCGCCTCGCCCTGGATCGGCTCCAGCAGCACCCCGACCGTGTTCTCGGTGAGCGCCGCCCGCATCGCGGTCAGGTCCCCGTACGGCACGATCTCGAAGCCCGGCGTGTACGGCCCGAAGTCCGCCCGTGCCTCCGGTTCCGTGGAGAAGCTGATGACCGTCGTCGTACGGCCGTGGAAGTTGCCCCCCGCGACCACGATCTTCGCCATCTCGGCGGGCACCCCCTTCACCCGGTAGCCCCACTTGCGGGCCGTCTTCACCGCGGTTTCCACCGCCTCCACTCCGGTGTTCATCGGCAGCACCAGCTCCATGCCGCACAGCTCGGCCAGCTCGGCGCAGAACGCGGCGAACCGGTCGTGGTGGAACGCCCGCGACGTCAGCGTCACCCGGTCCAGCTGGGCCTTGGCCGCCGCCACCAGCCGCCGGTGACCGTGCCCGAAGTTCAGCGCGGAGTAGCCGGCCAGCAGATCGAGATAACGCCGGCCCTCGACATCCGTCATCCAGGCCCCGTCCGCGGTGGCCACGACCACCGGCAGCGGGCGGTAGGTGTGCGCACTGTGGGCGTCGGCGGCGGCGATGAGCCGCTCCGTAGCGTTCACGGGAACTCCAGTGGGCCAGAGTGTCGGATTCGTCCCCCTCTTCCATCCTCGCGCCCGGGGCGCTCCCGGAGCCGTCAGCAACATGCGACCACCGCCACGCGTGCCCGTCCGACGCGCCCGGTAGGCTGACGGCGGGCCGTGACTGGCGCGCTGGGATGGGATGGACCATCGGGGAGCGGCCCAGCCACTTCGAGTGCCGTGCGCCTGGGCCGAGCCGTGAACGCTGTACGTACGCCGTCCGGAGGTCCCCATGCCAGAGCAGCCCCTGTCCCCCCTCTCCTCTGCCTCCTCTTCCTCCTCTTCTCTCTCTTCGTCTCTCTCCGCCGAGTCCACCGCCTTCCGTGCCGCCCTCGATGTCATCCGTGCCGTCGAACCGCGCGTGGCCGACGCCATCGGCCAGGAGGTCACCGACCAGCGCGAGATGCTGAAGCTGATCGCCTCCGAGAACTACGCCTCCCCGGCCACCCTCCTGGCGATGGGCAACTGGCTCAGCGACAAGTACGCCGAGGGCACCATCGGCCGCCGCTTCTACGCCGGCTGCCGCAATGTCGACACCGTGGAGTCGATCGCCGCGGAGCACGCCAAGGAGCTGTTCGGCGCCCGTCACGCCTATGTCCAGCCGCACTCCGGCATCGACGCCAACCTCGTCGCCTTCTGGGCCGTCCTGGCACAGCGCGTCGAGGCACCCGCCCTGGAGAAGGCCGGCGTCCGCCAGATCAACGACCTCTCCGAGGCGGACTGGGCCGAACTCCGTCAGTCCTTCGGCAACCAGCGCATGCTCGGCATGTCCCTGGACGCCGGTGGCCACCTCACCCACGGCTTCCGCCCGAACATCTCCGGCAAGATGTTCGACCAGCGTTCCTACGGCACCGACCCGGCCACCGGCCTCATCGACTACGAGGCCCTACGCGCCTCCGCCCGCGAGTTCAAGCCGCTGATCATCGTCGCCGGATACTCCGCCTACCCCCGTCTCGTGAACTTCCGGATCATGCGGGAGATCGCCGACGAGGTCGGTGCCACGCTCATGGTGGACATGGCCCACTTCGCCGGTCTCGTCGCCGGCAAGGTCCTCACCGGGGACTTCGATCCGGTCCCGCACGCCCAGATCGTCACCACCACCACGCACAAGTCGCTGCGCGGGCCGCGCGGCGGCATGGTCCTGTGCGACGACTCCCTCAAGGACCAGGTCGACCGCGGCTGCCCGATGGTGCTCGGCGGCCCCCTGCCGCATGTCATGGCGGCCAAGGCCGTGGCCCTCGCCGAGGCCCGCCGGCCCTCCTTCCGGGACTACGCCCAGCGGATCGTCGACAACTCCCGGGCGCTGGCCGAGGGCCTGATGAGCCGGGGCGCCACCCTGGTCACCGGCGGCAGCGACAACCATCTCAACCTGATCGACGTCGCCGCCTCCTACGGCCTCACCGGCCGCCAGGCCGAGGCCGCACTGCTGGAGTCCGGCATCGTCACCAACCGCAACGCGATCCCGGCCGACCCCAACGGCGCCTGGTACACCTCCGGCATCCGCATCGGTACCCCCGCCCTGACCACGCGTGGCCTGGGCACCGCCGAGATGGACGAGGTCGCCGGCCTCATCGACCGCGTTCTGACCACCGCCGAACCCGGCACCACGAGCAAGGGCACCCCGTCCAAGGCCCAGCACGTCCTCGACCCGAAGATCGCGGACGAGATCTCGCACCGCGCCTCCGACCTCGTGGCCGGGTTCCCGCTGTACCCGCAGGTCGACCTCGGCTGACCTCCGCCCGAGAACCGGGCGCCGGGAGTCCCCATGCCGGCCGGGAGTCTCCTGTCGCCCGGGGGCCGATCAGCTCCCTTCGTGGTTCCTCCCACGGCGGTCCGGCCCGGCGCCGGGCCGCCGGACGGCGGTATGGGGAGCTGGCGCCGCGACCGGTCCGGGGCCGTGCCCGCGTGCGCTTTCACATGTCCCGCAGTTCCTGCCTGGGTCCCGGCTCCCGGTCACCGCGCCGCAGGGCCGGTGCCAGCCGTGGCACCAGGGACCGCAGCACCAGTGCAAGAGCGGCACCCCCAGCCGCGCCCGGTATCGCCCACCACCAATCCGTGCCGTCCTCCCCGGTGTTGATCGAGACCGTGGTGGTCGACTCCTCGGTCCGGTCCGCCGTGCCGGGGCTCTCCGACTCCCATGGGCCCGGGAAGATGCCGGTGTAGCCCGCCTGGCTGTTCTTGTTGCTCAGCACGCCCAACTTCCCGAGCAGGGCGCGCAGTTGGCCGGGGTGTTCGGCGCGGTGCCAGTAGCCGTTCAGCGATTTGGACACATTGGCGGCCGTGTGGATCCAGACCGTCCCCGACTTGGAGTCCGTGGGGAAGACCCGGTCCATGCGCCAGGGCCATATGTCGTGCGCCAGCCAGGTCACATTGATCTGACGGCCGGAGTCCGGCTCCGCCTCCGGCGGTGTCTCGCGCGATCCCCGGTTCTCCGGGCCCAGCAGCCGCTGGAGTTGTCCGTATTCCTCGTCCGAGAAGTACCGCGCGGCGGTTTCCCCGCTCTGGGGCGAGGTCACCAGCACGCTGGTCGGACCGCCCGCCGCCGCGGTCGACGCTCCCCACAACAACAGCCCGAGCAGGACGGCCACCATCCCGCTCAGCGCCGTCAGTTCACGAACCCTGCCTCTCGCCATCCGATCCCCCTGCCGGTCAAAGCCCTGCGGCCCGCCCGCGAGCCGCGTGTCACTACTGGTACACCGCCCGACCCGCCGGGGTTCCCCTTCCGCACGCACTATTTCGAGGATCCCGATGCCGAGGGCGCCGCGGAGCCCTCGGACTCGCGCGGCTCGACCTGCCCGGCCGACAGCCCGGACATCGGCACGAGCGACCTCGCGATCCGCACCGCCCTCGCCCGCGACTCCACGCCCTCCAGACGCAGCGTCACCGCCCCGTCCCGCGCGCCACCTGCCCCGCCCTCGGCCCCGTCGGCCCCGCCCCCGCCCTCGGCCCCGCCGGGGCCCGTCCCGGCGTCCGCCCCCGCGTGGTGGATCCACAGCAGGGTCGGCCCCGCCGTGCGCACCTGACGCCGATAGCGGTCGCCATCGGCGTCCACCAGCCAGAACTTCAGCAGATGCGGCAGCGGGAACCACAGCGCGTAGTCGGGCATGTCCTGCGCCGACGAAGCCGGACGCAGATCGATCCACTCCGGTCGCTCGCGCACGGTCTTGGAGAAGCCGGCGTCCAGGCTCGCCGGGAACGCGTCGAGCCGGACGACATGACCCCGCTCACGCCAGCACATGCCGAGCACCGGCCGCCGGCCCGGCCCGCCGGTCACGGTCACCGAGTCCGGCACCCCGAGCGCACTGGGCACCAGCGGCTCGAACCCGGCCCGCTGCCTCGCCTGCCCGAGAGACAGGGAGCGGCCGCAGCCCGGCACCTCGGAACCGGGGGAGGGCACCGCCGACGGGTCGTAGCGCACCTCGACGCCGCCGAAGCCGAACCAGTCGTAGACCGCCGCCCGCACCGGGGGCGTGAGCGCGAGCACCGCCAGCAGACCGCACAGCGCCGCCGTCAGCGAACGCCACCGCAGCCGCGTCCAGCGCCGGACCGCGCGCAGCCGCCCCCTCGCACCCGCGGGCTCGGCCACCGGGACCGGCAGCCGCTCGGCCAGTATCTGCCCGAGCACCCGCTCGGCCATCGTCTCGGAGTCGATCGTCCCCGCGGCACCGTCACCGCCGTCGCCGCCGGGCGCGCCCAGTGACCGGCCCAGTGCCCGCAGCTCCTTCGGCAGCCGGGCGGCGGCCGACCCGCCGGACCGTCCGCGGTCCCGCCCACGCGGGTCCCGGCCACGCGGACCCCTCCCGCGCAGGCCCCGGCCCCGGGCGTCCCCGAAGGCTCGCCCGTCCTCGCCGTCGTACCGCTCAGTCACGCTCCTCCCCCCCTTCCCCGGGCTCGCATTCCGGCAGCAGCCGGCCCAGCTTCCGCAGGGCGCGGTTCAGCCGGGACTTCACCGTCCCCCGGGGCCAGCCGAGGGCCTGGGCGGTCTCCGACTCGTCCATTTCCAGGAGATAGCGGTAGGTGACGACCAGACGGTGCTCCTCGCTCAGCTGGTCCAGGGCGGCCAGGAGCGCCGCCCGGCGCTCCGTGCGGAGCGTGGCGACCGCCGGGTCAGCCGTCTCCGGTATCAGCGGCTCGGCCTCCACGAAGGCCGCCTCCCGGCCGGCGAGCGTGCGCTGCCGCGCCGCCGCCCGCACTGTGTTCCTCGTCTCATTCGCCACGATCGACAGCAGCCAGGGCCTGAACGCCGCGCCGTCCTTGAAACGGCCCAGCGCGCAGTACGCCTTGACGAACGCCTGCTGCACCACGTCCTCCGCGTCCGCACCCGCCCCGAGTGCCGCCGCCGCCCGCAGGGCGATGCCCGTGTGGGCCCGCACCAGCTCCGCGTACGCCTCCGGCTCTCCGGCGCGTACACGTGCGATCACCGCGGCCTCATCGACGATGCGGCCCCCCTCCCGCGTCCTCACGCTCTTGATACACCGCCGGAGACGAATCGGTTCCCACCCGTTTCCGATCGGTTCGGGATCGGGCCGCGACACCTGAGAGAATGGTGAACATGGCTTCAGACAGTCCCCGCGTGCTCTCCGGAATCCAGCCCACCGCAGGCTCGTTCCACCTCGGCAACTACCTCGGCGCCGTTCGTCAGTGGGTGGCCCTGCAGGAGTCCCACGACGCGTTCTACATGGTTGTCGACCTGCACGCGATCACGGTCCCGCAGGACCCGAAGGAGCTGCGCGCGAACACCCGGCTCGCCACCGCCCAGCTCCTCGCGGCCGGCCTCGACCCGGAGCGCTGCACGCTCTTCGTCCAGAGCCACGTCCCCGAGCACGCCCAGCTCGCGTGGGTCATGAACTGCCTCACCGGCTTCGGCGAGGCATCCCGCATGACCCAGTTCAAGGACAAGTCCGCCAGGCACGGTGCCGACCGCGCCTCCGTCGGCCTGTTCACCTACCCGATCCTCCAGGTCGCCGACATCCTGCTCTACCAGGCCAACGAGGTCCCGGTCGGCGAGGACCAGCGCCAGCACGTCGAGCTGACCCGTGACCTCGCCACGCGTTTCAACGGCCGTTTCGGGGAGACCTTCACCGTGCCGAAGCCGTACATCCTGAAGGAGACGGCGAAGATCTACGACCTTCAGGAACCGTCCGTCAAGATGAGCAAGTCGGCCTCCACACCGAAGGGCCTCATCAACCTCCTCGACGATCCCAAGGCCACCGCCAAGAAGGTCAAGAGCGCGGTCACCGACACCGGCACGGTCGTCCGCTACGACGTCGAGAACAAGCCGGGCGTGAGCAACCTGCTCACGATCTACTCGACGCTCACCGGCACGGGCGTGGCCGAGCTGGAGGCGAAGTACGAGGGCAAGGGGTACGGGGCGCTCAAGACCGACCTCGCCGAGGTCATGGTGGAGTTCGTGACGCCGTTCAGGGAGCGCACCCAGCAGTACCTGGACGACCCCGAGACGCTTGACTCCATCCTTGCCAAGGGCGCGGAGAAGGCGCGCGCCGTCGCCGCGGAGACCCTGGCCCGCGCCTACGACCGGGTGGGCTTCCTGCCCGCGAAGCACTGAGGCGCACCACCGCACACGGGCCTTCGGGCAGAGCGCCGCACATCACTTCGGCTGCGCCTGCCCAGGGCACAGCCGTGGCCGTACAGTCGATAGCCGGACGGCTGAGTACGAATCCGGCAACCCAGCCGAGACGACGACAGGAGACGACGTGGGGACCGTAACGATCGGCGTGTCGATCGCGGTCCCGGAGCCTCACGGCAGCCTGCTCCAGGAGCGGCGCGCGGGCTTCGGCGACGCCGCGGCTCACGGCATCCCCACGCACGTCACGCTGCTGCCGCCGACGGAGGTGGACGAGTTCGCGCTGCCGGCCGTCGAGGCGCATCTGACGCGGGTCGCCGCGGCCGGCCGGCCGTTCCCGATGCGGCTGTCCGGCACCGGCACGTTCCGGCCGCTGTCGCCGGTGGTCTACGTCCAGGTCGTCCAGGGCGCGGAGTCCTGTTCCTGGCTGCAGAAGCGGGTGCGCGACGGGTCGGGGCCGCTGGCCCGCGAACTCCAGTTCCCGTACCACCCGCACGTCACCGTGGCGCACGGCATCGACGACGCGGCGATGGACCGGGCGTTCCGGGAGCTGGCCGGGTTCGAGGCGGAGTGGCCCTGCACCGGGTTCGCGCTCTACGAGCAGGGGGTGGACGGTGTGTGGCGGAAGCTGCGGGAGTTCACCTTCGGGGGGACTGTGGTGCCGCCGCAGGCGGGGCATGCGGCGTGGGGGACTATCGTCCGGCGGTGACCTTTGCTCCGCGGTTCGGCTGGGTTGGGCTGGGGTTTCTTTTGGCTGCGGCCGGGGTGTGGCTGGGCTTTCGGGTTGGTGGTTGGGTGCGGGTTCGTGGGGGCTTGGCGCGCAGTTCCCCGCGCCCCTTTCGGGGCGGTGGTGTGGGCGTCGGCTTTTGAGGGGCGGTTGGGGGTGGTGGTCGTCTGCGGCACCATCGTGGCTTGTCGCGCAGTTCCTCGCGCCCCTTTTGGGGCGGTGGTGTGGGCGTCGGCTTGCGAGTGGGGGCTTGTCAGAGGGGGAGGCGGCGGAACAGGGGGCGGGGGGTGTGGCGTAGGGCTGTCATGATGAGGCGGAGCCGACCCGGGACCCAGAGGGTTTCCGTGCGGCGGCGCAGGCCCAGTTCGATGGCCGTGGCCACGGCCTCCGGTGTGGTCGCCAGGGGCGCCTCGTCGAGGCCGGCCGTCATCCGGGACCGTACGAATCCGGGACGTACGACCATGACGTGCACGCCCGTGCCGTACAGCGCGTCGCCGAGTCCCTGGGCGAAGGCGTCCAGACCGGCCTTGCTTGAGCCGTAGATGAAGTTGGAGCGGCGGGCCCGCTCGCCGGCGACCGAGGAGAGGACCACCAGGGAGCCGTGGCCCTGCGTCTGGAGCGCGGCGGCCGCCACCAGGCCCGCCGAGACCGCGCCCGTGTAGTTGGTCTGCGCGACCCGGACCGCGCTCACCGGTGCCCGCTCGTCGTGCGCCTGGTCGCCGAGGATCCCGAAGGCGAGCAGCACCATGTCGACGTCGCCCTCCGCGAAGACCTTGCCGAGCACCGCCTCGTGCGACTCGGGTTCGAGCGCGTCGAAGGCGACGGTGCGGGCGTCGGCGCCCAGGCCGCGCAGCTCCTCGGCGGCCTTGTCCAGGGCGGGCGACGGACGGCCCGCGAGCCACACGGTGCGGGTGCGGCGGGCGATCAGCCGGCGCGCGGTGGCCAGCGCGATGTCCGACGTACCGCCGAGGACGAGCAGGGACTGGGGGAGGCCGAAGGCGTCCTTCACTACAGCTCCTTGGAGGTCGGTGCTTCTCAGAGGTCCAGGCGGCGGGCGAGGTCCGAGACGAACACCCCGCGCGGGTCGAGTTCCGCGCGCAGCGCCCGGAAGTCGGCGAGCCGGGGGTACATCGGGGCGAGCAGGTCCGGGCGCAGCCGGGAGTCCTTGGCGAGGTAGACGCGTCCGCCGGCGGCGGCGACCTCCTCGTCCAGCTCGTCGAGGAAGGCGCCGAGCCGGGGCAGGTTCGCCGGGATGTCCAGGGCGAGCGTCCAGCCGGGCACCGGGAAGGAGAGCCAGCCGGGGTCCGCCTCGCCGAAGCGCTTGAGTACGGCCAGGAAGGACGGGAACCGGCGCCCGGAGATGCGGCGCACGATCCGGTGCAGGGCGTCCTCCTGACCGTGTCCGACGACGAACTGGTACTGGACGAAGCCGCCGCGGCCGTAGATCCGGTTCCAGTGGGGCACGCCGTCCAGGGGATGGAAGAAGGCGGGGATCCGCTGGAGTTCGCCGGTACGCGCGCGTGGCGCCCTGCGGTACCAGATCTCGTTGAACAGCCCCACGCCGGCCCGGCTGAGCAGGCCCTCCGGGACGAAGGCCGGGGCGGGCGGGAACTGCCGGGGGCGGAAGGACAGCGGGCGCCGCCACGCGCGCGTGCCCTCGCGCAGCGCCTCCAGGGGCGCGTGGTCGCCGCGGGTGAGCACGGCGCGGCCGGTGGCGGCGCCCCGGGCCAGCAGGTCGATCCAGGCGACCGAGTAGCGGTAGCGGTGGTCGGTGGCCGTCAGGCGGGCCATCAGATCGTCCAGGTCGGTGGCGCGCTCGGTGTCGACCGACATGTACGAGGTCTCCACCGGCAGCAGCCGCACGGTGGCGGTGAGGATCACCCCGGTCAGGCCCATTCCGCCGGTGGTCGCGTCGAACAGGGGGGTGCCGCGGCCGACCGCGCGGATCTCGCCGTCGGCGGTGAGCAGTTCCAGCGCGAGCACATGGCGCGAGAAGGAGCCGGAGACGTGGTGGTTCTTGCCGTGGATGTCGGCGCCGATCGCCCCGCCGACCGTCACCTGGCGGGTGCCCGGCGTCACCGGCACGAACCAGCCGAGCGGCAGCAGCACCTCCATCAGCCGGTGCAGGGAGACGCCCGCGTCGCACAGCACGGTGCCGCCGTCGGCGTCGATGGCGTGGATGCGGTCGAGACCGGTCATGTCGAGCACGGCGCCGCCGGCGTTCTGCGCCGCGTCCCCGTAGGCCCGGCCAAGGCCCCGGGCGATGCCGCCACGGGCCCCGCAGCCGCGGACGGCGGCCACGGCCTCCTCGTACGTCCGCGGACGCACCAGCCGGGCGGAGGTGGGGGCGGTGCGGCCCCACCCGGTGACGGAAACCATGGCTCCAGACATGCCGGAGACCGTATCGCCCCAATGTGAGCGATTAATTTAGAAACATCCCATCCCTCCCCGAAATGGGTGATTAATGGGATGTCGCTCAATATTGCCGTAGTTCTGGCGGTGCGGGCGTGAACAGTGAGTCCACATGGACGACATGGACCACCGGATCCTCTCCGCACTCCGCGCCCGCGGTGCCGATCCGCGCGTCGCGTCCGCCGCACGCGGCCTGTCCCTGGCCGGTGAGCACGGCGCGCTGTGGCTCGCGGCGGGTCTCGTCGGAGCCGCCGCGGACGGCGCGCGGCGCGGCTCCTGGCTGCGCGGCACGGCGCTCGTCGCGGGCGCGCACCTCACCAGTTCGGGCGTCAAACGCCTGGTGCGCCGGGCGCGCCCGGCGCACATCGAGCCCCTTGTACGCACCGTCGGCCGGTACTCCTTCCCGAGTTCGCACGCCGCCTCCGCGACGGCCGCCGCGGTGGCGTTCGGGGCGCTGGGCGCGTACGGGCTGCCGCCGCTGGCCGCCGCCATGTGCCTGTCCCGCCTGGTGGTGGGCGTCCACTACCCCTCCGATGTCGCCGCCGGCGCGGTCCTGGGGGCGCTCACGGCGCGACTCGGGGCGCGCTGGATGACAGGGGGCGGTCGTGACTGAGACCGCGCCCCTCAGGGACGGCGTGCACGCCGGGGAAGCCACACTGCCGGAGCGGCGCAAGCCTCCCGTGCCGTCCGTGCGCCCGATCAAGGGCACCCTCCTGGGCGGCCTGCTGAGGACCACCCGCCCCAAGCAGTGGGTCAAGAACAGCCTCGTCGCCGCCGCCCCGGCCGCCGCCGGGCAGCTCTTCTCCCGGCACGCGCTCGCCCAGGTGGCCCTCGTCTTCGTCCTGTTCACCGCCTGCGCCGCCGCCGTCTACCTGATCAACGACGCCCGTGACGCCGAGGCCGACCGCGCCCACCCGACCAAGTGCCGCCGCCCGGTCGCCGCGGGACAGGTCCCGGTACCCGTCGCCTACGCCGCGGGAGCCGCCCTGGCCGTGCTCGCGCCGGCCGCCGCTGCCTGGCTGACCGCGCCTCTCGTCGCGGCCCTCCTGGCGGCCTACGTCGCCATGCAACTGGCGTACTGCGTCAGCCTCAAGCATGTGCTCGTCGCCGATCTCGCCGTCGTCACCACCGGCTTTGTGATGCGCGCGATGATCGGCGGGCTCGCGCTCGGCATCCCGCTGTCCCGCTGGTTCCTGATCACCACCGGTTTCGGGGCGCTGTTCATGGTGTCGGCCAAGCGTTACTCCGAAGCCCTCCAGATGGCCGGGAAACCGGGCGCCACGCGCGCGTTGCTCACCGAGTACACCACCGGCTACCTCCGCTTCGTCTGGCAACTGGCCGCGGGGGTCGCCGTCCTCGCGTACTGCATGTGGGCCCTGGAGGAGGGCGGCGCGCCGCACGCGGGCGTACTGCCCTGGCGGCAGCTGTCGATGGTCGCCTTCATCCTCGCGATCCTCCGCTACGCCGTCTTCGCCGACCGCGGCGCCGCGGGCGAGCCCGAGGACGTCGTCCTGCGCGACCGGGCGCTGGCCCTGATCGGACTGGCCTGGCTCGCCATGTACGGGCTCGCGGTGGCGAACTGGTGAGCGTCGCCCGGCGCGAACTGCTCGGCTTCGCCGTCGCCGGGCTCCTCGCCTACGCCACCGACCTGGCCGTCTTCAGCCTGCTGCGCGGCCCCGCCGGACTCGATCCGGTCACCGCGAAGACCGTGTCCTTCGTCGCGGGCTGCACGGTCGCCTACGTGGGCAACGCGCGCGGCACCTACCGCCACGCGCAGCCGCGGGGCCCGCGCCCGTACGCCGTCTTCGTCGCCGTGAACCTCGCCGGCGCGCTCGTCCAGCTCCTGTGCATCGTCGTCAGCCACTACGGCCTCGGACTCACCTCGCAGTGCGCCGACACCGTCTCCGGTGCCGGCATCGGCATGGCCCTCGCCACGGTCCTGCGTTTCTGGGGTACCCGGACATTGGTGTTCCCCGCCGAGGGCAGAGTCGGATCATGGACTGGCTGAAGAGGCTCCCCGGAGTAGGACCGCTCGTCACGTGGCTCATGGCCACGCACGCGTGGCAGGCGTACGAGCGCCTGGACCGGGTGAAGTGGACGCGGCTGGCGGCGGCGATGACGTTCATCAGCTTCATCTCGCTGTTCCCGCTGCTGACGGTGGCCGCCGCGATCGCCGCCGCCACGCTGAGCACGGCGCAGCAACAGCAGCTCCAGAAGAAGATCACCGAGCAGGTCCCCGGCATCTCCGCGCAGTTGGACATCAACGCCCTGGTGCAGAACGCGGGCACCGTCGGACTCATCGCCGGTGCGGTCCTGCTGTTCACCGGCATCGGCTGGGTCGGCCAGATGCGCGACTGTCTGCGGGCGGTGTGGGAGCGGCCGGACAGCGAGGGCAACCCGATCGTGCGCAAGGCCGTCGACGCGGGCGTCCTCGTCGGCCTCGGCGGCGCGGTGCTCGCGACCATCGTCATCTCGACGGTGGCCTCCGCCCTGGTCGGCTGGATCTCCGACGAGTTGGGCCTCGGCCGGGCGAGCTGGGGCAGCCTGCTGCTGCGCGTCGCCGCGTTCGCCGTCGCCGTGCTCGCCGACTTCCTGCTGCTGCTCTACGTCCTGACCCTGCTGCCCGGGGTCGATCCGCCGCGCCGCCGCCTGGTGGTGGCCGCGCTGATCGGCGCGGTCGGCTTCGAACTCCTCAAGCTGCTGCTCAGCGGCTACATCCAGGGCGTCGCCACGAAGAGCATGTACGGGGCCTTCGGCGTGCCCGTGGCCCTGCTGCTGTGGATCAACTTCACCTCGAAACTGGTGCTGTTCTGCGCCGCCTGGACGGCGACGCAGAGCAAGGAAGCACCGGTCACGGACGGGGCGTCGTCCGACGGCGCACCAGGTCCGGCAGCGGCCAGCGGCGATTGATCAGGAACACCCCGCCGGCCAGCAGCACCAGCAGCCCGCCGGTGATGGCCAGCGCGACGCCCGCACCACCCGAACCGCCCGCGGCGGAGGCGCCGGCCGGCTTCGCCGGGGACCCGCCGCCGGCCGCGCTGCCCGCGGCGGTGCCACCGCCCGCCTCCGCGGCGGACGCCGAGGCACCCGGCTGTCCGCCGGCCGGTACCGCGCTCTTCGGCGGCACCAGTTCGCCCACCGGCCGCGCCTTGCCGGCCGCCGCGAAGCCCCAGTCGAAGAGCTTCGCGGTCTCCTTGTAGACCTCGTTGTGCTCGTTCTTCTGCGGGTTCATGACGGTGACCAGCAGCACCCTGCCGCCGCGTTCCGCGACGCCGGTGAAGGTGGCGCCCGCCTTGGTGGTGTTGCCGTTCTTCACGCCCGCGATCCCGTCGTAGACGGAGATGTCGGCGTCGCCGCTCAGCAGCCGGTTGGTGTTCTGGATCTCGAAGGTGCCGCGGACCTTCTTGCCCTTGACCTTCTTGGTCTCGCCCGGGAAATTCGCCCGGACCGTGGAACAGTACTCGCGGAAGTCCTTCTTCTGGAGTCCGGAGCGGGCGAACAGCGTCAGGTCGTACGCCGACGAGACCTGTTCCGGCGCGTCGTAGCCGTCGGGGCTGACCACATGTGTGTCGAGGGCCTGCAACTCCTCGGCGTGCGCCTGCATGTCCTTGACGGTGTCCTTGACGCCGCCGTTCATCGCGGACAGCACGTGCACGGCGTCGTTGCCGGAGCGCAGGAAGACGCCGAGCCACAGGTCGCGGATCGTGTAGGTCTCGCCCTCGTGCACCGGGACGACGCTGGAGCCCGCGCCGACGCCCGCCAGATCGGAGGGCACCACCTTGTGCTCGGTCGACTTGGGGAACCTCGGCAGCACGGTGTCGGCGAACAGCATCTTCAGCGTGCTCGCCGGGGGCAGGCGCCAGTGTGCGTTGTGGGCGGCGAGCACGTCGCCGGTCTCGGCGTCGGCGACGATCCAGGAGCGCGCGGTCAGTCCCTTGGGCAGCACGGGCGCGCCGGTACCCAGGTCGACCTGGGTACCGGCCTGGCCGAGGCGGGCGCCGCCGACCGTCGACATCTGCGCCGGGGGTGTGGCCGACGGACGCGGGGCCGCGAGGGCGGCCGGCGCCGCGAGAGCAGGCGCGAGGGAAAATGTCAAAAATGCGGCAGAACATACCAGAAGGGATCGTCTGGCGATCTTATAAGGTGCGGGCACGGTCGAGAACGTACCTGTCGTGGGCCGTGAAGTCCCGTCGCCCGCCCCACCCCGGGCCGGGATCCGGACAGCCGACCGCGATACTGGGCATATGAAGCTCAGCCGCCCGGTGTCCTGGTTCCTGCTCGCCTTCGGGGTGTGGAGCTGGGTCATCTGGGTCACTTTCGTCAAGAACCTCGTCAAGGACAGCAGCGGACTCGCCTTCGACGACGGGCATCCGACGGGCTATTTCTGGGTGCATCTGCTGCTGGCGGTCGTCTCCTTCGTATGGGGGACGGTCATCGGCGGCATCGGGTTGCGCGGGCTGCGCGCACTGCGCCGGACGTCATAGCCGGACGTCATGACGGAACACTCACAACGGAAGACCGAGGACACCGCACAGTGGTCATCGTCTTAGTGCTCGTCGCCCTGGCCGTGCCGGCCGTCGTGGCCGGGCTGCACTGGTACGTCTGGCGGCGCCTGGTCCGCGACACCACGGCGGCGCCGGGACGCGCCCGCCGGGCCGGTACGGCGGTGTTCGTGGCGGGCCCGGTCCTCATGGTCGCCGCGCTGGTCGCCGAGCGCGGCGGAGCGCCGTTCTGGCTCCAGCGCGCCCTGGCCTGGCCCGGCTTCCTGTGGATGGCGCTGGCGCTCTACCTGCTGATGGCGGTGGTGGCGGGCGAGGCGGTGCGGCCCCTGCTGCGCCGTCTGACGCGCGCACGCGCACCCGAGCCCGTCCCCGCCGCCCCGGTGGCCGTGCCGGCGGGCACAGCACCGGCTCCGCAGGCGCAGCAGCCGGCGCCGGAGCCACAACCGGACGCGGGCCCGGAGCCCCGACCGGACGCGGGCCCGGAAACCGGCCCGGAGCCCGCCCCGCAGGACCCGTCGCGCCGGCTCTTCGTGTCGCGGGTCGTAGGCGGGGTTGCGGCCACGGCCGCCGTGGCGACCGTCGGCCACGGCACCTACGGCGTGCTGCGCGGACCGCGTGTGAAACGTGTCACGGTTCCGCTGGCCAAACTCCCGCGTTCCGCACACGGTTTCCGCATCGCCGTCGTCAGCGACATCCACCTCGGGCCGGTCCTCGGCCGGGGCTTCGCGCAGCGGGTCGTCGACACGATCAACGCGACCCAGCCCGATCTGATCGCGGTCGTCGGCGACCTGGTGGACGGCAGCGTCCCCGACCTGGGCCCGGCGGCGGCACCGCTGGCGCAGCTCTCGGCCCGGCACGGGGCGTACTTCGTCACCGGCAACCACGAGTACTTCTCCGGTGCCGAGCAGTGGGTCGAGGAGGTGCGCCGGCTCGGGCTGCGCCCGCTGGAGAACGCCCGCACCGAACTGCCCGGTTTCGACCTCGCCGGGGTCAACGACGTACAGGGCGAGAGCGAGGGCCAGGGCCCGGACTACGAGAGAGCCCTTGCCGACCGCGATCCCGCACGCGCATGTGTGCTCCTCGCCCACCAGCCCGTGCAGATCCATCAGGCCGTACGCCATGGTGTCGACCTCCAGCTCTCCGGCCACACCCATGGCGGGCAGTTGTGGCCCGGCGGTCTGCTCGCGGCGGCGGCCAACCCGACGGTGGCGGGCCTGGAGCGCTACGGCGACACCCAGCTGTACGTCAGCCGCGGTGCGGGCGCGTGGGGGCCGCCCACCCGGGTGGGGGCGCCGTCGGACATCACGGTCGTGCAACTGGCGTCCCGGCACGCCTGAGCGCGGCTGCCGGCGCCGCAGGCCCGCGTCAGCGCGCGTGAAAACAGGGAAACGTGCAGGTCATGACGGTGCTGAGGAGGTGCCGGCGGCGCTCGGCCCCGGCCCTGTGGGCACCCTGTGAAACCGGGCGGTAACCGTCGTGACGTAAGTTCTCGCACATCTCGCCCGATTGCTCTTCCCCCAGGTGAAACACGTGTGATTAGGTGAGCCGCGCCACGAAGGGGATGTGGCGTATGTGCAACGCCAGGGGTAGGGCCGCGGACGGCCCGGGGAGGGCACCACCATGCGATCGGTTCGCATGCGGATTCTCGTGACGCTGCTCGTACTGGCGGTCGTGGGAGTGGGCGGCTGGCAACTGCTGCCGTCGCAAGGGGACAAGAACAAGTCCATCACGGTCGGTACGACGGACGCCGTCACCTCGCTCGACCCGGCAGGCGCCTACGACGCCGGCTCCTGGGCCCTGTTCAGCAACGTCTTCCAATCGCTGCTGACGTTCGAACCAGGCGGCGTACAGCCCGTGCCGGACGCGGCGCAGAGCTGCGCGTTCAAGGGCAGCGACCTGAAGACGTACCGGTGCACGCTGCGCGACGGGATCGTCTTCCCGAGCGGCCGGGTGCTGACGGCCGAAGACGTCAAGTACTCCTTCGACCGGGTCAAGAAGATCAACTCCGATGTCGGTCCCGCGTCGCTGTTCTCCACCCTGGGCTCGGTGAGCGCCGACAGCGCCACCACCGTCACCTTCCACCTGGCCTCGCCCGACGCCACCTTCCCGTTCAAGGTCGCCACCGGCGCCGGCGCGATCGTCGACAAGGACAAGTACCCGGCGGACAGCCTGCGCACCGGCTCCGGGGCCGACGGCACCGGCCCCTACCGGCTGACCGCGTACACAAAGGACCAGCGTGCCGTCCTCGCGCCGAACAGCCACTACAAGGGCAACCTGAACGGCACCGGCAAGCCCATCGAACTGCGGTACTACGCCGACTCGCAGGCCCTCGACAAGGCGTGGCAGGGCAAACAGATCGACGTGGCCACCCGCACCCTGCCGCCGAAGGTGCTGTCCGGGCTCAATTCGAGCGACCCGAACCAGCGCGTCACCGAGTCCGACAGCGCCGAGACCCGCAACCTGTACCTCAACACCCGCGCGGGCTCGCCGCTGCACGACGCGCGTGTGCGCCAGGCCATGGCCTGGCTGGTCAACCGCGAAGAACTCGCCGCCACCGTGTACGAGGGCACCGTCGACCCGCTGTACTCGCTGATCCCGACCGGACTGACCGGCCACACCACGTCGTTCTTCGACACCTACCCGAGGCAGAGCACCGCGAAGGCGAGAGAACTGCTCACCGAGGCCGGGGTGACCCTGCCGGTGCGCTTCACCTTCGGCTACGGCAAGGGCCGCGGCGCGGGCGCCGAGGAGTCCGCCGCGCTGAAGAAGCAGCTGGAGGCGGGCGGCCTGTTCGAGGTGGACGTCAAGGGGTACGAGTGGACCGACTTCCAAAAGCGCTGGGCCGCCGGGAAGATGGACGCCTGGGCGGTCGGCTGGGTCGCCGACTACCCCGACCCTGACACCTTCGGCTCCCCGCTCGTCGGCACCGGCTCCACCATGAGCACCGGCTACACCAACAAGGCGGTCGACACCCTCATCCAGGCGAGCCAGCAGTACGCCGACCGCAGCCGGGTCGCCCAGGACTTCCGTGACGTGCAGGCGCACATCGCCACCGACGTGCCGCTGATCCCGCTGTGGCAGCGCAAGGAGTACGTGGTCAGCAGCGAGGACGTCGGCGGCGGCCAGTACCTCTCGGACGGCACCGGCGTGTTCCGGCTCTGGCAGCTGAACTGGATCTGACCCTCACGGCGCCACGGGCGCCCGGCACGGCAGCGTGACCGTCACGGCCAGCCCCTGACCAGGGGCCGTCCGTACCGCCACCTGCCCGCCGTGCGCCCGCACCACGCCCTGCACGATCGCCATCCCCAGACCGCTGCCCGCTCCGCCGCCCGCGCGGAAGAACCGGTCGAAGATGCGCGTCGCGTCCTCCTCGGCCAGCCCCGGGCCCTCGTCGGCGACACACAGCCGCACCAGCCCGTCCGCCCGCTCCACGCCCAGCCGCACCGGCACGCCGGCCGGCGTGTGCGTACGGACGTTGGCCACCAGGTTGCCCAGCACCTGGCGCAGCCCCGACTCGTCGGCGCGCACCAGCACGGAGCCGTCCGCGGCCACGGTCACCGGACGGTCCGGCTGCTGGGCCCGCAGGTCCTGCGCCGCGTCCCGCACCAGCCGGCTCACGTCCACGTTCCGCAGCCGCAGTTCGGGCCGCTGGTCGAGGCGGGCCAGGGTGAGCAGTTCGTCGACCAGCCGCCCCATCCGGTCCACCTCGCCGTTCATCCGGTCCCAGGCACGCTTGCGCTCTTCGGGCTCGCGCAGCATGCCCTTCTCGTAGAGCTGGAGGTAGCCGCGTATCGCCGACAGCGGGGTGCGCAGCTCGTGCGAGGCGTCGGCGACGAAACGGCGCAGCTGGGCCGCGCTGTGCTCGCGCGTGCGGTACGCCGACTCCACCTGGTGCAGCATAGAGTTGAGGGCGAGCCGCAGCTGCTCCACCTCCTGGGTGGTCTCCCGGCTGGAGGGCACCCGGCGGGCGAGGTCGCCCTCCGCGATCGCCGAGGACGTCTCCACCATGTCCTCCAGCGGCCGCATCCGGCGCCGCACATTGAACAGGGTCAGACAGGCCAGCAGCGCCAGCAGCAGCGTGCCCATGGCCACATCGAGCCTGAGCGCCTTGGCTATGCCCTTGTGCAGGGCGTCGGTCGAGTTGGCGAGCAGGACGTAGTTGCCGTCGGCGAGCCGGACGCCGATCGCCCGGTACGAGGCGTCGGCGACGGTGATCTCGCGCGGCTCGGGCAGGGCGGCGAGCGGGGCCGGGCCGCCGATCGCGTCGGCCAGCGCACGCTGGCTCTCGGTGGGCGGGAACCCGGCGAGGGGCAGCACCCCGCCCTGGGCGTCGACGACCGTGAACAGCGAGTCCGGGCGGGGCCGCTCGCTCATCGGGGGCCGCACGAACCGGTCCCGGATGACGGCCAGTACGGCCAGCGAGTCGATCTGCCGCAGCGTCACACGGGAGTCGGCGAGCGTCCGGCGGGACTTGTCCAGCTCGGCGTCGACCTGCTGGAGCAGATAGTGCCGCATGCCCATCAGGCTCACCGCGGTGGCCGCGGCGATGCCGAGGGCCAGCAGCAGGACGTTGGCGAGGGTCAGTTTGCCGCGCAGGGAGCGCATGCCGCGGGAGGGGCGGCACCTGGTGCCCAGCGGTCCGAGCCGGGTCCGCTGTGCTTCCCCGCTCCCCGAGGAGGCACGGGAAAGCACCGGCTTGCGGCTGCGCCGAGCGAGGGCGGCCGCCCACGCCGGGGCGGCCGGCCGACGGCGCATCACGGCCCCTTCCGCGGGGCGCCAAGACCGTATCCGACACCGCGCCGGGTGGTGATCACCGGCGGCCCCAGGGTGTCCAGTTTGCGGCGCAGATAGCTGATGTAGGTCTCGACGACGGTCGACTCGGCCGGGGTGTGCTCGTACTGCCAGACGTGCCGCAGCAGCTGCTCCTTGGGCACGATCCGGCCGCCGTTGCGCACCAGGAAACGCAGCAGCGCGTACTCGGTGGGGGTCAGCTCGACCGTGCGGCCCGCGCGGCGCACCGAGTACGTCGTCTCGTCCAGCTCCAGATCGCCGTAGCGCAGCGGCGGGCGCTGCGGGACGAGGTCGGCGGGCCGGGTGCGGCGCAGCACGGCGCCGATCCGGGCGACCACCTCGTCGATGTTGAACGGCTTGGTGATGTAGTCGTCGCCGAAGCCGAGGGCGCCGACGATCTCCGCGGGCGAGTCCCGTGCGGTGAGGAAGACCAGCGCAAGATCGGGCCGACGGGCGCGCAGCTCACGGCCCAGCGCGCGGCCGTCCCCGTCGGGCAGCATGACGTCGAGCAGGGCCACGTCGGGCCGGGTGCGCCCGGCCGCGGCAAGCGCCTCGCGGACGGTGCCCGCGATCATCACCTCGAAGCCGTGGTAGCGCAGGGCGATGGCGAGGACGTCCGCGATGCTCGGCTCGTCCTCCACGACCAGCACGGTGCCTGGAGCCGTCGTCATGCCCCCAGTATCGGCGGGACCACTGACAGCCGGGCTCGTTCGCCCTTTGGAGTTCCTTGAGAGTCATGGGCGCGTCGTGTGCACGCGCGGGTGCCGGCGCCAATCTGTTGCCCAGGACCTGGGGGACCGACCGACCGAAACAGTGAAGGAGCCTTGAACGTGGCGGCATTGGCACGGTGGTGCTTTCGGCACCGGCTGGTGGTCCTGCTGGTGTGGGTGGGGGCGCTCGGCGGGCTGGGCTTTTCGGCCTCGACGGCGGGCACGGACTACGCGAACGTGTTCTCCCTCCCCAACACGGACTCCAAGCGCGCGTACGACCTGATGGAGCGGGCCTTCCCGGAGACGTCCGGCGACACCGACACAGTGGTGTGGAAGACCGGCACGGGCACGGTACGGGACCAGGACGTACGGTCCCGGATCGAACCCGCACTGGAGAAGATCGCCGGGATGGACGGCGTCGGAGCCGTCACCGGCCCCTACACCGGGGAGCGGGGCGCCGCGCAGATCAGCCGCGACGGACGGATCGCGTACGCGCAGATCACCTTCACCGAGCGCGCCCAGTCCGTGCCCAAGGAACTGGTGCAGGACGTCGTCGACACCGCGCAGGGCGTGGAACACGACGGACTCCAGGTGGAGTTGGGCGGGCAGGCGATCCAGCGGGTGCAGGAGCCGCCGACCGGCCTCGCCGAGCTGGTCGGGATCATCGCGGCGGCCGTCGTGCTCTTCCTTGCCTTCGGCTCGCTGTTCGGGATGCTGCTGCCCATCGGCGTCGCCGTCTTCGGCGTCGGCACCGGACTGTTCTCCACCCAGCTGCTCAGCCATGTCACCGACGTCCCCGATCTGGCCCCGCTCCTTGCGACCCTGATCGGGCTGGGCGTCGGCATCGACTACGCGCTGTTCATCGTCACCCGGCACCGGCGCGGCATCCTGCGCGGCACCGACCCCGAGGAGTCCGCGGTCACCGCCCTGAACACCTCGGGCCGCGCGGTGCTGTTCGCGGGCGGCACGGTGTGCATCGCGCTGGCGGGCATGCTGGTGACCAACCTGCGCTTCCTGGACGGCGTGGTGATCGGCACCTCGCTGACGGTCGTGCTGAGCGTGCTCGCCGCGACGACGCTGCTGCCGGCGTTCCTCGGCTTCCTCGGCCCGCGGGTGCTCAGCCGCCGCCAGCGCCGCCGCCTCGCCGAGCGCGGGCCCGAGCCGGAGCGGGCCAGCGGGCTCGCCGCCCGCTGGTCGGGCGGGGTGCAGCGGCGCCCCCGTACGGTCGCCGCGCTCGCGGTGGTCGTCATGGCCGTGCTCGCCCTGCCCGTGCTGTCGCTGCGGCTCGGCGCCACCGACCAGGGCAACGACGAGGCGTCCACGACGACCAGGAAGGCGTACGACCTGCTCGCGGAGGGCTTCGGCCCCGGCTTCAACGGGCCACTCCAGGTGGTCGCCTCAGGAGGCGACACCAAGGCCCTGGTCGAGGGCATCGAGACGACCTCGGGGGTGGCCCGGGCGGTCGCACTGCCGCCCGCGCGGGGCGTCACCGTCATCCAGGTCGTGCCGACCACCTCGCCGCAGTCGAAGGAGACGGACGACCTCATCGACACCCTGCGGGACCGGGTGATCCCCCAGGCGGGCGCGCAGGCCCATGTCGGCGGGGTCACCGCGGTCTCCAAGGACTTCGCGTCGGTCACCGGCGACCGGCTGCCGTACTTCGTCGCGACCATCATCGGCCTGGGCTTCCTGCTGCTGCTGATCGCCTTCCGCTCCCTGGTGGTGCCGCTGACGGCCGCGGTGATGAACCTGTTCGCGGCGGCGGCATCCTTCGGTGTCCTGGTCGCGGTCTTCCAGTGGGGCTGGGGCCTGGACCTGCTGGGCCTCGGCAAGGAAGGCCCGATCAACGCGTTCCTGCCGGTCATCATGCTGTCCCTGCTCTTCGGCCTGTCCATGGACTACCAGGTGTTCCTGGTCAGCCGGATGCACGAGGAATGGGTGCACACCAAGGACAACGCGCGCGCGGTGCGCGTCGGCCTGGCCGAGACCAGCCGGGTGATCAACTCGGCGGCCCTGATCATGGTGTGCGTCTTCCTGGCCTTCGTGCTCAGCGGCGACTCGGGGGCGGCGATGGCGGGCGTGGGGCTCGCCGCCGCGGTCGCCCTGGACGCGTTCATCCTGCGCACGGCCCTGGTGCCGGCGGTGATGCATCTGCTGGGCCGGTCGAACTGGTGGCTGCCGCGGTGGCTGGACGAGCGGCTGCCGCACCTGGCGGTGGAGCCGGCCGACGACGGGCCGCCGGCCGCCGAGCCGCCCGCGGCCGACGGCCCGGCGTCGGTCGTGCACGGCTTCATCCGCTCCGTCGACGGCGACCCGGTGCGGGGCGCGACCGTGACGCTGATGTCCAAGGGCGGCCGCCAGCTCGACCGCGTCGACTCGCTGGCCGACGGCTCGTACATCGTGGCGGTCCCCGGTCCCGGCACCTACCTCCTCGCGGCGACCTCCGCCTCGCACGGCACCCGCGCACGGCATGTCGTCGTCGACGGCGGCCCGCTGGTGTACGACGTGGAACTGGCGGACGACGAGGTGGACGCGGTCAGCTGACCACCGGCTGCTGCCCGGCCCCGCGCGCGGATGGTGGGCCCTTGGGGGGCCGGCCCTCTCGCGGGGCCGGGCAGGAAGCGGCCGAACTCCTCAGGTACGTCGCGCGAGTTCCGGCCGCTTCGAGTAGTCCGTGAACCCGAGGACGTTCCCCCACGGGTCGGCGAACTCCACGGTCCAGCCGGTGGCCACGGCGAACGGCTCGTCGAGCGTCCCGATCCCGGCGTCGGCGAGCGCGCGCGCCGCCACGCGCGCGTTCGGCACCTCAAGCCAGATCCGTGGCGAGGGCCACGGCGGCGGCCGGTGACCGAACTCCTCCTCGGTCCGCAGCAGGATGCCCGGAGTCTCGCCGCCGACGTGCAGCAGCGCGATCCCGCCCTCGTCGAACCGGAACCCGACGGCGAACCCGGCCCGCTCGTAGAACCCGACGGCCTCACCGAGATCCCCGACGGGCACCAGCACATTGTCAAAACCGAGCAGCTCGTACGACTCTTCGTCTGACATGTCGTCACATTAGCGAGCCGGGATCACCCACCCCTCGGGACCGGCCCGGTGGCCCGCACCGTGATCACTCGATGAGGCGAGACGTCCGACGTTCCGCCTGGGCAGTCCGAACGAGCAGGCGGGACTCTGGCGCATGGAGGCACCCACGAGCGAAGCGTCCGAGACCGAGGCGGAGACGCAGACGGAGGCCGAGCGGATCACCCGCTGGCCGATCCCGCCGGTTACGGGCGCCGGCGCCGAATCTCCCGTGGGGGCCGCGGGCAAGCCGAAGGCCCCGTCCCGGTGCGGAACCGGATACGGGGCCCTCGGGCTACGGCGGAGACCAGGTCGACGGAGACCGGGTCAGAAGCGGCGGGTGATCAGGGCTCGTTTTACCTCCTGGATCGCCTTTGTCACCTCGATGCCGCGTGGGCAGGCGTCCGTGCAGTTGAAGGTGGTGCGGCAGCGCCAGACGCCGTCGCGGTCGTTCAGGATCTCCAGCCGCTGCTCGCCGGCCTCGTCACGCGAGTCGAAGATGAAGCGGTGCGCGTTGACGATCGCCGCCGGGCCGAAGTACTGGCCGTCGTTCCAGAACACCGGGCACGAGGACGTGCACGCGGCGCACAGGATGCACTTCGTGGTGTCGTCGAAGCGGGCGCGGTCCTCGGCGGACTGCAGCCGCTCGCGCGTCGGCTCGTTCGTGTCCTTCGTCACGAGGAAGGGCATCACGTCCCGGTACGCCTGGAAGAACGGCTCCATGTCCACGATCAGGTCCTTGAGGACCGTGAGGCCCTTGATGGGCTCGACCGTGATCGGCTTCTCGGGGTTGATGTCCTTGATCAGCGTCTTGCAGGCGAGGCGGTTCTTGCCGTTGATCCGCATCGCGTCCGAGCCGCAGATGCCGTGCGCGCAGGAGCGGCGGAAGGTGAGTGTGCCGTCCACGTCCCACTTGATCTTGTGCAGGCCGTCGAGGACCCGCTCCTTCGGGTCGATCTCCAGCTGGAAGTCCTCCCACGTGGACTCCGCCGAGACCTCCGGGTTGAAGCGGCGGATGCGGAAGGTGACCGTGATGTAGGGAGAGGACGCGGCCTCCGCCTCCACCTTGTCCAGAACAGGGGTTGCCATCAGTACTTACGCTCCATCGGCTGGTAGCGGGTCTGGACGACCGGCTTGTAGTCGAGACGGACGGACTCGGTGCCGTCGTCGCCCACCTCGCGGTACGCCATGGTGTGGCGCATGAAGTTGACGTCGTCGCGGTTCGGGTAGTCCTCGCGGTAGTGACCGCCGCGGGACTCCTTGCGGGCCAGCGCGGACACCGCCATGACCTCGGCGAGATCCAGCAGGTTGCCCAGCTCGACGGCCTCCAGCAGATCCGTGTTGAACCGCTTGCCCTTGTCCTGGATCGCCACGTTCTTGTAGCGCTCGCGCAGCTCCGCGATCTTCTCGACCGCCGTCTTGATGGTCTGCTCGGTGCGGAACACCATGACGTTGGCGTCCATGGTCTCCTGCAGCTCGCGGCGCAGGGTCGCCACCCGCTCGGTGCCTGTGGACGTACGCAGCCGCTCGATCTGCTCGATGACCAGGGACTCCGGGTTCTCCGGCAGCTCGACGAAGTCGGCCTTCTGGCTGTACTCCGCCGCCGCGATGCCCGCCCGGCGGCCGAACACATTGATGTCCAGCAGGGAGTTGGTGCCCAGGCGGTTGGCGCCGTGCACCGACACGCAGGCCACCTCGCCGGCCGCGTACAGGCCCGGCACGACGGTGGTGTTGTCCGCCAGGACCTCGCCCTCGACGTTCGTCGGGATGCCGCCCATCGCGTAGTGCGCGGTCGGCTGGATCGGGATCGGGTCGGTGTACGGCTCGATGCCCAGGTAGGTGCGGGCGAACTCCGTGATGTCGGGCAGCTTGGCGTCCAGCTGCTCCGGCGGCAGGTGCGTCAGGTCGAGGTAGACGTGGTCGCCCTCGGGACCGCAGCCGCGGCCCTCGCGGATCTCCGTGTAGATGGAGCGGGAGACGACGTCACGGGACGCCAGGTCCTTCATCACCGGCGCGTACTTCTCCATGAAGCGCTCGCCGTCCTTGTTGCGCAGGATGCCGCCCTCACCGCGGGCGCCCTCGGTGAGCAGGATGCCCATGCGCCAGATGCCGGTCGGGTGGAACTGGAAGAACTCCATGTCCTCCAGCGGCAGACCGCGCCGGTAGACCGCCGCCTGGCCGTCACCGGTCAGGGTGTGCGCGTTCGACGTCACCTTGAAGAACTTGCCGCAGCCGCCGGACGCGTAGATCACGGCCTTCGCCTGGAAGATGTGGATCTCACCGGTCGCCAGCTCGTACGCGACCACGCCTGCCGACCTCTTGATGCCGTCGACCTCGGTGATCAGCTGGTCCAGGACGTAGAACTCGTTGAAGAACTCCACGCCCTCCTTGACGCAGTTCTGGTACAGCGTCTGGAGGATCATGTGGCCGGTGCGGTCGGCCGCGTAGCAGGACCGGCGGACCGGGGCCTCGCCGTGGTTGCGGGAGTGACCGCCGAAGCGGCGCTGGTCGATGGTGCCGTTCGGGGTGCGGTTGAACGGCAGGCCCATCTTCTCCAGGTCGAGGACGGAGTCGATGGCCTCCTTCGCCAGGATCTCCGCGGCGTCCTGGTCGACGAGGTAGTCACCGCCCTTGACCGTGTCGAAGGTGTGCCACTCCCAGTTGTCCTCCTCCACGTTGGCGAGCGCGGCGGCCATGCCGCCCTGCGCGGCGCCCGTGTGGGAGCGGGTGGGGTAGAGCTTGGTCAGGACCGCGGTGCGGCTGCGCTTCGTCGCCTCGATGGCCGCGCGCATACCGGCGCCACCGGCGCCGACGATGACGGTGTCGTACTTGTGGATCTTCATCAGTGGAATACCTCGGTCCCGGGCCTAGCGGATGTTCGGGTCGAAGGTGAAGATCACCAGCGTGCCCAGCAGGATGGTGAACACCGTGGCGGTGTAGAGCAGGCCCTTGAGCCACAGCCGGGTGTTCGCGCGTTCCGCGTAGTCGTTGATGATCGTGCGCAGACCGTTCGCACCGTGCAGCATCGCGAGCCACAGCATGGCGAGGTCCCAGACCTGCCAGAACGGGTTGGCCCAGCGGCCCGCCACGAAGGCGAAGCCGATCTTGGAGACGCCGCCGTCCAGGAACAGCTGGATCAGCAGGTGGCCGAGGACCAGGACGACCAGCACGATGCCGGACAGGCGCATGAACAGCCAGGCGGCCATCTCGAAGTTGCCCCGGGTGCTGCGCGGGGTCTTCCTGGTGCGCCGGCGCGGCGCCTCGATGAGCGGCGCGGGGTTGTCCACGCCGTACAGGGCCTCGCCCTCGACGGGGCCGATCCCGGAAGCGGTGGTTTCAGTGGTGGACATCGGCGTCAGCTCCCGAACAGGACACGAGCGGCGTGGCCGAGGACCGGGTAGATCGAGCCGGCCATCAGGACGACCCAGACGCCGACGACGGTCCACAGCATCTGCTTCTGGTAGCGCGGGCCCTTCGACCAGAAGTCGACGGCGATGACGCGCAGGCCGTTGAGCGCGTGGAAGAGGATCGCGGCGACGAGGCCGTACTCCAGCAGCGCGACGATCGGCGTCTTGTACGTGGCTACGACCTTGTCGTAGTCCTCGGGGGAGACACGCACGAGAGCGGTGTCCAGCACGTGAACGAACAGGAAGAAGAAGATGAGGACGCCGGTGACTCGGTGAGCCACCCAGGACCACATTCCTTCCCGGCCGCGGTACAGCGTTCCAGCCGGCACGGAAGAACCCTCCGGGAGCGGGGACTGAGGGCCGCGCCGGCTTCGGTGTCGGTCGGGCCCGGCCGGGTACGGTCCACCGGCCCTAAGCATCGTAGCGGGGTGCCTGCGGCGCTCAGCGGGGGGTCTTGACTGTGTGATCAAACTGGCACCGGACGGATGAGCTGGGTGGGGCGGCCAGGGGGGTGGGGGGTGCGGTGTCGTGCCGGGTGCGGGTAGGTCGTGGCTGGTCGCGCAGTTCCCCGCGCCCCTTCGGGGGCTGTCGGTGTTGTGGATTGGGTGGCGGTTAGGGGGGTGGGGGGTACTGGGGGGTGCCGGGTGCGGGTGCGTTGTGGTTTCTCGCGCAGTTCCCCGCGCCCCTTCGGGGCGCAGCCGGGGTTTCGGGGATCGGTTGTGCACGTCCGTTGTGGCTGGTCGCGCGGTTCCCCGCGCCCCTTCGGGGGCGCGCTGCCGGGTCAGGTGCTCAGGTGGGTGGTCAGGCGGGCTCTTGCCAGGTGGCGTAGTTGGTCTGCGGTCACCGCTCGTTCCTCGTCGGGGTCGTTCGTCAGGCGGGAGCGGATGCCTTCGAGGGTGCGGTCCAGGGCCTCTCCGGGCGGGGTGCCGCCGAGGTGGATGACGAACACGTGTCCGAAGCGGGCCTCGTAGGCGGCGTGCGCGGCGCTGAGGGCCGTGTGGGCCGCGGAGTACGTGTCCTCCGGCAGCGGCGGCAGGGTCTCGCCGGCCAGGGCCTCGGCCAGCTCGGCCGGGGTCAGGTCGTACGCCGCCTCGTCCGCCGCGGCCAGCAGGGCGTCCAGGTCGGGATAGGGGCGGTGGGCGGCGACGCGCTGGGCCCAGCGCGGGCTGCGCAGGCAGGCGAGAAGTGCCTCGCGGGCCTCGTCGGCGGTCGCGGCGTTGAATCCCGCCAGTCCACCGGAGACGGGCGGGACGCGGGTCTGCTCGGGGAGCGCCGGTATGGTCACTCGGTCCAGGGACCCGGACGGGTACGGGAGACGGTGCGCAGGCAGCGTGGGTCCTCGCGTCACATGTGGGGCGGCAGCGGATGCTGTGAGAGATGTGCGGTCACGTTATCGAGAGCGGTCATGGCGTGTCCGACGGACGCCCGAATTTCACCCGGACGGCGGAGTTTCGGAACCGTTCGTGGACGCACGGCTTCGGCATTGGCCTTAGCTTGGCGGTGTGAGTCAGCACAGGCGCCGCACGCCGGCGCAGCCGGTCAGGCGGCGCGCGACGGTCGTCGGCGCGTTCGTCGGCACCGTCGCCCTCGGTGTCGGACTGGGCGTCTGGGCCGCCGCGGACGGCGGCGGTGCGGCGCGGCCCACCGCGACCGCGCGGCAGTCCGCGGGCGGCACCGCGGTGGGCACGGCCCCCGGTTCGGCAGGACCGAGCCAGGCGAGCCCGTCACCCAGCCGTTCCTACCCGCTGTCCCAGGCGCCCCGCACCATTCCCGCCGTGCGCTCGCACACCCCCGAGCGCGGCCCCGGCTGGCATCCGGCCGGCGGTGAGCGGGTCGTGGTGGGTGCCCCGGCCCTGGCCGACGAGGGCCGCCTGATAGCCGGTGAGCTGGGCCTGACCTACGCGGGCGAGCGGCGCGACCGGCGCGCCGGTGATCTGCGGCTTGAGCTGAGCGGCGACAAGGCCGCGAACCCGGAGTCGTACACCATGACCGTGCGCGGCGGCGCCGTGACCATCAGCGGGCCCGCCGACACCGGCGTCTTCTACGGCACCCGCACCCTCAAGCAGGAGGTCCACGGCGGCGGCACCGCCCCGGAGGGCGTGGTGCGCGACGAGCCCGCCAAGCCGCGGCGCGGCTTCGTGCTGGACATAGCGCGCAAGCCGTACAGCGAGTCCTGGATAGAGGACCGGATCCGCGAGCTGGCGGACCTGAAGTTCAACGAACTGGGCCTGCACTTCTCCGACGACCAGGGGTTCCGGATCGAGTCCAGGACCCACCCCGAGATCGTCTCCGCGGACCATCTCACCCAGGCGCAGGTCAAGCGGATCGTCGATCTCGCGGCCGGCCGGCACATCGCCGTCGTCCCCGAGATCGACTCGCCCGGACACCTGGGCGCGGTCATCGCCGCCCACCCCGATCTTCAGCTGCGCAACGCGCAGGGCGTCGCCGCGCGCGGTGCCGTCGACATCTCCAAGCCCGCGGCGGCCCGCGTCGTCGACGACCTGCTGGGCGAGTTCACCGGCGTGTTCCCGGGCTCGTACTGGCATCTGGGCGGCGACGAGTACCGCGCGCTCGCGGTCTCCGATCCGGCCGGCTCCTACCCGCAGCTGGCCGCCGCCGCCCGGAAGGCGTACGGCTCCGGCGGTACCGTCGCCGACCTGGCGACCGGCTGGCTCAACGCACGCGCCGACACCGTTCGCGCCCACGCCCGCACGATGCGGGCCTGGAACGACGGCTTCTACCGGGGGACCTCCGTGCAGCCCGCCAAGGACCTGGAGGTCGCCTACTGGACGGGCAAGGAGATCGGCGCCCGGCCGCCGGCCGACTACCTGGGCGCGGGACGCAAGGTCGTCAACTACAACGACGAGTTCCTGTACTACGTCCTCGGCCAGCCGCAGACCTTCGTCTACCCCACCGGGCAGCGGATCTACGAACAGTGGAACCCCCGGGTGCTGCGCGGCACCACGGCCGTGCCCGCCCGCTACGACGGACAGATCCTCGGCGGCTCCTTCGCCGTCTGGGGCGACGTGCCGAACGCCCAGACCCAGGACCAGGTGGCGGCCGGGATCCGGATGCCGCTGCGGGCCACCGCGCAGAAGCTGTGGGACCCGGGCCGACCCGCCCTGCCCTGGGCCGGCTTCCAGAAGCTGGCCGACCGGCTGCGCTGACCCGCGCGCAGGGCGTCCGCCGACCCCGACGGCATGGCCGAAAACTCCTCTTCCGCCTGCTCGACCTGCTGGGCGTGCCCACCCCTGTGACACTCCGGCGCCCTCCCGCGCGCTGGATCGCTGCGTACCCCTGCTGGGCGGCGACGACGAGGTACTGCGTCCGCTGTGGGGCAGCCTCGCGGACGGCGGCGACTGGGGTGAGCGCCTGGAGCGGGCGCGCGCCGCGCTCGGCCCGCGGGACCCGGCCGAGGACGAGGCCGCCCGACTCGCCCGCCGGATGCTCGACGCGGCCCCGGCCGAGCGCGCCGGAGCCGCCGTACGGGTGTGGGCCGACGCCTGCTCGGTCGCCGCGCTGCGCGTGCACCGGCTCCTCGAACCCGCCGAGAGCGACCGCGGCGGCCCGCGCCGACGGCCCCTGGGCGCCGTGCGCGCCGCGGGAACGGCGGGCGCGGGTCGTACGGAGGGCGTGTCGCCGCTGGTCGCCGCCGAGCTGCGGCGCCAGGTCAGCGTCCTGGAACTGCTCGCCGGGCACGGGGCGGGCGGGCTGCGGCGGGCGATGGACGTGACGACCGAGGGGCGCCGGGTGCTGGGCGCGGTGGTCTCGCGCCGGGCCCGCGGCCGGGCCTGAGCCCGCTGGGCGGCGGCAGCGGGCGGACCGTGCCGCCGGGCCGGTGCTGTGACCGTCGTGCGGGGGAGGTGGGGCGGTCCTGCGCCGGTTGTGGATCCGGCCCGGATCCGTGTGACGAAAGCCACGCCTGTCTCGCTCTTGAGTATGTGACAGCGCAGCAGGTGACAGCACAGCAGCAGACCAGGCCGCAGGCCGCGGCCAAGCCCGTGCGATGGGCGGCGGACGTCGTGGCGACGATGCGCGAGGGCGCGCGGGTACGGCTCGACTACTCGGCGCAGAGCCTGTGGCGGGTGGACCGGATGATCGACGACATACGCCGCGAAGGCGCGCCGTACGCAGCCGTGCAGGACGTACTGCGCGGGTTCGGCGCCTACGCCGGCGAGGTGATCGTCCGGCAGACCGGCGCCGAGTGGTGGGCGAGCGGCGGCGACCACTGGATCCGCACGCCCGACGGCCGGTTGTGGGATCCCGTCGACGAGGCGCGGCGCTGCTTCACCGGGCACGGCTCGCTGCGGCTGCTGTGCCGGGACGCGACGGTGTCGGTGCCCTGACCGCCGCCCCGGACGCGGCCGGTGCGGCCCGCGCGGACGCCCGGCGGGGCGCCCGCCGCGGCCGGGCGCGGCCGTGCCTGTGACACATCTGTGCACCGCGGCGCTGATCATCGTGGGGATGCGGGTCGCCGTGTCACACGATGCCGGCGCGCTGCGTGGACGAGCAGCGGCACGAGCACGGGCACGGCTCGTACGGACGAGGACGGTTCTTGGGCCAGGGAGGGGAACGTCGCCGCCTGCAGGCGTACGACGGCGAGCTGGGCGCGGCCGTCGCGCGGGCCCAGGACGGCGACGAGACCGCCTTCGCCGCGGCCTACCGGATGGTGCAGCCGGGTCTGCTCGGCTATCTCCGCGGCCTCGTCGGCGACGACGCGGAGGACGTGGCCTCCGACGCCTGGCTGGAGATCGCCCGGGACCTGGGCCGGTTCAAAGGCGACGGCGCCGGGTTCCGCGGCTGGACCGCGACCATCGCCCGGCACCGGGCCCTGGACCATCTGCGCAGACAGCGGGTGCGGCCCCGGGCCACCGGACTGGAACAGGACGTACTGGAACTGCCCGGACCGCACAGCACGCACGACCAGGCGCTGGAGTCCATCTCCACCGAACGCGCCCTCGCCCTGGTCCGGAATCTGCCGCGCGACCAGGCCGAGGCCGTGCTGCTGCGGGTCGTCGTCGGGCTCGACGGCCCGGCCGCCGCGCGCGTCCTCGGCAAGCGTCCCGGCGCGGTGCGCACGGCCGCGTACCGCGGGCTGAAACGTCTCGCCCGGCAACTGGGCGGCGGGCCGCCGGCGGACGGCGGCGCGCACGGCGGTGTGACGCAAGAGGGCCCCGGCACGCTGGGGGATGCGACATGAACGGCGGCCGGGCGCGGCACGTACGGAACCGGTGGGGCCGGTGGAACGGGCGGGGCCCGGCGGCCCCGCGGTGTGACGGAGCGGACGGCTCCGGTGGAGTGGACGGACCGGGCGGACCGGGCTAGGACGGGGAACGGACATGGGTGAACGGCACAGCGACGACGGGCCGCCCGGCCGTCGGCGCGCGCGCCCCGCCGACGCCGCGCCCGGCCCACAGCCGCCCGACCCGGCCCCGGCGGGTGCTGGCGTTGACGTGCCGGGCATGTCGCCGCCCGACCCGGACTCGGCGGGTGTTGGTGTTGGGGTGCCGGGTGTGTGGTCGGCTGATGTGGACTCGGCGCGCCCCGCCGACGCCGTGCCCGGCCCACAGCCGCCCGACTCGGACCCGGCGGGCCGTGGTGTTGCCGTGCCGGGCATGTCGCCGGTCGATTCGGGCTCGGCGGGTGCTGGTGTTGGCGTGCCGGGTGTGTGGTCGGCTGATGTGGACTCGGCGGGTGCTGGTGTTGCCATGGCCGGCCTGCGGTCGGCCCACCCGGACCCTGCGCGCTCCGGCGTTGGCGTGCCCGGCCCGTGGTCGGTCGGTTCGGACCCGGTGCTTCAGGCGCGGTTCGGCAGGGCGCTCCGGCGGGACGGCGCCGGTCTTGACCCGGAGGGCGAGCGGCGGGCCGTGGCCGCGTTCCGCGCCGCGCGGGACACCGGGGCGCACCGGGCGCGGACCCGGTGCCGGGACGACTGGCGGGCGGGCGGGACACGGCGCGCCCGGTTCTCGGTGAAGGCATCGCTGTCCGTGTTCCTCGCGAGCGTCGCGCTGGGCGGCCTCACCGTCGCGGCGATCGCCTCGGCCGGGTCCCCTGCGCACCACGGCGAGCCCGGCGGCAGCACCCCGCGCCCGACGACGGAGACCCACGAACGGCCGGGCTCCCCACCGACACCGTCCGCCCCCCGGCCCGCCACGGGCTCCGGCGCCACGGGCCCGGCGCCCACGGGGCCCGCGCCCACGGGGCCCGCTCCCGCGGACCCGGCGGCCACCGGGTCCGCGGCGGCCCGCATCCGCCCGGACCGCCCGGCCACGGCCAAGGACACCCTCGCCCACTGCCGTGCGTACGAGCAGGTCACGGACCGGGGCAAGGCGCTGGACGCGACGGCCTGGCAGCGGCTCGTCACGGCCGCGGGCGGAGCGGACAAGGTGGCCGCGTACTGCGCAGCCCACCCCTCGACGACGCCGACACCGACCGGGAACCCCGCCCCGCACAAGTGACCCCATGGGTGGGCACACCACGCCCGGTCCGTCGACCCGGACACGGGAGAGCCGCTCGGGGCGCTGTCCGACGAGCAGGCCGCGCACGCTGTCAAGCTGATGGAGTCGGCGGGGGTGAGGGTCGACTACCGCTCGGCGCCGGACGCGCCGCACGTCCTGCACGAACTCGACCCGGCGCGGTACGCACAGCTCCTCCACGACTGGGTGAGCACGCTGCCGGTCAGCTGACCCTCAGTGCCCGTACCTTCCCAGTTCACAGCGGTGGGTGCCGGTGAGACGGCCGGGGCCGCCACCCCCCACAGGAGAGGCCCCGGCCGTCGCGCGGTACGGGCCGCGCGGCGGCCCGTACTTCCTTCAGCGCCATGGGTGCGTTTTGTGTCACACCCGTCCGCGTCACGAGCAGGTTGCATCGTGTACGAACGTGGACGGGAGCGGTTTCAGGCCGTAACGTGCCTTTCGCGCCGAGGCGCGGGGGACGCGCGACCATCGCAACCACCTGTGACCTCGAACACCGCAACCATCAATTGAGGAACCACGACGGCGAGGACCACGTCCGCGAGAGCGGCGCCGGTTGAGGCGCGAAGTAGGGACACCACGGGTGCTGGGGGACGACGCGGAGTTGACCGCCGCGGTGCGCGCGGCACAGGGCGGGGACGAGACCGCGTTCCGGACCGTCTACCGCGCGGTGCATCCGCGGCTGCTGGGGTACGTACGGACGCTGGTCGGCGATCCGGACGCCGAGGACGTCGCGTCCGAGGCGTGGCTGCAGATAGCCCGCGACCTGGAACGCTTCAGCGGTGACGCGGACCGCTTCCGCGGCTGGGCCGCCCGTATCGCCCGCAACCGCGCCCTCGACCACATACGCATGCGCGGCCGGCGCCCCGTGATCGGTGGCGACGAGACCGAACTGACCGCCCGGGCCGCCGAGTCGGACACCGCGGGGGAGGCCATCGAGGCCCTGGCCACCAACAGCGCCCTGTCCCTGATCGCGCGGCTGCCGCAGGACCAGGCCGAGGCGGTCGTCCTGCGCGTGGTCGTCGGCCTCGACGCCAAGACCGCCGCCGAAACGCTCGGCAAACGCGCGGGCGCCGTCCGCACCGCCGCGCACCGCGGTCTCAAACGGCTCGCCGAACTGCTCGCCGAGGATCCGGAATCAGCCGGCCGGCTCGACGCCCTGCCGAACCAGCGAGAACCGCGCGGCCGCGCGGTGACGTCCGCCACTGTGACGCATATGCGTTCGCGGACGCAGAAGGACATGTGATGGCCGACGAGCAGTACAAGTGGCTGAACCGGGAAACGGCGGAACGCCTGCTGCGCGGTGAACCACTCGAAGCCGTCGACGCGTCCGCCCGCGGACAGGCCGAACGACTCGCCGGGGCACTGGGCGCGCTGTCCGTGGAGGCCACCCCGGCCGGGGCCGAACTCCCCGGTGAGGAGGGTGCGCTCGCGGCTTTCCGGAAGGCCCGCGAGGCCGCCGCCGATCAGGCCGCCGCGGCGCACGGCGAGCGTTCGCAGCCGCGACGCGACGGCGCGGCGGCCCGGCCGTCCGACGCGGGTCTCATCCGCATCGGCGCACGCCCGGCCCCCGCCCGCGGCCGTACCCGCCGGGCCCGCCCCGTGCGTCTGGCGCTCGCCGCCGCACTGGCCGTGGGCGCCGTCGGCGGGGTCGCGGTGGCCGCCGGAGCCGGGGTCCTGCCGGTGCCCTTCGGCGGCGACGATCCCGGGCCCGCCGCCTCCGTCACCGCCGCCGGTACGCCCGGACGACCGCTCGCCTCGCCGTCCGCGCAGTCCGCACAGGGCGGTACGTCGGGCCCGTCAGCGCCGAGCGCCCCCACGGGCGGCGCCCCCGACACCGGCTCCGCGGGCGAGAGCCCCGGCACCGATCCGGACCGGGGCGGCGCCACCGGGTCCGCCGACCCCGCCGGGCGGGCCCCCCGGCCGTGGAAGGGCGCGCCCGCGGCCTGCCGTGACCTCCGCGACGGCAAGGAACTCGGTCCCGGCCGCGAGCGCCGCCTGGAGCAGACGGCGGGCGGCCCCGCGCGCGTGTGGACGTACTGCAAGGGCGTCCTGGCGAGCACCGAGGGCAACCAGGGAAACCAGGGCAGCCAGGGCGAGGCACACGGGAAGTCCGACGACGGCAAGGACGAGCAGTCCGGCCAGGGCGATCAAGACGACCAGGGCGACCAGGGCGACCGGGGCGACCGGGGCGGTCGACACGGCCACGGCGACCGGGACCACCGCGGCGGTGCCAACAGCGGCAACGGCCGCACCTCCCACGAGGACCGCGGCAACGACCACCGCCGGGACGGCGGGACCACGTCCGTCCCCTCCGCTTTCGCCCCGCAGCGGCCCGACTGCCCCGCGCAGTCCCCGGACCCCGCGCCGAGCCCCACGTACACCGCGCTCTGACGTCGCCCCGACCCGAGGCTGTGACCTGCGTCTTCACCGCGCGGGAGCGGTCGCGCGGGTCCGGTGTGACGTTTTCGGCGGCGGTGACGCAGTACAGAGTGAGCCGACTGGTCATCGGCCGTCGCACCGAGCCGGGGTTCCCCCCGTACCCAGGGCTCGTGCACCTTGGCGCGGGCGGGATCCGTTCCCCCGGTCCCGCCCGCGCCCCGTCCCGGTGAGCGGAACGCCCGGACCGAGTGAAACGCCTCAGCGAGCGGAACGCCTCACCAGGAGACGACGACTTTGTCGCCCGTCCGCACCTGCGCGAACAGCGCCGCGATCGCCGCCTCGTCGCGCACGTTGACACAGCCGTGCGAGCCGCCCGCGTAACCCCGCGCCGCGAAGTCGTAGGAGTAGTGCACCGCTTGACCGCCGCTGAAGAACAGGGCGTACGGCATCGGGGAGTCGTAGAGCGTCGACACATGGTGCCGTGACTTCCAGTAGATGCGGAACACACCCTCACGGGTCGGGGTGTACTGCGAGCCGAACCGCACCGCCATCGTCGACACCGTGCGGCCGTCGATCATCCAGCGCAGCGTCCGGCTGGTCTTGTCGATGCACAGCACCCGGCCCGTCAGACAGCGCGGGTCGGGTGCGGCGGCCGGCTGACCGCCCATCAGATACAGGTCCCACTTGCCCGGCCGGCGCGTCATGCCGAGCAGCCGCTGCCAGGTGACGGTGTCCATGCGCCCGGTCCGCGGCAGCCCGCGCTTGCCCTGGAAGCCCCTGACCGCCTCCTCCGTCAGGTCGTCGTACGTCCCCGTCGGCCCGTCGGACAGCCAGGCGACCTGGCGCAGCCTGGCCTGCAGCGCGCGCACGCCCTGGCCGGTGTCGCCACGGGACCACAGGACGCGGGGCGCCGCCGGCGCCGGCCGGGCCGTGGTCGGACCGCCGCCGGGAGCGGACCGGTCCGGCGTCCGGGTGCCCGGCAGCCGGATGTGCACCGGCGAGCGGTTCTTCCCGTCCGCGTCCGCGGGCTGCACGGTGCACCCGCAGAGCACGGTGAGCGCGGTGAGCGCGGCGGCCGAGGCGAGCGCGGCGGGCCGCCCTGCGATCCGTTCGATCCCCCTGAACCTCATGCCGGGATGTTTCCCCGGGTGACCGCCGCCGAACTAGGGGGCATGGTGGGGAGTAGTCGACGTACTGCGGAGGCACCCCATGGCGCGTGAGTCGGAGTCCGGACTGCCCGTCGAGCCGGTCTACGGGCCCGCCGCGCTGGAGGGCTGGGACCCGGCCGAGCGGCTGGGCGAGCCCGGTGCGTACCCCTTCACCCGGGGCGTGTACCCGACGATGTACACCGGGCGTCCCTGGACGATGCGTCAGTACGCGGGCTTCGGTACGGCCGCCGAGTCCAACGCCCGCTACCGGCAGCTGATCGCCCACGGCACCACCGGCCTGTCCGTCGCCTTCGACCTGCCCACCCAGATGGGCCACGACTCCGACGCGCCGATCGCGCACGGCGAGGTCGGCCGGGTCGGCGTGGCGATCGACTCGATCGAGGACATGCGGGTCCTGTTCGGCGGGATCCCGCTCGGCGAGGTCTCCACCTCCATGACGATCAACGCCCCCGCCGCGCTGCTGTTGCTGCTGTACCAGCTGGTCGCCGAGGAACAGGGCGTCCCCGCCGAGCGGCTGGCCGGCACCGTCCAGAACGACGTCCTCAAGGAGTACATCGCGCGGGGTACCTACATCTTCCCGCCGCGGCCGTCGCTGCGGCTGACCGCGGACATCTTCCGCTACTGCCGCGCCGAGCTGCCCCGCTGGAACACCATCTCGGTCTCCGGCTACCACATGGCCGAGGCCGGCGCCTCCCCCGTGCAGGAGATCGCCTTCACACTCGCCGACGCCATCGCCTATGTGCGGGCCGCGACGGCGGCGGGCATGGACGTCGACGACTTCGCACCCCGCCTGTCGTTCTTCTTCGTCGCCCGGACCACCTTGCTGGAGGAGGTCGCCAAGTTCCGTGCCGCGCGCCGGATCTGGGCGCGGGTGATGCGGCAGGAGTTCGGGGCGCGCGACCCGCGGTCCATGATGCTGCGGTTCCACACCCAGACCGCCGGGGTACAGCTGACGGCGCAGCAGCCGGAGGTGAACCTGGTCCGGGTCACGGTCCAGGCGCTGGCCGCGGTGCTGGGCGGCACCCAGTCGCTGCACACCAACGCCTTCGACGAGGCGATCGCGCTGCCCACGGACACCTCCGCACGGCTGGCGCTGCGTACCCAGCAGGTACTCGCCCATGAGACGGACGTGACCGCGACCGTGGACCCCTTCGCCGGCTCGTACGCCATCGAGCGCATGACCGACGACCTGGAAGCGGCCGCCGTGGAGCTGATGCGCAAGGTCGAGGACCTGGGCGGCGCGGTCGCGGCGATCGAAACCGGCTTCCAGAAACGCGAGATCGAACGCAACGCCTACCGCATCGCCCAGGAGACCGACACCGGCACCCGGACCGTCGTCGGCGTCAACAAGTTCCGCCTCGACGAGGAACAACCCTACGAACCCCTCCGCGTCGACCCCGCCATCGAGACGCGGCAGGCCGAGCGGCTCGCGGCGCTGCGGGCCGGGCGGGACCGGGGCGCGGTGGACTCGGCGCTGGCCGCGCTGCGGAAGGCGGCCGTGGGCGAGGACAACGTCCTGTACCCGATGAAGGAGGCGCTGCGGGCACGGGCGACGGTCGGCGAGGTGTGCGACGCGCTGCGGGAGGTGTGGGGTACGTACGCCCCCTCGGACGCCTGGTGAGACCCACCGGAGCGGGGGGCCGACCAGGGGTTGGGCAAGCGGCGGACGGGGATGTCGTACCCCCGTGCGAGACTCCCTTCCATGTTCGGTGTCATCGATTTCCCCACCTATCTGGCAGGGCTCGTCCTGATCGTCCTGCTGCCCGGCCCCAACTCCCTGTACGTGCTCTCGGTGGCCGCCCGCCGCGGGGTCCGGTCGGGGTACACCGCCGCGGCGGGGGTCTGGTGCGGGGACATCGTGCTGATGACGCTGTCCGCCGCGGGGGTCGCCTCGCTGCTCAAGGCGAACGCCGTGCTCTTCGGCATCGTGAAGTACGCGGGCGCCGGCTATCTGACCTGGCTGGCCATCGGGATGCTGCGGGCCGCGTGGGGCATGTGGCGGACCCGGCGGGAACAGACCGCGCCCAAGGCGGTGCCGGCTCCGGCCGCCGCGGAGCGGCCGTTCCGTCGCGCCCTGGTCGTCAGCCTCTTCAACCCGAAGGCGATCCTGTTCTTCGTCGCCTTCTTCGTCCAGTTCGTCGACCCGGGCTACGCCTACCCGGCCCTGTCCTTCGTCGTCCTCGGCGCCTTCGCCCAGCTGGCCAGCGTGCTCTACCTCAGCGCGCTGATATTCGGCGGCACGAAGCTGTCGGCCGCCTTCCGCCGCCGCAGACGCCTGTCGGCCACGGCAACCTCAGCAGCAGGCGCCCTGTTCCTGGGCTTCGCAGCAAAACTCTCCCTGGCAAGCAACTGAGCACTCCCCGCGAGAGCCCGACGACCGCGACGACACCGTGCCCTTGGTCGGCGGCCCAGCAGTGTGGCTGACCTCGGGCCACGGCGTCGGACTTCTAGGAGGCGGCGGGGGTGGGGGGCGACGGGGTGTTTCGGGGGGTGGCCGTCTTTTTGAGGTGGGGGGCGAGGGGGCGCTCCACGTAGCGGTGGATCAGCCAGGCGAGGCCCAGCATGCCGAGCACCGTGACCGTGAGCGTCGGCCACGGCGGCAGGCCGAGGCCGCGGTGCAGCACCCGGATGACACACCAGCCCAGGTGCTCATGGACCAGGTAGAAGGGGTACGTCAGCACGCCCGCCGTGGTCAGCCAGGGCCACGAGGCCCACCGCGTCCAGCCCAGCGCGACGGCCGCGACCGCGGCGAAGCCCAGCGTCAGCACCAGCAGGATCACATACGGGCTGCGGTGGAAGTCGCCGGCGGCGCCCGGACGCCACAGCCCGGTCGTCACGGTCTCCTGGCCGAGCAGCCAGGAGACGCCCACGATGCCCCACAGGGTCGGGTTCCCGCCGCACCGGTGGATCAGATACAGCGCGAGCCCGCCGACGAAGAACGGCGCGTGCTCGGGCATGACCAACTGGGCGGCCGGCGCGTTGCCGGCGCCCTTGCAGATCACCGCGGCCAGCGTCCACACGCAGCAGAACAGCACCACCCGCCGGTAGGTGACGCCCCGCAGCACCACGCACACCGCGAACAGGGCGTAGAAGCGGACCTCGGCCCACAGCGTCCAGCACACGCCCAGCACCCGGGGCACACCCGTCGGCATCTGGAACATCGTCAGGTTGACCAGGACCTGGTCGAGGCGCAGCGGATGCAGCGCGGCGGGCACGACGAAGGCGGCGCCGGTGACCAGGAGCACGGCCGCCCAGTACGCCGGGTAGAGGCGGGCGACGCGGGACCTGAAGAAGTCGCCCGGGCCGCGGCCCCAGCTGCTCATGCAGATCACGAAGCCGCTGATGACGAAGAAGAACTGCACGCCGAGACAGCCGTAGACGGCCGCCGTGGCGAGGTCGGGGAAGACCCGGGCCGGCGACTGCCCCCAGGAGCGGGAGATGTCGCCGCCGCGTCCGGCGAAGTGGTAGAGGCAGACCATCAGCGCGGCCAGCAGACGCAGCCCGTCCAGGGCGGGCAGCCGCTCCCGCCGGCCGGCGGCGCCGGGAGCGGGAGCCGGACCCGCGGCGGGCGCGGGGGCGTGGGCGGGGGGAGAGGGAACGGAGGCGAGGGTGGAGGATGTAGCTGCCACGTGCGGCACGCCTACCCTGTGCCGTGCGGTCCGTCGCGGGTCGGCGTCCGGATGTCCCCAGGACGAAGGAGCGCTCCCACCGGCAGCTGGGGGAATCACAGGATCACCGCGGTCCGCCGCCCAACGATTCTTCCGTAGTCCCCAGTGCGTTAACCCGCACGTCGTTTTTACTTCCTAGTTTCTCCATCCACCCCCACGCGTCGGCAAACGCGCGGCATGCGGCGGTAAATTCAGTCTTTGCTTGGCAAAACAGGAGAATTATGACGAGGGTCCAGAACAGGCGGGCACCAGCACGCGGAGGGGAGCTGGACGACTGCCTGCGCGCCTGTGCGGTGCACAGCGGCAAACTCGTCGGCAGCCTCGACCGTCGCCGCGCGGAGCTCGCCGAGCAGCTGCGCAAGCTGCTCGTGGTCCACACCACGGTCGGTACGGCCGCCCCCGCACCCGCCCCGGCGGGCGGCGCCACCGCCCTGCTCAAGCGCGCCGTCAAGGGCGCCGCAGCCCCCGCGGGCGGGATCGGCAACGAGCTGCTGGACGCCCTGCTGGCCGTGGCCAACAAGGCGCTCGAATGCGGCTACGACGACGAGCTGAACCTCGCCCTGGTGATCAGCGAGACCGTCCTCGCCCAGCGGAAGAACTCCCGCGCCGGCTGGCGGCTGCGCGCCCGCGCCCTGGAGGCGGCCGGCGAGGAGCGCGAGGCCATCGGGGCCTACGAGCGCTACCTGGAGCTGACCACCGAGGACGGGTTCGGCGTGGCGGCCCGGATCGCCGGGATGCGCCGGGCCGGGGAGCGCGAGCGCGAACTGCTCGACCTGCTGAAGCGGCAGTGCCCGCGCGCCGCCGAGTACACCCGCGGCCCCGCCACCGACATCTGGGCCGAGGGCCTGGCCCTGCACACCCTCGGCGACTGGGCCGAGGCCGAGCCCCGGCTGGTCGGCGCCCTGCTGGTGCTCGCCGCCGACGAGGCCCCGGTCGCCGACCGGCAGGAACTGCTCAGCCAGTACCTTGACCTGCGTACCGGCCTGGCCGACGCCGACCCGGCAGCCCTCGGTGAGGCCGTCGCGCTCTACGCCGAGCAGCGCCGCATCCGGATGCGCGGTCCGGTCGCCGATCCGACGATCGGCGGCGTGCAGTGGATCACCCTCGGCGAGTTCCGCAACCTGATCGCCGGCAAGTCCATCTGCCTGATCGCCAACTCCGGTCGGGTCGGCGCCAGTTCGCTGGGCAAGGAGATCGACGACTACGACCTGGTGGTGCGCTTCAACTCGTACAAGATCGACCCGAAGCACACCGGCACCCGCACCGACATCCACGCCACCATCCACAAGCACGGCTTCAACTGGGACAAGCCGGTGACCACCCGGCTGGTCTTCGGCGGCATCTCCGGTGACTGGAAGCACTCCCTGCGCAACCGCCTGGTGCCCGGCGCCCAGCAGTACCTCGGCGACGAGTCGCTGCGCTGGCCGCTGCGCAACATCGGGCACATCGGCGCCGACGCCTGGTCGGGCATCCCCACCACCGGCTTCAACATGCTGTGGCTGCTGGACTTCCTGGACGTCAGCCCCACCCTCGACCTGATCGGCTTCGACTTCTACGAGAGCGGCGCCTACCGCGTCCAGGAGGCCATGAAGCTCGCGATCACGTCCGTGCACGAGTACACCAGCGAGAAGGCATGGGTCATGCAGCGGGCCCAGAGCGTGACCGACATGAGGATATCCCTGCGATGACCACGACCTCCCCCACAGGTGCCGCCACCGTCAGCCCGGCGGCCTCGGCGTCCGCCCACGCCCTCACCGGCAAGCGGCGCATCGCCTTCGCGAGCTACGTCGACGAGAACTACCTGCCCGGATTCCTCGTCCTGCTGCGCAGCCTCGCCCTGTCCAACCCGGGTGTCTGCGAGGACTTCGTCGTCCTCTACGACGATCTGCGCCCCTCCTCCATCGCCCGCATCCGCGCCCTGCACCCGCGCATCGTGCTGCGCCGGGTCGAGGACGAGCGCTACGACTCCTACGTCAAGGGCGACCAGGACAACTACCTGGTGCGCAAGGCGTACTTCATCCTCGACATCTTCCGGCTGCGCGACTACGACACGGTCATCACCCTGGACACCGACATGGTCGTCCTCGGTGACCTCGGCGAACTGCTCAAGCTGCGCGAGGGCCTGGCCGCCGTCCCGCAGTTCTTCTACGGGCAGCACAAGCTCAACTCCGGGCTGCTGGTCATCCAGCGCGAGTACCTGTCCGACGAGTTCTGCGCGAAGATCGACCAGACCGGGCGCAGCGGCGAGTACGAGCTGGACAAGCACGACCAGGGCATCCTGAACGCCGTCCTCGACGGCGACTTCGTCCGCCTCGACGCCCGCTACAACTTCGTCAAGCGGCGGCTGTCCGGCGATCTGCCGGTGCCCGAGGACACCGCGATCCTGCACTTCACCGGCCGCCACAAGCCGTGGCAGGGCGGCGAGTCCGGGTACTCGCTCGCGGAGGAGCGCTGGCGCGAGTTCGAGATGAGCGACGCGGAGTTCCACGCCGCGTACGTGGCGCTCGGCGGCGCCCACCACGATCTGCTGGTGCACTTCGGCACCCCGTACGTCCGGCGCACCGGCGACGTGGAGATCGCCCGCAAGGTGGCCGCCACCCATATCGCGGCCGGCGAGTACCAGGAGGCCGTGGACATCCTGTCCTCGGTGCGGATACCGCTGGACGCGGCCTGGCCGCACGAGGTGCTGGGCCACGCCCTGATGAGCGTGTCCCGCTACCCGGAGGCGAAGACCCAGCTGCTGCTGGCCACGGCCGCCCCCAACCGGGCCGCCACCGCCTACGCCCGGCTCGCCCAGATGGCCTGGGTGCACGGCGACAACACCGAGGCGCTGCGGTACGCCACCGCCGGCCTGTCCGTCGACCCCACCCACCGCTCCAGCCGGCTGTGGGCGCAGCGCGCCGCCGCCGTGCCCCCGCAGGAGCAGGGCGCGCCCGACGACCAGCTCGCGCACGTCGCCTTCTACATGGACCGGCAGGGCAACGCCGGTGACAAGCTGCTGCCGGAGACCGTCCGGCTCGGCTTCGGCCCCGACACCACCTCGCGCCGCTGGCACTCCGTGCACGCCCACCGGCTGTTCGACGCCGCCGCCCTGGAGCGGGTCAACGCCCGGCGCGGACTGGTCATCGGCGGCGGCGGGCTGTTCATCCCGGACACCATGCCCAACGGCAACAGCGCCTGGCAGTGGAACGTCCCGGACGAGCACCTGCGCGCCATCGACGTGCCGATCATGGTCTACGCGGTGGGCTTCAACGCCTTCGACGGACAGTCCTACCGGGCCACCCGGTTCAACGAGAGCCTGCGCCTGCTGGTGGAGAAGGCCGCCTTCTTCGGGCTGCGCAACCACGGCTCCATCGCGAAGGTCCGCGCGCTGCTCCCGCCTGAGCTGCACGACAAGGTGGTCTTCCAGCCCTGTCCGACCACGGTCAGCCGGCAGCTGATCGCCGGCTGGAGCGACCCGCTGTACCGCGACGACACCGTGATGCTGAACGCCGCCTACGACCGTGCCGGGCTGCGTTTCGGACACGACTACGGGCACTTCCTCGGCCAGATGGCAGAGGCGGTCCGCAAGATCGGCGCGCACACCGAGGTCCAGTGCGTCGCGCACTCCCTCGACGACGAGCGGATCGCCTTCGACCTGCGCCGTGAGCACGGGATCTCGCTGCCGGTGATCCCGATGTACGACTTCTCCAACGACGAGATCCGCGAGACCTACGCCAAGGCCCGGCTGGTCATCGGGATGCGCGGGCACGCCGGGATGATCCCCTTCGGGGTCGGCACGCCCATCATCAGCCTGATCTCGCACCCGAAGATGGCGTACTTCCTCAACGACATCGAGCGCCCCGAGTGGGGTGTCTCGGTGCACGAGCGGGACCTGGGCGCGGTGCTCACCGAGCGGGCCCTGCACATGCTGGACAACCACAGCCGCACCGTCGCCGATGTGCACGACCGGCAGGAACTGCTGTGGAAGGTCACACAGGAGAACGCGGCCCGGATCCAGCAGATCCTGGCCCGCTGACCCGAAGGGTGTGGGGCGGGGCCCGTCACGGACCCCGCCCCACGCCCGAAGAACCCCCACGCGCCATGTGCCACGCGGCCGGCTTGTTCAGCGGCGTACCGCTCGGCGCAGGTTGCGTGCCTTGCGGGCCACGCGGCGCACGGTCGCGTTGCGCGGGATGAACGACAGCTGCGCCGGGACGCCGCCGGGCAGGGCCAGCGAGGTCAGCCGCTTGCGCTTGAAGTAGCGCAGCGTGTGCGGGTTCAGATGCTTCGTCAGATAGCCCTCGGCCGCGCCGCGCAGCTCAGGGTAGATCTTCGGCTGCATGGTGAAGCCGACGGCCCGGACGAGTTCGCCGAGCGCCGTCACATCCATGCCGGGCCGCTGCTCGGTGACCGCGGCCCGGTCCGTCAGATCGGGCAGCAGCGCGTCGACGAGGGTGACCGGGACGCGGTTGCTGTTCTCGAAGGGGGACAGCCGGTCCAGCAGGGTGTCCGTGCCCACCCGGGCGGTGGGCAGGCCGTACAGCGCGGACGCGGTCAGCAGTGCCGTGGAGAAGCAGCCGACGACCAGTGCCGGGCGCATCCGCTGGTACAGCACCTCCGCGAGGATCGGCGTGTCCAACACCGTGAGGTCGGCGCCGAGCCGTTCGGCCTCCCGCTCCAGCGTGCTCGTGAAGCGCGCCGGGGCCGACGGGTGCGGCTTGAACACGACCCGCTCGTGGCCGAGTTCCACCGCGCCCTTCAGCATCCGCACATGAAGGTCCTCCTCCTGCTCCGCGCTGAGGATGCCGAGCGCCGACAGGTACTGGCCCAGCAGCAGCGCGGGCTCCTCGATGTCCGGCAGCCCCTCACCGCCGCCGGCGAGTTCGGCCAGCACCTTGGTGAACGCGGCCGTCGGCACGATCTGGGCCGGCACCTCGAACTCGGTGAGCAGCAGCGGAGTGAGCCCCGGCACCAGGTCGAGGTGGAGCAGCCGGTCCACCCGGGTGCCGACCAGCGGATCGATCTTGTTGCGGGTGGGGCCGTAGCTCATCAGGCCGTCCGCGTAGACCGTCACGGGCGCGCCGGTGAACATCTGCGCGAGGCTGAGCGACGGGTTGACCTGGATCGACTCGACGGCGAGTTCGACGTCGTCGTCACCGAGGTCCCAGGCGAGCCGCAGATGGCGTTCCCACAGCGGCAGGTCCTCGGGCCGCGGGGCCCAGCCGCCCGGGTGGAACGGGAAGATCGTCTCGTTGTACGAGATCACGTCGTCGAACCGCTCCCGCAGCCGCTCGAAGCCCGGCATCCGGTCCGGGCCCGGCGTCGTCTCGGGTGTCGCGGCGTTGTTGCAGACCAGCAGGGTGCGCCGGTCGGCGGGGCGGAAGGCGCCGGAGTCCAGGGCGGCGGCCAGCGTGGCGGTGCCGTACAGCGTCGACACCTGGAAGATCTGCGTGGTCACGCGGCGGCCCCCGAGGCGGCGGGGCGGCGGCGCAGCCGGCGCAGCTTCGTGGCGCGCTCCAGGTCCATGGAGCCCAGGGCGTCGTCCAGGACGTCCTGCGGCATGCGCCGCAACGCGGCGGCGCTCAGAGTCTTCAGCTTCTTCGCCACCGCGGGCTCGAACCTTTCGATGGATCCCAGATGATGGGAAATGATGGCGCAGTAGGTGCGAACGGCCTTCGGCAGCAGGGCGTCCGCCTCCGGGTCCCGGGCGGTTTCCTCGATGACCTGATCGAAGGCGCGAATGAAGTCGAGCTGCCGTACGTCACCGATCTGGGTGAGGGAGGAGGCCACCCCGCGCCGGTAGAAGACACCGAGCAGGTTCACCGCGGCGAACGACTCCGCCTCCCGGTGCAGCTTCCAGATCCACGGCCGGTCCTCGGCCGTGCGCAGCCCGTCGGTGAAGTGCAGCAGCCCGCGGTCCACCAGCCGGCGGTGGTAGATCCCGGCCCAGGCGTAGGCGTAGTCGACGGACGTGGTCCGGTGGGTGGGCAGGATGGCGTCGCGGGGGCGCATCACCACGCTGCGCCGGCCGTGCGGCACCAGGTGCACCGTGCGCGCCCGCCCCGTGCACTGCACATGGTCGGTGCGCAGGAAGTCGCAGCCCAGGTCGTCCATGGCGGCGACGAGCCGGGGGTAGTAGCCGGGGGCGAGCCAGTCGTCGCCGTCCAGGAACGTCAGATACTCGCCGCGGGCGCGGTCGATGCCGGTGTTGCGCGCGGTCGCCAGCCCCCCGTTCTTCTCGTGTCTGACATGTACCGCCCCTGGCAGCTCGCGCTCCGCGCGCGCAAGGATCTCTGGCGTCCCGTCGTTCGAGCAGTCGTCGACGAGAATGAATTCGAAGTCCTCACGGGCGTTCGCACGCAGGCTTCTGAGCGTGTCTGGCGCGTATTGCTGCACGTTGTAGAACGGCACGATGACGGAGAGCTTGACCACACAGTGGACGTTAGGGCGGGGCCCGTCATTCGTCTTGACCGCCACCTTGATATCAGGTGAACGACGTGTGGCGAAGCCGTGAACCGGGGCCTTTTCCCGCTGGTTCCCGGGCTGATTCGCCATCCGTCGATGTGCTGTTAACCGTTTGTTGTGTTCGGGTTGGGCGGAACCTAGGAATGCCTTCCTAGCGTCTTCGGCGTGCCAATCAGTGCAACGAAGTCGCTGCGGGTCGCCGTGCTCGCGGATTCCGACACCCGGTGGAAGTGGGGCGCCCTCACCGCGAGCCGCATCGCGGGCGGCGGCCGGGCCGAGCCCGTCGAGTCGTCCATCCGGCTCGACGGCTATCTGCTGCGGGGCCGCGCCACCCCCACCGCCCGCCAGCTGCGCGAGGTCGGCGTGCACGCCGACTCGCTGCGCGAGGTGACCGCCGTCGAGTTCCTGCGCGCCATGGACGACGAGCCGTACGACGTCCTCGTCCTCGCCCTCGTGGGCGGCGGCGTCCAGGCCATGCTGCACGGCCTGAAGCGGGTCTGGGAGGACCGCACCGAGCGGCCCGTCGTCGTCACCGGCTACGTCGGCGTCGTCTACGAGAAGCTTGCCGACGGCCTGCTGCTGCGGCACGGCGCCGACCTCGTCCTCGCCAACTCCCGCCAGGACGCGGACCGTTTCCGCGCCGTGTACGAGGGCGTGGGCGCCGACGCCTCGGGCGTGACCGAGGTGGCGCTGCCGTTCCTCGGCGGCGCCCCCTACACCGGCGAGCCCGCGCCCGCCACGCAGCCGGAGGGCAGGCCCTACACGGTCGTGTTCGCGGCCCAGCCCTCGGTCCCGGAGAGCCGCAGGGACCGTACGTACCTGCTGGACCGGCTGATCCGGCACGCGCAGGCGTTCCCCGACCGCGAGGTGCTGCTGAAGCTGCGCTCCCGGCCGGGCGAGCACACCACGCACATCGAGGAACTGCCCTACCAGAAGCTGGCGCAGAGCCGCGAGCTGCCCGCCAACCTCCGCCTGGTGTACGGGCACATGGGCGAGGTCCTGGACCGCACCGACCTGCTGGTCACCATCAGCTCGACGGCCGCACTCGAATCGCTGCACCGCCGCATCCCCACGGTCGTCCTGACCGACCTCGGGGTCCGCGAGGTGCTGGGCAACCACCACTTCGTCGGCTCCGGCTGCCTCGCCTCCTGGGACCAGCTCGACGCCGGTCACCGCCCCGAGCCCGAGCCCGAGTGGGTGGCCCGGCAGGGCGTCGCCGCCGACGGCACGTACGGCACGGCCTTCGACGCCGCACGGCACCGCATCACCCGGCTGCTGGGCCGGCCCGGCGGGCTGCCGCCCCTGAACCCCTACTACACGACCGAGACCGCGCCCGGCTATCTGCCGGGGATCCTCGCCCGCCACCACCTCGGCCCGGACGGCTCCCCGCTGCCCGGCGCGCCCGCCGCCGACAAGGCGCCGGGCCCGGTCCGCCAGATCGTGCGCCGGGCGGCGCGCGGCGCCTACCGCCATGGCGTCCAGCGGGTGGCACCTGTGATCCGACGAATGGGAGAGCTGTGAGCGACCGGATCCCGCGTCAAGGAGGAGAGCCCATGTCCGACACCCGGGCGGGCCAGGGCGCTTCGGTGCGCCGGGTGCTCGCCGTGATCCCCGCGCGCGGCGGCTCCAAGGGCGTGCCCGCCAAGAACCTCGCCCCCGTCGGCGGGGTGCCGCTGGTGGCCCGCGCGGTGCACGAGTGCCGGGCCTCCCGGCTGGTCACCGACGTCGTCGTGTCCACGGACGACCAGTCCATCGCGGCGGCCGCCCGGCAGGCCGGCGCCGAGGTCGTGCTGCGGCCCGCCGCCATCGCCGGCGACACCGCCACCTCCGAGGCCGCCGTGCTGCACGCCATGGACGCCCACGAGGCGCTGCACGGCGCCACCGTGGACGTCGTCCTGCTCGTGCAGTGCACCAGCCCGTTCCTGCTCCGCGAGGACGTGGACGGGGTCGCGGCGGCCGTCGTCGAGAACGGCGCCGACACCGCGGTCACCGTGGCCCCCTTCCACGGCTTCATCTGGCGGGACGCGGGCGACGACCCGGTCGCCGTGGAGCCCACCCGGGAACAGACCGCCGGCGGCGCCACCCGCGTCGCCAACTCCACGGCCACCCAAGGCGGTTACGGCGTCAACCACGACAAGTCGTTCCGCCCGCGCCGCCAGGACCGCCCCCAGGACCTGCTGGAGACCGGCGCCGCCTACGCCATGGACGCCGCCGGGTTCCGCGAGCACCGGCACCGCTTCTTCGGCCACACCGAACTGGTCCGCACCGACCCGGCCCGGGTCCTGGAGATCGACGACCCGCACGACCTCGCCCGCGCCCGGGCCCTGGCCCCGCTGTTCGACGCGGACCGGCCCGGCGCCCTCCCGACCAGGGAAGACATCGACGCGGTCGTCCTCGACTTCGACGGCACCCAGACCGACGACCGGGTGCTGATCGACGCCGACGGACGGGAGTTCGTCTCCGTGCACCGCGGGGACGGACTCGGCATCGCCGCGCTGCGCAAGAGCGGCCTGAAGATGCTGATCCTGTCCACGGAGCAGAACCCGGTCGTCGCCGCCCGGGCCCGGAAGCTGCGGATTCCGGTGCTGCACGGCATCGACCGGAAGGACCTCGCCCTCAAGCAGTGGTGCGAGGAGCAGGGCATCGCGCCCGAGCGCGTGCTCTACGTCGGCAACGACGTCAACGACCTCCCGTGCTTCGCCCTCGTGGGCTGGCCCGTGGCGGTCGCCAGCGCCCACGACGTCGTGCGCGGCGCCGCACGCGCGGTCACCACCGTCCCCGGCGGCGACGGCGCCGTCCGAGAGATCGCCAGCTGGATCCTCGGCCCCTCTCTCGATTCCCTCACCAAGTAAGGACATCCCCTGATGAGCACCAACTCCCGCATCCGCGCCTTCGGTTCGCGTGAGGCCGGCCCCGGCCGCCCCGTCTACATCACCGGCGAGATCGGCATCAACCACAACGGTGACCTCGACAACGCCTTCAAGCTGATCGACGTCGCCGCCGAGGCCGGCTGCGACGCCGTCAAGTTCCAGAAGCGCACCCCGGAGATCTGCACCCCGCGCGACCAGTGGGACATCGAGCGGGACACGCCCTGGGGCCGGATGACCTACATCGACTACCGCCACCGGGTGGAGTTCGGCGAGGACGACTACCGCAAGATCGATGAGTACTGCAAGGAAAAGGGCATCGACTGGTTCGCGTCCCCGTGGGACACCGAGGCCGTCGCGTTCCTTGAGAAGTTCGACGTCCCGGCCCACAAGGTCGCCTCCGCCTCCCTCACGGACGACGAACTGCTGCGTGCCCTGCGCGCCACCGGCCGCACGATCATCCTCTCCACCGGCATGTCGACCCCGAAGCAGATCCGGCACGCCGTCGAGGTCCTTGGCAGCGACAACATCCTGCTCTGCCACGCCACCTCCACCTACCCGGCCAAGGCCGAGGAGCTGAACCTGCGCGTGATCAACACGCTGCAGCAGGAGTACCCGAACGTCCCGATCGGCTACTCCGGCCACGAGACCGGCCTGCAGACCACGCTGGCCGCCGTCGCCCTCGGCGCCACGTTCGTCGAGCGCCACATCACCCTGGACCGCGCGATGTGGGGTTCGGACCAGGCCGCGTCGGTGGAGCCGCAGGGCCTCACGCGCCTGGTGCGCGACATCCGGATCATCGAGGCGTCGCTCGGCGACGGCGTCAAGAAGGTCTACGACTCCGAGCTGGGCCCCATGAAGAAGCTGCGCCGGGTCGCCGGTGTCGTGGCCGAGGCGGAGATCGCCGCGGCGGCGGGCGAGCCGGTCACCGTCTGACCCCGCCCGAGCACGCCTTGGTCCCCTGCCGAACGCCTCACGGGACGGTCGTACGACGATGAACCGACGCGCCGGGAACGCCGGCCCCAGCCTTCGCACCCTCGCCTTCGTGGAGAGCCCGGTACAGCTGCTGAACGTACTGGAGTGGGCGCACACCCATGCCCTGCGCGGAGCGCCCGGGGCGCGGGCGTCCGGCGCGCCGGCGCCGGCGTCCTTCCCGTCCGTACCGCCGCAGGTACGACGCACTCCGCACGGCGACGCGCCGCCGTCCGGGCCGGAGCGGACCGGGGTGGTGCCGTCCGATGTGGTGCCGACCGGGTCGGAGTCGGTCGGGGCCGTGCCACCTGGGCCGGAGTCGGTCGGCGCGGTGCCGCCCGGGTCGGAGCCGATCGGGGTGATGCCGTCCGGGTCGGAGTCGGTCGGCGCGCTGCCCTCCGGTGTCGTGCCGTCCGATGTGGTGCCGTCCGGGGCGGAGCTGACCCTTGTCGTGCTGGCCCCGACCGACCCGATGACCCGCGGGCAGCTGCGGCGCATGGCGGACCTGGCCCGGGACGAGGGATACGAGGTGCGCTGGGAGGAGGCGCGGGGCGGTACGACCGCGCCCTTCCAGACCATCGGCGGCCTCGCCGGTGCGCTGCGCCGGGCGGACCGGATCGTCATGGGCGACCCGTTCTCCCGCTACGTACAACTGCTGCTGACCATCACCAGGGCGCGCGACCTGGTCGTGGTCGACGACGGCACGGCGACGATGGAGTTCGTCGCCCAGCTCGCGCGCGGCGAGCGGCTGGTGCGCTGGCACCGCAAGGGCGGCCGGCCGGGCCCGCGTGACCTGCTGTTCGCCCCGGTCTCCTCCTCGGCCCGGCGCCGGCTGACACCGAGGGCCGGCCGCCGGGTGGAGGTGTTCTCGTCCATGCCGGTCGAGGAGACTCCGGACGGCGTCACGATCACCGCCAACGACTTCGGCTGGACCCGGGCCCGGTTCGGCCCGCCCCGCATCACCAAGGGCGCCGACATGGTCGGAACGTCGCTGGTGGAGACCGGCGTCGTGGACGCCGACCGCTATGTGGAGGCCGTCCGCGGCCTCGCCAAGGCACACGGCGCCGCCCGCTACTTCGCGCACCGCCGCGAGAGCACGGAGAAGCTGCACCGGCTCGCGACCGAGACCGGCCTGGAGATCGTCCGCCCCGACCTCCCCCTGGAACTGATCGCCCGCCGCGGCCCGATCGGCCGCACGGTCCTCAGCTTCCCGTCCACGGTCGTGCACACCCTCCCGCTGGCCCTGGCCGGCACCGGCGTCCGCGTCGCCGTCTGCGACATCGACCCGACCTGGCTCACCGACCACGCCTCCCCCCGCGCCCAGGGCTTCCTGTCCGGAGTGACAGACACAGCAAAAGACATCCACCGCCTGTCAACGGTGGCCCTGGCCTAGCCCTTCTGCTCCGGGTCGCTCCCACGGGCGTGCGATAGGTTGCCCGCCATGGCTGAACTCGGACCCGCTGCCTGGCCACCCGCCCCGATCAGGACCGAGCGGCTGGTGCTCCGCGCGTCCGAGGCCCGGGACCGTACGGCGTTCATCGAGTTGTTCGCCTCACCGGAGGTGGGCGCCTACATCGGTGGCCCTCGACCGCGTGATGAGCTTGAGCGCGCGATGCCCGAGGTACCCGGGCGGCGCCCCGGCCTGTTCGTGATCGAACTCGACGGAGCGATGATCGGCATGATCACCCTCGATCGGCGCGACGCGGAGCGTCCGGGTCACATCCGTCCGGACGCCGCAGAGGCCGAACTCGGCTACGTGTTCCTGCCCAAGGCGTGGGGACGCGGGTACGCCGCCGAGGCGTGCGCGGCGGCACTCGACTGGTGCGCCGACGCGCTTCCCGGCGAGCAGGTGGTGCTCCGCACCCAGACCGCCAACACCCGCGCCATGCGCCTCGCGACAAAGCTGGGCTTCACCGAGCTGGAACGCTTCGAGGAGTTCGGCACCGAACAATGGCTCGGAGCCCGGCCCCCGCACCTTGGGTAGGGGGTCTTGTCTTCCGTCACCCGAGGGCCTGCCGGGCGACCTCGGTGACACGGCGACCGCTTGTAACGTGTCCGCTGCAACGAAACGGTCCGCAACCGCCGCGCCCACGCAGGGCACTAGCCTTCACACAGCCGTATACAGCGGGTGCCCTGCGCCACCATCACTCGTTCTGGAGTATTGGGGAAATCCGGACATGTCCAACGGGGATCTCGTCCTGAGTCTGGCCGGGCTCGACACCTTGGCGGGCCAACTGCGGTCGATCAAGAAGCGCATGGACGACACCGGCCAGGTCGACCGCAAGCTGGGGCACGGAGAGCTGGGCTCAGGCGCGGCGTTCGACGCCATGGACGATTTCACGCGCGGCTGGAAGGACGGCCGCAAGGAGATCGACGTCGGCCTCGACAGCGTGGCGAAGATGGCGCAGGAGATCGTCGACAAGATGACCGAGCTGGACGTCGACCTGAGGAACGCCCTCCGCAAGCACGAAAAGGAGGGCAGAGGTGGAAAGTGAGGATCTCGCCGACGACCCGTTCGCCGGTGCCGCTCCCGGGGACGTCATCGGCATCAACATCCAGGTCCCCCGTGCGTGGTACGAGTTCGACGTCCACCCGGCGACAGTGAACCGTTCGATCCACGAGGCGGTCGCGGCGCGGGTCAGGGAGAAGCCGGAGTTGGCCGGGTACCAGGCCGATCTGGTCAGGACCTTGAAGAAGGTGGCCCGCGAGGCCAGGAACAACAACGTCGTCTACTCCGGGTCCATGTGCGAGATCGTCGACGACGAGCCGATGGTGGCCGGCCTCACGGTCAGCGTCAACGAGGCCGTGAACGCGACCACGGGGGAGACGGCGCCCACCGGTCTCGACACGCTCATGGGCGTGCTGATGCCGATCGCCCCCGGCCGACGGCCCACGGATCCGTGGCGTCGTGTGCGCGAGGTGAATCTGCCAGGGGCGGGCAAGGCGGTACGCACCGAAGGCATCGAGGACATCGAGGTTCCGGACGACAACCGCAGCCATCGCGCGGTGATGATGCAGACCTTCGTACCCTTCCCGAACGGTGCCCCAAAGGTCGCCGTGATCAGCGCCAGCACACCCCAACTCGGCCTGGTCGAGCCGATGCTGGAGCTGTTCGACCTGATCACCGGAACCTTCCGCTTCGTCTCCCGCGCGGACCTCGACACGGAGGACTGAACCCGATGGCGCGTCCCACCGACTGGCACCACCTCGACCTGCACGACGACCCGACACCGGGGGATCCGCACGAGGTCACGCTCCAAGGCCGGCGGTACAAAACCTTCGTCGAGGACGTTTCCACGGTGCTGAAGGGTCTGCGCTCCGCCTCGAAGGACTCCGTCCTCCAGGACGCGGCCGGCAAGGCCATGGACGAGTTCAAGGACCGGATCGGCAGGCTGCCCGGCCAGTTGCAGAAGCTGTACGACTCGTACGACATGGTCGCGGACGCCCTGCTCACCTATGCGGGGAAGCTGGAGCACGCCCAGACGACGGCCGACCGCGCGCTCGCCGACGCCCGGACGCTGCGCGGTGACCTCTCCCGAGCACGGTCCCGACTGGCCGTCGCCACCTCGGCGGCGAACCGCGCCAAGTCCGCGCAGGACAAGCTGAGGAATCCCGCGGGCGACGCGCCACCGCCGGATGCGGAGCAGGTCCGTAGGGCGGCACGCGACGCCCGTCACGCGAACGAGACCCGGGAGGCCACGCAGGGTCAGGTGAACATCCTGAACGCCCAGTTGGCCGAGCTGAAGACGAAGGCGGAGGGTGCCGGCAAGGACCAGGACGAGGCTGCCAAGGAGCTGGTCAAGGAGATCCACGCGGCGTCCGACGCCGGGATCCACAACAAGAAGTGGTACGAGAAGGCCGGCGACTGGATCGGGGACGCCTGGAAGGTGATCGTGGTCGCCGCCAAGATCTTCGTGGCCGTCGCCGGAATCGTGCTGCTGTTCGTCGGGGGGCCGCTGGTGTGGTTCGTACTGGCAGCGGCCCTGATCGTGCTGGCGGACACCATCGCCGAGTTCGCCCGGGGCAAGGCAGGCTGGGGTGATCTCCTCTTCGCCGCGCTGGACTGCATCCCGGTGGTCGGCAAGTTGGCCATGCTGGCGAAGGCAGGCAAGATCATGGCCGGGTTCAAGATGGCGCTGCGGGTCAGGAAGGCGGAGGTCGCCTTCGCCCGCCTGATCAAGGTGTGGCGGATGGGCGAGGACTTCAAGGGCCTTGGCAAGGTCGCCTTTGCGTTCGCCAAGAGCGAGTTGAAGACAACGCTCAAGGACGCCCTGAACGGCGGCTGGGGCGAGATGCGGAGAAACGCGCTGGGCAACCTCACCGGCAACGTCATCGGCGCCGGCGCCGGCTCGCTGGTGGGCAAGGGGCTCGGCAAGCTGCCCAAGCTGATCAACGACAGCAGCCTGACCAACCTGACGCGCAGGCAGTACGCGAACCTTGCCATGACCTTGTCCGGCAAGAACCTGCTGGGCAAGGGGATCATCGGCGGCACCCAGGGCCTCGTGACCAGCGTCACCAGGGCGACCGTCAACACCGCCTTGTTCGGGCAGGAGTTCGACACGACCGGCGCACTGCTGGACACGGTCGGCGGCTACGGCAGCAGCGGCGTCGGGTACCAGCCGGGCATCGCGCCCGCCAAGGCTGCCTTCAGCGGCTGAGCTGCCGACGCGCCTCCTCGAACCGGGACATCGCGTTCCTCACCTGCACCCGGAAGTCGATGGCCCCGATGCTGCCGTCCTCCAGAATGTCGATGTGCCCGCTGGGTTCGGTGACTCGCCCGAGATGGGTACGCGCCAATTCCTGCGCGGCCGACCAGAGCGCGTCCGCGACGGCCTGCGGCGTCGACTCGTCGATCAGCGACCAACGATGGCTGGTCGTCAACCCCCCGTTCTTCAACTTGAACTTCATCGGCAGCCCGATGTCGGAGCTCTTGAACGTGCCGCGGCCCTCCCGCAGCAGCGTTCCCACGCCGTCGAGTAGTTCGTCGAGGGCCGCGAAGAGCACGATTCCCATGCCGCCGTCCGCCTGGCGGGAGCTTCTCGTGGTGGCTTTCCCGGAGCTGCCGCTGACATCGAGGTGTCCCAGGAAGGTGCCGTCGCTGACGTCGTCCTGGTCGGTGAGCGGGGTGAACGTGAACTCAGGCATAGGAACCTCGCTTCTGCACGCGGGCCACCTCCCTCGACTCCCCAGCCTCAACCGCCCGGGTGGGCGATGGCGGTCGCGGACGCGTGGGGGCCGTCTCCGGGGCGTTCGACGCTACCAGTGCGGCGCGAAGACGCTCTCGGCGAGGAGCGAGTGAAGCGAGGTTGCGGGCGCGTCCCGCGCGGTCATGCTGGGGTGTGGCCCTGCAGGTAGGTGCGTACGGTCTGGGGGAGGGGGGTGTTGGTGGTTTCTGTGAACGGGGTCCAGCGGATGTCTTCCGGTGGGAGGCGGGCGCCGTCCGACGGGGACTCGGTCAGCAACTGGCACACCACGGCGGACACCGTGTCCTGCGGCTCCAGAGTCTGGGAGCCGTCCACGAGGTAACCGGTCAGTTCGTAGACGACGCGGGCCGCGGTGGCCTCGGCAGTCTCTGCCGGTTCGGGGGTGCCCGAGGGCAGTCCCCAGCCGTCCGGCCGTCGCACCAGCAGCAGTCGGCCGTCGTAGCCGACGACCGCCTCCACCGCGCCCGCGGCAGCCCGCTCCAGCGTCATGGCTCGACCATCCCTTCCCCGGCGCCGTCCCGGCCGCCCGTCGGCGAGTGCCGTACGACCGGGTGCTGCACGCCTACCCGGGCCCGGCCGCAGAAACGCATGCGCAGCCGCCCAGAAATAGTAGCCATGGATATAGTAGCCATGTACTCTATCTGTCCATGAGCAAGGGTTCACCGGGCCCCACGCCCGGATTCCTGGTATGGCGGCTCGCCAACAAGTGGCGCGTCGCGGTCGATCGCGCGGTGGCTCCGCTGGGCCTCACCCACGCCCAGTACTCACTGGTCGCCTCGCTGTACGGCATGCAGCGCGCCGGGGAACGGCCCAGCCAGCGCCGGCTCGCCGACCACACCGGCCTGGAGGCGCTGTACGTCTCGAAGCTCGCGCGCGCTCTGGAGTCGGCCGGCCTGATCGGGCGCACCCGCGATCCCCGCGACCCGCGCGCCGTGCAACTCGCCCTCACCGAACGGGGCCTGACCGTCACACGGCAGGCCATCGAGGTGGTCCAGGAACTGCTTCAGCAGTTGCTCGAACCGCTCGGCGGCCTCGACGCCCCGCGGACACGCGCGTTCACCGACGAGCTGACGACCCTGCTCGACGCACCTCTCGCCCCACCCGTACCGAACGACGAGAGCACTCAGGGGACCACACCATGACCACGCCCACCTCCACCACCGCACCGGCCGCCGACTCCCGTGCCCTGGGCCTGGCCCACTACGCCGCCCGCGGCGTCCTGGAGCACGTCCTGGCCCGGCACGGCATCACCTTCCAGCAGCAGGTCGCGCTGCGCGCCGCCGTCACCGCCGACGCGCCGCAGACTCCGGACGCCCTCGTCACCCAGGTCCGGGACGCCCTCAAGGCCGACCCGGCCGACATCCGAGCCACCCTCGACGAACTGCTCACCAAGGGACTGCTCGTCGCGGACGGCGCGCACCTTCGCCCCACGACCGCGGGGCGCGAGCTGATCCCCGCGGTCAGCGCGGAGACCGCCCCCATCACCGCCCGCATCTGGGGCGGCATACCCGCCGAGGACCTGGCCGCAGCCGGCCGCGTCCTCGCCCTCGTCACGGAGCGAGCCAACACGGAACTCGCGGCGCTGACCGCCTCCGGGTGATGTGCGGTCGCCCGCGGGGGTCAGGGCCGAGCCCTGCTCTTCAAGCCCACTACGAAGGCGGCGAAGGTGACGACAGCTCGGGCGGGGCGGAGGGAGTGAGCCGGGTCGGGTGAAAGTTCTCCTGCGCACGGAACCTTCCGCGGGCATTGCACATCTTCGGGTGTGTAGGCGCGCACTGACCTTGCGCGCCGATACGTATGCGAGGGGAACCCGAAACTCCATGAACAGCAAGCTGACCGTCGTGGCCCTTGCGGCCGTCGTCGTCGCGGGCACTGCCGCTGCCGCCGTTCCGGCCTCGGCCGCCGCCAAGGCCGCACCGACCCGCTGTCACACCGCCGACCTGAAGGCCGGCTTCGCCCTGGGGGAGGACGCGAAGCCGGAGATGAACCAGACCGCCAAGCAGACCCAGGCGTACATCTGGTTCACCAACCGGAGCAAGCGCACCTGCACCCTGTCCGGCTTCGCCGGTGTCGACATGACCGGCGCTCAGAAGACCGACGGCACCTGGTCGCTGGCGCGCTCCTCCAAGAAGCCCGTGAAGATCACCCTGGAGCCGGGGGACACGACGGACTTCAGCATCACCTTGCTCCCGGTGGCCAAGTCCACGCCGCAGAAGGAGAAGTTCGTTCCGGCGAAGTTCCTGGTCACCCCGCCGAACGAGACGGAGCACTTCACCCTGAAGTGGCCGTTCGGCGGCCAGATCCTGAAGCAGGACGCCGCCACCCACCCGGCCACCTACCTCAACCCGGTCGGCCTGTAGCAACCAACGGGGCAGCCTCTGAGCTGTCCTCTCACTGAGAGCGAGACGGAAGGTACCGCGGTCGGCCGCTCGGATCGGTCGACCGCGGGAACCCGGCCGCCTCCAGGACCGCGGCGAAGAGACGTCCGGCTCACCCTGGTCGACCGGCTACCGGTTCCCTGACCGCACCCGGACCGCGCACACCACCGTCCACGCACTGCTGGACGTGGGACACAGCCGCCGCGCGATCCATCGCAGCTCCGCATGACCAGCCGCACCGTCAAGAAGTACGCCGACGCCACCAAGCCCGAAGACCTCTTCGCGGGTCAGTGGCAGAAGCGGTCCTCCTGATGGCGTCCCGTCGGGTGGTGCAGCCGATCAAGTCGCCGGAATCCTCAGGTCGGCGGTGGTGAGGAGTGAGGGGCGTGGTGTGGCAGCCGAGGGTGGTCAGGCGGGCTGGCCCATGGGGCGGATGGTCAGGGTGTTGAGGTCGACGCCCGCCGGCTGGTCGAGGGCGAAGCAGATGGCCTCGGCGATGGGCTGGGGAGGCAGGGCGAAGGGGGGAACGCCGGCGCCTTGCCAGAAGGGTGTGTCGATCATGCCGGGGTTGACAAGGGTGACACCGATGCCGCGGGTCGTGGCGTGCAGGCGCAGGTTCTCGGCGAGTCCGGTGGTGGCCCACTTGGTGGCCGAGTAGAGATTGGCGGGTGAGTTCTTCAGCCCGGCGACGCTGCCGATGAGCACCAGCCGTCCGCCAGTGGCCTCCAGGTGGGGCAGGGCGGCATGGGCCAGCAGGGCGGGGCCGAGGACGTTGGTGAGGACCATGGGCGACCACGACGTCGGGTCGCCCGCCCCGATGGAGTCACCGGACATGAATCCGGCGTTGGCCACCGCCGCGTCAAGGGCACCGAAATGCTCCACGGTTCGGGTCACCACCGACTCGGTGGCCTGCCAGTCCGCCGCGTCCGCGACCAGACCCAGCAGCCGGTCGGGGTGGCCGGCCTCGTCGAGGAACGTCTTCAGTTTGCTCTCGTTGCGGCCGGTGACCGCCACACGGTGGCCGCGGTCGAGGAGCAACCGCGCGGTGTGGGCGCCGATACCGCTGGTCGCGCCGGTGATCAGTACGGTCTTGCCAGTCATGGTCATGCTCCTGAGACGTGAATGAGGGGCGGCGGACGGCGGTGAAGAAGTGCCGTTCGAATCCGCCGACCCCAGAAAACCGGCGCCGTCACAGGCGGGCAAGGTCGCGTTTATGGGGGGTATAAACACAACCTCTTTATCGGCAGGGCCATGGGTAACCTGGACGAATGGAACCTCCGTCCGAAAACCGCGCCGGTGATCCCACCGACAACCGCTCGGAGATCCGCGACTTCCTCATCAGTCGACGCGCCAAGCTCGCCCCGGAGCGGGTCGGACTGCCCACCAGCCGACGCCGCCGGGTTCCGGGACTACGGCGCGAGGAGGTCGCGGCCCTCGCCGGCGTGAGCACCGAGTGGTACACACGGCTGGAGAAGGGCCACATCGGCGGGGTCTCCGAAGACGTGCTGGAAGCGGTCGCGCAGGCATTGCTCCTCGATGAGGACGAGCGCGCCTACCTTCTCGATCTGGCCAGAGCGGCTCGCCCCACCCGCCGCAGGTCGCACCGCCGCAAGGATGTCAAGATCCCGTCCCCCGTCCAATGGATGGTGGACTCCATGACCATGGCCCCCGCCTTCGTACGCGACGGCCGTCTGGACATCGTCGCCAGCAACGCGCTGTGCAGGGCCGTGTACTCACCGATGTTCGACAGCGACACCACCAGCGACCGCGGCTGCGCCAATTTCCCCCGTTACTTCTTCCTCGACCCCGGCTCCCGCGACTTCTTCGTCGACTGGGAGGAAGGCGCGAGGGCCACGGTCGCAGTGCTCCGCGCCGAAGCCGGACGTGAACCCCACGACCGGGCCCTGCGTGAGCTTGTCGGCGAACTGTCCACGCTCAGCCCCGACTTCAGCACCATGTGGGCCAGTCACGACGTCCGGATCCGTCACGAAGGCATCAAGCGGCTGAACCATCCCGAAGTCGGCCGTCTGGAGATGACCTTCCGCTCCCTGGACCTGCCCCTGCCGCAACGGGCCGTACACGACCTGATCATCTACACGGCCGAGCCGGGCACCCCCTCGGAGGACCGCCTCAAACTCCTCGCCAGTTGGACAGCACCGCGGGCCTCAGCCACGGAACCGATCCGACCGCCCCGCTGACCTCACGTGTTCATGAGGTGACTGTCCGGGGACTGTCCCGAACGGGGCTTCAGCCGTGCTGTGCCGCGTGTGCTGGAGCCGGTTCTGCTGGGCGTTGCGGGAGGGGCGGGCGGTTTCGGCGGCCCCGCTGCGTACGCCACGACGCCGGGGGTGCTCGCGCCGCTGATCCAGGCGGGTCGCTTGGAAGCCGGCGAAACGCTCTACTGGTCGCGCCCCCGGCTCGGAGTGCGCCACACGGCGACCGTGTTGCCGAACGGGTGGCTTCAGTTCGAGGGCAAGCCCTATCGCACGCCTTCCGGTGCGGCGGTCGCGGCGACGGGCGGATCGCAGGCTGACGGGTGGACCGCATGGCGCCGAGAAAAGGACAAGGTGATCATCGGGTCACTTCGCCAGTGAGTTGTGTTCATCTCGAACGTGCACTTGGCCGACCAACGGCGTCTTGTCGGGTGGCCGGTGTGGTCGTGGTGAAGCGCGTCGATTCTCGCGATGACGCGCACTATTTCTCGGCTGGAGCGGGCGCTCGGGGAAGGCGTAGCTCGAAGCATGCTCCGAGGGTCCGGGGGGTGAGGGTGAGGGTGCCTCGGTGGCGGTGGGCCAGGTCGCGGGCGATGGCGAGGCCCAGGCCGCTGCCGCCGTGATCGCGGGAGCGGGCGTCGTCGAGCCGGACGAAGCGTTCGAAGATGCGCTCGGCGTCCTCGGTGGGCACCCCCGGTCCGTCGTCGTGCACCGTGAGGACGACCCGGTCGTCCTGGTTCCGGACGGTGATCTGGATGCGGTGCGCGGCGTGGCGGACGGCGTTGTCGATGAGGTTGCGCAGCAGCCGTTCGAATTCGTTGGGGTTTCCGTGTACGTACGCGGGGGCGGTGCTGTCGCAGCTGAGGGTCAACGGCCTTTCGGCGAGGGGGTATTGCTCGGTCAGCCGGGAGGCGAGGGCCGTCAGGTCAACGGTTTCGGGGTCGGCTGTGGGGGTGCGGGTGTCGAGGCGGGCGAGGAGCAGCAGGTCTTCGGCGAGGGCCTGGAGGCGGCGGGTCTGCCGTGCGGCGGTGGTGGCCACGGCGGGCCAGTCGGTGCGTTCCCGGTAGGTGAGCGCGACTTCCAGGCTGGCCAGCAGTGTGGTGAGGGGACTGCGCAGTTCGTGGGCGGCGTCCGCGACGAAGCGGCGCTGCTGGGCGGCGGCGTTGTCGAGGCGCTGGAGGGTGCTGTTGATGGTGGTGGCCAGGATGGTGAGCTCGTGTCCCGTGGCGGGGACGGTGACACGTTCACGGGGGTCGCTCGCGGTGACCGAGGCGGTGAGGACGCGGATGGCTTCGACCGGCCGCAGCGCTCTGCGGACGGCGAAGTAGGTGACGGCGGCGATCAGTACCAGGCTGACGAGCCCGGCCAGGAGCAGCAGACGGTCGGTGATCTTGGTGATTGCCTCGGCTGTGTGCGGGAGCACCACTACATAGGCCCGCAGTCTGGCGTCGGGGGCGACGCCGAGAGCGGCGGCTTTGTCGCCGCTGAGTTCACCGGCCTCGATGTCGGCGGTCATGACCCGCTGCGTCCCGCCGGCCACACTGAATTTGTCCCGGGGGTTGTAGTGGCGGTTCACAGGTATGCGGACGGTGGTGACCGGCGTTCGCGCGGCCACCCCGCCTGTCGGCGGGGTGGGCATCACGTGGTGGGTGCCGGGATCGAAGTCCTCCATGCTTCCGCCGTAGGTGACAGCGGTGCGTCGGCCGGTCGCGACGACCTCGTACGGCACGGTGCTCGTGGAGTCGGGAATGACACCCCGGCGCAACTGTGCGCAGAGGGACGAGAGCTGCGTCTGGGCTTGTTCTTCGGCGATCTGCGTGCTCTGGCGGTAGACGTCGTGGTGTACCCACCAGCCGATGCCGGCCAGGATGACGGCGGCGGTCGAGGCGGCGGCCAGGGCCGCTCCGGCTCGTACCGACCGCGGCCACCAGCGGCGTCGCGGCTCAGTCGCGTCCACGGTCGTCCACCAGCCGGTAGCCGATACCCCGTACGGTCTGCAGGGACTGCCGGTGGAACGCGGCGTCCACCTTCTTGCGGAGGGCGCTGACGCGCGCCTCCACCAGGTTGGGGTCCCGGGCTTCGTCGGGCCACGCGTGATACAGCAGATCCGTTTTGGAGACCGCCTGGCCCGCCCGGCGGGCCAGCAGCTCCAGCACGGCGAACTCCCGGGGTGTCAGCTCCACCCGGACCCCGGCCCGGCGGCATACCCGGCCGGCGACATCCAACGAGAGGTCACCCACGGCAAGGACGGGCGGTACGGCCGCGACCGCTCGTCTGACCAGGGCCCGCAGCCGTGCGACGAGCACCGGGTACGAGAAGGGTTTCGCCAGGTAGTCATCGGCCCCCGTGTCCAGGGCCTCTGCCTGATCCCACTCTCCGTCCTTGGCGGTGAGTACCAGGATGGGGGTCGCGTTGCCCTCCCGGCGCAACTGGGCGCAGACCTTGTAGCCGTTGAGTCCGGGCAGCATCAAGTCCAGTACGACAAGGGCGTATTCGCCGGTCCGGGCCATCCACAGGCCCTGCCGGCCGTCATGGGCGAGGTCGACGCTGTAGCCCTCGGCGGTCAGACCGGTGCGCAGGGTGTGGGCAAGGTCCACCTCGTCTTCGACCACCAGGATGCGCATGTGATCCAGCCTCGCACAGCGCCGGCCCGCCTTCCTGATCGGCCGGTCAGGTTGGATCAGCATCCGATCAACGAGGTCCCGGCACGCTGGCGCAGTGTCTCCGCCGCTGCTGAAAGGCCCTGTCGCCGATGTCCCTCGATGAACGTGCCCCCGCCGTGGCCAGGACGGTTTCCCCTCCCGTACCCGTCCGTCGACGATCTCCGAGCCCGGCCAGAGCCGTTGTCGTCATCGCGCCCTTGTCGCTGACCATCGCTCTGGGGCTGTGGGGCATCCGCAGGAAGAACACCATGTGGGGGGACGAGTCCGTCACCTGGCAGCTCGCGCAGCGCGATCTTTCGCAGATATGGCACACCGCCCAGCACATTGATCTGGTCCATGCCCTCTACTACGCCGTGATGCACGAGATCTTCGGTCTCTTCGGCGGAGGGCTGCTGGCGTTGCGGCTGCCCTCTGTGCTGACGATGTCCGTGGCGGCGAGCGGAGTCGGGCTTCTTGGGCTACGCCTGGCGGGACCCCGTGCCGGGCTGCTGGCCGGGCTGGTGTTCGCGCTCCTTCCCCAGGTACAGAAGTACGCGCAGGAAGGCCGCTCGTATGCCATGGTCTGTGCCCTGGTGACCTGGGCCACCTATGCGCTCGTGGTCAGCGTCCCGCATCGCGACCGGTGGCGGTGGGCGGTGTACGGCTCCACCATGCTGCTGGCCTGTCTCCTCCATGAGTTCGCGGTCCTCGCCCTGGTCGCACACGGCGTCACACTGGTCGTCTCCCGTGTTCCACGACCGGTGCTGAGGGCGTGGAGTGTGGCCGCCGCGGGCATTGTGGCCGGGCTGCTGCCGCTGGCGATCCGCAGTGCGGGGCAGTCGGGGCAGGTGTCCTGGATCGGCGGACCGGTGCGGCCTAGTTATCTTCTGGTGGTGGCGGTCGTGGGCGTGGCGTGTGCCCTGGTGCCCCTGGAGAAGGGCGGACCCCTGCGGCTTTCCGCGCTGGCTGTGCCGATTCTTGTTCTTCCGGGCCTTCTGCTGCTGATCGCCTCACTGGTCAAACCACTTTTCGTCGACCGGTACGTGCTCTACAGCAATATCGGGATCGCCCTGCTGCTGGGCGCCTGCATGGATCACTTCCACCGGCGGCGGCGGTCTTCCCGCATCGCGTGGATCGCGGCGGTCGCCGTACTGGCCGCGCTCGTCCCGTCGAGCCTTTCGCTGAGGACGCCCCAGAGCCGGAGCAATGACGTCACTGCGATCGGCGCCGCCGTACGCAAGGAAGGCCGTCCCGGCGACGGGCTGCTCTATCTCTCCGGCCAGCAACGGATCCTGACCGCGGCCAACCCCGAGGACACCCGTTTCCTGACGGACCTGGCCCTGGCACAGGACCCCGTTTCGTCGAACACACTTGCCGGTGTCGAGCTTCCCGCCCAGGACATTGCGGCACGCATGCTGGAATTCGACCGGATCGTCGCGGTCCGCGCGGCGGGTGCGCACGCGCTGACCGACCCGCGGGAGGAAGCGAAGACAAGCACTCTGCGGCGCCACTTCCGCGAGTACGGAACAATCCATGTCAACGGGGCGCGAGTCACGGTCTATGTCCGAGTCCACGCCCGGTCTCCCAAAGCCGGTCCTTGATCCGAAGCCGGCTTTCAGGGCGGCGGTTGCACCATCTTGCGTCTGTGCCGCCGCCCCGTCGGTGATGCCCCCACTCACTTCGTTGATCAGTTCCGCATGGGGGGAGTGGGCCGAGCGGACCGGTCACCTTATGCGTGTGCTCTACGCGAGCGAGGCAGTCTTCAAGGCGTCGATGAATACGGTGAAGGCGGGGGTGGGGAAGGTGAGGACGGCTCTGGTGGGGGTCTTGGAGTCGCGGACGGCTATGAGGGTGTCCCGGTCGGCGACTTCCACGCAGGCGTTGCCGTCGCCGCCGCCGGAGTACGACGACTTCTTCCACGAGGTCAGGGTGCTCATGCCGGTCCTCACAGTTCCTTCGCCAACTGGTCGATGAGGTGACGCCGGTTGCCCGTGGAGGTCAGGGGTGGGGATGTTCCTTCAAGGCGTCGATGAATACGGTGAAGGCGCGGGTGGGGAAGGTGAGGACGGCTCTGGTGGGGGTCTTGGAGTCGCGGACCGAGGTGTTGAAGTGTGTCTGGGCTATCTCCACACAGGCGTTGCCGTCGCCGCCACCGGAGTAGGACGACTTGCGCCAGTGGTCGCGGTTGGTCATGTGTGCCTCACAGTTCCTTCGCCAGTCTGTGGATGAAGTCACGCGACCGGTCGGGGTCGAGTGACACTGGCTCCACTCTACGGAAATGCCTTCGGAACACGCCCAGTTGCGCTTCGGAGTCGATGAAGACCGTGCCGTGAGGGCCGTCCCGTACGACGGTGTCCAACTTCGGGACGGCGCCACCCGCATACACCATGGCGGCGCCCAGGTCGGCGAAGTGCTCCAAGTTGAAGGGGATCACGCGTACCGTGATGTGGTCGGCCTCGGACAGCTCCAGGACGCGAGCAAGCTGATGCCGTGAGGCGGCACGACTGCCCACCATCATGCGAAGCGCTGCTTCGTGGACCACGGCCTCGTACGGGACAGGCTGTGCCCTCTCCAGGATGACGCGCCTCTGCATGCGATGCCGCACCCGCAACTCCAGCTCTGATTCCGGGAGTTCAGGAACGCGAGACGAGAAGAGGGCCCGCGCGCAGTCCTCTGTCTGCAGAAGCCCTGGGACGTGCAAGAACTCCACGTCCCAACGGTAGGCGGCGTAGTACTCCAGCTCCGACAGGTCCAGGAACGACGTGGGTAGACGGCCCCGGTACTCCTCCCACCAGCCGCGTGTCCGATCGGCTGCCATTCCCGCAAGGGCCTCGATCAACTCGTTGTCCGTGCAGGCGTAGTGAGCCGCGATTCTGCGCAGGCGCGCCTCGCTCACGCCCGCGAGGCCGGCCTCGATCTGGCTCACCTGTGCGGAGTCGGAGCCCAGCAGTGCGGCGGCTTCACGTCCCTTGAGCCCCGCGGCCTCGCGCAGTTTCCGCAGCTCAGCACCCAGTCGCGCCTGGCGTGCGGTGGCCTGCCGTCTGCGTGGCATGGTTTCCTCCTCCGGGCCCAACTTCCTTCAGGCTGTGACTCGTTCGAGCGCCAGACTATGGCAACGACTTGCGTGGGACCAAAATTGGCCCCTACTGTCAGTGATGTGACGAACGCGAAGCGGAAGTGCACCGCTTCGTCCTGCCATGACGGCCGCGGCAATGCCACCGCTCGTGAAATCCCGCTGACCTCAACGGAGTTGATGCCGCATGCCCGAAACCTGGGACTACACCCTCTACATCCCCAACGACCTCAGAGCCGTCACGGTGTGCCGCCGCACGCTTCGGCTGATCCTCACCCTGCACGGGCTGATCGGCCTCGTGGACACCGCGGAGCTGCTGGCCGCGGAGCTGGTCTCCAATGCCGTACGGCACACGAAGGGGCCCGCCGCGCTCCGGGTGCGCCGCTCCCCGGAGGGCGTGGTGTGGATCGGCGCCTGGGACACAGACCCCGTGCCGCCACCTCCGCCACAATCGCTCTGTCACGCCGCCGAGTTGGAGGAGGGGCGGGGGCTCGCCCTGGTGAGGGCCTGCGCCGACTACTGGGGCTGGCGGCCCTCGGCCCGCTTCGGGGAGCGGGGGAAATACGTATGGTGCGAACTTGCGGTGGCCTGAAGCGGGACGGTGAACTCGGTGCGGTGGGGTTCCAAGGGCGTCGCAGGAGGCACCGCATGAACGACCAAGCGAGACGCGCCCGGTTCGGCGTCCACCTGGCGGGCCTGCGCAAGAGCGCGGGTCTCTCGCAGCGCTCGCTGGCGCTCCGGCTGTGCGTCACTTCCGGTATCACCACACTGACGCGCAACGAAGTCTCCCGGTGGGAGCGCGGCGGGCGCATCCCGGACGCGTGGTTACCGCCACTCGCGCAGGTGCTCGGGGTGCCGCTGGACGGCCTGGAGCGGGAAGCCGCGCGGGCCCGGGACGGAGCAGAGCCGCCAGGGTGCCCGGACCGCGAGCCGGACACCTACGTGCAGGACGCCGTGGGGTGGCTGCTCGCCCACGACAACCGCCACGGCGGGGACCACGTGGCGGACGCCGCCGTGCAGGTGTGGGAGGCCGAACGGGGCCGGATCATGGGTGAGGACAAGCAGCACCTCGCCCAGGTGGCGGAGATCGGGGAAGTAGCCGGGTGGCTGCTCCACGACGCCGCCCGGTTCCGCGAGGCACGCGCCACACTCGCGGAGGCGCACACCCTGGCCCGTCTTGCCGGGGACGGCCCGCTGGAGTGGTTCATCCTGGACCTGATCGCCATGAACGACGTGCACACCGGCCGCGCAGGTGAGGCTATGGCGATCACGGACGAGTTGCTGACCGGCCGGGAGGTGCCCGGCCGCGTGGCGCTCATGGCCCGCGTACGGCGCGCGCGCAGCCTCGCGCAGGCCGGAGACCGGACGCGCGCCCTGGACGCCCTGGAGCGGGCCGCAGGGGGACTCCAGGACTCCATACAGGCCAACGACCCCGCATTCACGTGGTGGATCGACGCCACCGAAGTGGGCCTGCACACCGGGGAAACGCTGCTGAGCCTCGGAGACCCGCGCGCGGCGCTGCCGCACCTCCAGCGCAGTTCGGCGGCCTCTCACGACGGGGGCCGCCGTGAGTTCGGCAACGTGCTCGCGGAGTTGACCGTTCTGGTACGGCTCGGAGCGTGGCGGGAGGCCGAAGCGCCGCTGCTGCGGCTCGAACCGATCGTGCGCGCGGTCACATCGTCCCGGACCCGCGTTCGCCTCCGGTCCACGCTGCGCGCCATCGACCGGGACGCCCCGTCATGGCTCGCGGACGCCGCGCACGAGGTGGCGGCTGCCGGATAGGTCTTACGCAGCAGGAAGTTCCGCTCAGACAGCAACAGCAACAGCAACCGCCGCGCTGCGGGCGCCCCTATGCGCTGAGCAGATGTCCGTGATCGTGAAGCAAGGTGCGAACCTCGGGCACTCCCTCAAAATCCCGGAGCCGTTGAAGTACGACGCGAGCCCGCGACGCAGTGCGTTCGCTCGTCATGGCCACCGATGCGGAGACGACACGTCGGGTTTCCTCGGCTGCTTGCTCCGGTTCGTTGGCGTCGGCAAGGGCCACGGCAAGCCATGAGCGGTACAGGACGACCTCTCGTGCGTGCGTGGCGTCGTACCGACTCAGAACGTCAGCCAGCAACGGAACCGCGCGCAACGGACGGTGCAGTTCGGTGAAGACCCGCGCGTCCATCACCTCAAGCTCTTCCCTGCTCACCCAGTACGCCCACTGGGGCGCCCTGTCATCCGCTTCTGTCAGCGCGTCGTGCGCCTGCCCGAGCGCCTGCATGGCGGGTTGCGGCTCTCCGACGCGCGTATGAGCCCACGCCACGCGGTCGAAGAACAGCGCACGCGTCTTGGCAGGGGCGTCCCGCCCGGCCTCGTCCACGGCCGCACGGGCGAGATCAAGCCCGGCGCGCTCGTGCCCGGTATTGCTGAGCTGGTAGGCAAGGCTTCCTGCGAGGTTCGCAACCAGTGCGGGATCACCCGCCTGCCGTGCCGCTTCGATCCCGATGCGATACGCGCGCTCAGCCTGTGCGAGCTGCCCGGCGTCACTGGCGATCCATCCAGCGATCTGGGCCAGTTCACCGACCTGGGCCAGCAGCGCGCCGGCGACGGCTTCAGTGTGCGTGCTCTCGCGGTACAGCCGCATTGCCGCATCGAGTTCCCGGAATACGGGCGCCAAGAGATCGCCCCCGGTCAGCACGTCGTCAGCGAGTCGGAAGCCGTGCACGCGGGCGGCGAGGCGTGCCACGTCATCGCCGCCGACGCGGCGGCCGATCGGGGTGGCCAGTGGTGTCAGCGAATCACCTGGCGGGATCAGCTCCGAGAGGACCGCGGCGGCCCCGAACGGAGGCACGCCCAACTCGCCTCGGGCGTAGGCAGCGGCCCGTTCCAGCTCGACGGCAGGAGCCCCGAGGACTTCCGCGATGAACGGGAGCCAGGATTCCGGAATGCGTTCTCCGCGCTCCCATCGGGAGACGTCGTTCCGCGTGAGTGACCGCGTGTCCGAGACCGTGCACAGCACGGCGGCAAGCTGTCTCTGACTCTTATGAGCATCGCGCCTCAGCCGTGCCAAGTACGCCCCGAACTGCCGTCGCCGTTCAGTCGTCACCCGCCGGCCCCCTCTCCCGTCCAGTGTGGCCCCTCCCTGGCCCCCTGCGCGGCTCCTCTCCCCGTTCTGCCCCGAACGATTCGATGGGGCTTCCGGACATGCCGGACCCCCGCGACCGTGGCGACGGCCCGGGGGCATGGCCAACGCTTTGAGGGAGCGCCGACACATGCAAGCTACAGCCCGCCCGCCTGCCGTGGCAGGACAGGATCAAACCCCGCCGGACGTTGCCACGATGCGGGCCACGGCGGCCCTGCTGCTCGGCCCGGATGACAACCCCGACGTCCTGCCCCCGGCTCCTGCGGACGTGGACACGCTCACCTCCGCACCATGAGGAGGCCGCCAGTGGGCCGGGCTGGGCTTACTGGGCGCATTCCGGTTGCGCCGAGTTGGTGCCTGCGGGCTTCGCGTCGGTCGCCGTGGCCTGCGCTCAGGCGAGGGCCGGGTATATGCAGTCCCGGAGGCAGAAGTCACGGTGAAGGCTGCCGTGAACCGCCCTGTGGACAGCGGCGTCTGGGACACCGATCCCGAGCCGCCGCCTCCGCTTCAAACCCAGGTACGGGCAGGCGAGTTGGAGGACGCATGCGTGCGGTGTGAACTCGCGTCGGCCTGAGGAGAGGCGGCTCACCCCAACGGAGTTGTCCCTGAAATTGCCCGGAAGTGTCCGCGGTCGGTAACAGACGCATCCCCCGGCCGCCGTCCGTCGTCCTGTCATGTGGTCGGAAGGCGGCCAACGACCGGCGAGTAACTGCGGGAAGGCGGGGCGGGCATGACACGGCACGGCGCGAAGCGGGGCTGGTACGGCAAGGTGGTCGGGGCGGCGCTCGGGGTGACGGTGCTGGCCGCCGGCGCCTCGGTGTGGACCGCGCAGGCCGGTGCCGCGGGCAGCCCGTCGTCGCATGCCACCGCGTCGCCCACACCGGGCGGTGACATCACGCCGGTGGAGGTGAGCATCGCGCACGCCTCGGACAAGGGGGAGCGCGGCGTCAACATCACCATCGACGACGGCCCCGACCCCGTATGGACCCCTCAAGTACTCGACCTGCTGCGGGAGTACGGGGTGAAGGCCACCTTCTGCATGGTGGGGACGCAGGCGCAGGCCCACCCGGACCTGGTGAAGAAGGTGGTGGCCGACGGTCACCGGCTGTGCGACCACACGGTGTCGCACGACACCGCCATGGACACCAAGTCCCACGCGTACCAGTCGCAGCAGATCCTCGACGCCGAGCGCATGATCACCGAGGCGTCCGGGGGCGTACGGCCGATGTACTACCGGGCGCCCGGCGGGGCCTTCACCCCCTACAGCCGCAAACTGGCCGCCTCCCGGGGCATGCGCCCGCTGGGCTGGAACGTGGACACCAAGGACTGGGAGCTGCCGGGCACGGACGCCATCGTCGCCACCGTCGAGCGGGAACTGCCCAACGGGCCGACACTCCTCTTCCACGACGCGGGCGGCGACCGCTCCCAGACCGTCGAGGCCCTGCGCCGTATCCTCCCCTGGCTCAAGCAGCAGGGCCGCTCCTTCGGCTTCCCGGTGCGCTGAGCCCCGGCCCCCGGCCCCGCGGGTCACGTCTCCCGGCCTCGCGAGCTACACCTCCCGGTATCGCGGGTTACGCCTCCCGGCCCCATTGGCTACGTCTCACGGGTTACGCCTCCCGGCTCCGCCGGCTACGTCTCCCGGTCTCGCGGGCACGCCACCCGCCCCCGTCGGCTACGCCGCTCGGCCCTGCGGGCTACGCCAGGAGACCGCCCTGGCCTCGCCGACTACGCCACCCCCGGCTTGCGGGCCAGGACGAAAGCCCGGGGGAGTTTCTGCTCGGCCCCGGCCCCGGCCTCGGGCTCGCGCAGGACGCGGGCGTGCGGCTCAAGCCCCGCCGCCGCGAGCAGACCGCAGACGGTCTCCGGCGTACGCCAGTGACAGTCGAGCGAGATCTCGTGGCCGAAGCGCTCGGTGAGGCGCGTACGGCCGTCCCGGTCGCCGGAGTCGCCGGAGTCGCCGGACTGGAAGCCCAGCAGCACCTGGCCGCCCGGCACCAGCGTGCGATGGATCTCCGCGAACACGGTCGGCAGATGGTCGTCGGGCACATGGATGGTCGAGTACAGCGCGAGCACGCCGCCGAGGGTCCCGTCCGGCAGGTCCAGGCGGGTCATGGAGCCGACGTGGAAGCGGAGGCCGGGATGTGCCTCACGGGCCAGCGCGACCATGCGCGGTGAGAGGTCGATCCCGAACACCGGCACGCCCAGCGCGTGCAGCCGGGCGGTGACGTGTCCGGGGCCGCTGCCGAGGTCGGCGACCGGGGCGGGGCCGTTCGCCCGCACCAGTTCGGCGAAGGCGGTGAGCAGGGCCACGTCCAGCGGGCTCTCCGAGAGCCCGTCGGGGACGCGGGCCGCGTAGTCCCGGGCGATGGTGTCGTAGGCGGAACGGGTGGCCTGGAGGAAATCCGGGGTGGGATCGGTCACGTCGGCGCACGCTACCGGCGCCGGCGCCCGCCGCGCGGAGGTTTCGGTGGGTGGACGCCCCGGCCCCGGGGAGGCCCGACGTGGTATCCGTGGAGGGAGCAACCGTTGGGTTCATGATCGACACGGTCGGCGGACGGGCGAGTTTACCCACCTTTGTCGACGGCTATGCGGCCAGTGGCCAGATTTTCTTCGCCTAACGGGCTGAAGTTTTGTTGATCGAGGGGTAGTTGACCGGCCGGTCGGCATACCCTTCAGAGGGTGAACCAACTGATGTCCACAGAGTCCGAGGCCGATCTTCCCGAGGATGCCGTGCTCCCCGGCACGCTGAGCGAGGCGCTCTACGCCGAGCTGGTGGCGTTCCGGCGCGACCTGCACATGCACCCCGAACTCGGCAACCAGGAGTTCCGTACGACCGCGGCGATCAAGGCCCGGCTCGAACAGGCCGGTCTCGAACCCCGCGTCCTGCCCCTGGGAACCGGTCTCGTCTGTGACATCGGCGTGACGGAGGCAGCCGCCCCCGCATCCGCCCCTGCCTCCGCCCCCGGGCCTGCCACCGGCGCGGCCCCCGCCTCGGCCTCCGGGCTCACCCCCGACTCCGCGCCCACCCCCGGCTCCGCCTCCAGGCCCATCCCCGGCCCCCTCCTCGCCCTGCGCGCCGACATCGACGCCCTGCCCATCCCGGACTCCAAGAGCGGGTGCGCCTACCGCTCCACCGTGCCCGACCGCGCCCACGCCTGCGGGCACGACGTGCACACCACCGTGGTGCTGGGCACCGGCCTGGTCCTCGCCGAGCTGCACCGGCAGGGCCTGCTGCCGCGGCCCGTCCGGCTGATCTTCCAGCCCGCCGAGGAGGTGCTGCCCGGCGGCGCCGCCGACGCCATCGAGTCCGGCGTGCTCGACGGGGTGGGGCGGATCATCGCCGTGCACTGCGACCCGCGGGTGGACGCCGGCCGGATCGGGCTGCGGCAGGGCGCGATCACCAGCGCCTGCGACCGGCTGGAAGTGGCCCTCGACGGTCCCGGTGGACACACCGCCCGGCCGCATCTCACCACCGATCTGGTGACCGCCGCGGCCCGGGTCGCCGTCGATGTGCCCGCGCTGGTGGCCCGGCGGGTGGACAGCCGCGGCGGGCTCGCCGTGACCTGGGGGCGGATCGAGTCGGGCCACGCGCCGAACGTGATCCCGCAGCACGCCGAGTTGTCCGGCACCGTGCGCTGCCTGGACCTCGCGGCCTGGCGGCTGGCCCCGGACGTGGTGCACGCCGCCATCGACGAGGTCGCCACCCTGCACCGGGCGAAGTCGGAGATCACCTATGTGCGCGGGGTGCCGCCCGTCGTCAACGACCCGGCGATGACCGAACTGCTACGGGACGCCATGGTCGCGCGGCGCGGCGCGGAGTCCGTCGAGGGCACCGAGCAGAGCCTGGGCGGCGAGGACTTCTCCTGGTACCTGGAGCATGTGCCGGGCGCCATGGCCCGGCTCGGTGTCCGGCCGCCCGGGGAGCGCCAGGTGCGCGATCTGCACCAGGGCGACTTCGACGTGGACGAGTACGCCATCGCGGTGGGCGTGGAGCTGTTCACCGCCGCCGCCCTGCTCGACGCGGCACGGTAGCGCCGCGGACCGAAGGGGTGCCGGATCGGTACCCCTTCGTCCCCTTGTGTCACCCGGGCGTAACCGCTGAAGCATGGTGGTAACCCAGGGGCGGCACGAATCGATAACGGCCGGGCGCAATCCCGTTCCCCTCCCCTTCTACGCGCGTTACTGTGCGCCGACATCGCCACCAGAGGCGGCACATTGGGGAAGAAGCGGACCGGTGACGGTGCCGTGGGGACAAAGGGGTGCTTGCTGTGCGTCTGATCTCTCGGAGGACGAGGTTCTCCCACGTTGCGGCCACCGTCGCGGTCGTCGCCCTCGCGGCCGCCGGTTGCGGCAAGTCCAGCAGCGATTCCGCCGGTTCGTCCGACGACGGCACGTACTCGGGCAAGGGCATCGGCCTCGCGTACGACATCGGCGGCAAGGGCGACCAGTCGTTCAACGACGCCGCCTACGCCGGTTTCCAGAAGGCGGAGAAGGAATTCAAGATCGGCGGGCGGGACATCGAGCCGCAGGACGGCGAGTCCGACGCGGACAAGGTGCAGCGCCTGGAAACCCTGGCCAAGCAGGGCTACAACCCGATCATCGGGGTCGGCTACTCCTATGCCCCGGCCGTCAAGGAGGTCGCGGCGAAGTACCCGAAGGTCACCTTCGGCATCATCGACGACGACACCATCAAGGCGAAGAACGTCGCCGACATGGTCTTCCACGAGGAACAGGCGTCGTATCTGGCGGGTGTCGCGGCGGCCAAGACCACCAAGAAGAACCACATCGGCTTCGTCGGCGGCGTGGACATCCCGCTGATCCACAAGTTCGAGGCCGGGTTCATCCAGGGCGCCCAGTCCATCAACCCGAAGATCAAGATCGAGAAGCAGTATCTGACGCAGACCGCGCAGGAGGGCGGCTTCTCCAGCCCCGACAAGGGCAAGGACGCGGCCAACGGCCAGGTCGAGGCCGGCGCGGACGTCATCTACCACGCGGCAGGGCTCTCCGGGCAGGGCGTCATCCAGGCCGCCGCCGAGCACAAGGTGTGGGCGATCGGCGTCGACTCCGACCAGTACGGGCAGAGCGCGCTGGCCAAGTACAAGGACTACATCCTCGGATCGGCCCTGAAGAACGTCGGCGGAGCCGTGTACGACCTCGCCAAGTCCGTCGTCGACGGCAAGCCGCTCAGCGGCGAGGTGCGCGGCGACCTCAAGTCGGGCGGGGTGGGCTTTGCGGACAGCAACCCGAAGTACCAGGCGATGAAGGACGTCGTCGCCGCCGTGGACAAGGCCGAGCAGGACATCGTCGGCGGCAAGGTGACCGTCAACACCCAGTGATCAGGCGGCGCTGACGCGGCCCACCCGGCCGCGCGGACATCGTCGCAGCGTGCGCCCCTTGCCGACGGCAAGGGGCGCGCCGCTGTGTGTCATTACGGCCCCGACTGCGGCCACAGCTCGGTAACGGACCGGACAGAAGGGGTTTTCCGTCTGGTCTACGCGCGTTACGCTGCGGCGGAATCAGCGCCTGGTATGGGCGCTTGCACGAAGGAGTCTCGTTCCATGCGCCGGGTGTCCCGTATAGCGGTTGCAGGCGTTGCAACCGCAGCCCTCGCCGTCACCGTTTCCGCCTGCGGCAGCTCGTCCACCTCGTCCAAGGACGGTGGGGAGTCCAAGGGTATCGGTCTGGCGTACGACGTCGGCGGCAAGGGCGACCAGTCGTTCAACGACGCCGCCTACGCCGGCCTGCAGAAGGCCGAGAAGGAGTTCGGCGTCGGCGGGCGGGACATCGAGCCGCAGGACGGCGAGTCCGACGCGGACAAGGTGCAGCGCCTGGAGACGCTGGCCAAGCAGGGCTACAACCCGATCATCGGGGTCGGCTACTCCTATGCCCCGGCCGTCAAGGAGGTCGCGGCGAAGTACCCGAAGGTCACCTTCGGCATCATCGACGACGACACCATCAAGGCGAAGAACGTCGCCGACATGGTCTTCCACGAGGAGCAGTCCTCGTACCTGGCGGGCGTGGCCGCGGCCAAGACCACCAAGAAGAACCACATCGGCTTCGTCGGCGGCGTGGACATCCCGCTGATCCACAAGTTCGAGGCGGGCTTCATCCAGGGCGCCCAGTCCGTCAACCCGAAGATCAAGATCGAGAAGCAGTATCTGACGGAGACCGCCCAGGAGGGCGGCTTCTCCAGCCCGGACAAGGGCGAGAACGCCGCGAACGGCCAGATCGACGCCGGTGCCGACGTCGTCTACCACGCGGCGGGTCTGTCCGGCCAGGGCGTCATCAAGGCCGCCGCCGAGCACAAGGTGTGGGCGATCGGCGTCGACTCCGACCAGTACGCGCAGTCCGCGCTCGCCAAGTACAAGGACTACATCCTGACCTCGGCGCTGAAGAACGTCGAGGGCGCGGTGTACGACCTCGCCCAGTCCGTGATCAAGGACAAGAAGCCGCTCACGGGCGAGATCCGCGGCTCCCTGGACAACGGCGGCGTCGGTCTCGCGGACACCAACCCGACCTTCAAGGGCAACGCCGACCTCCAGGCCGCGCTCAAGAAGGCCGAGGACGGCATCAAGAACGGCAGCATCAAGGTCAAGACCTCCTGACCGAGGGTCCCGGCGTTGTCCGGGGCATGGTCAAAAGAGCGCTGTAATGGCAGCGTTACGGCCACGGAACGGGGTGCGGGGAGGATGACCTCTCCGCGCCCCGTTCGCACGGCAGAATGCTCGGAACGGATCGAGTGCGAAAGGGTCGATCGGGTCCGAGCACTATTTAAAGTAGGGGCGCTACGCGCGTAGAGCGGCCCCTTTCCCGAGGAGAGTGCGCCATCGACGCGTCCAGCAGCCCTCCGCCCACCGCTTCGACGACAGCCGCGGTGCAGCTCGCGGGCATCACCAAACGATTCCCGGGTGTCGTCGCCAACCACGACATCCACCTGACCGTCCGCAAGGGCACCGTGCACGCCCTCGTCGGCGAGAACGGCGCCGGCAAGTCGACCCTGATGAAGATCCTCTACGGCATGCAGAAGCCGGACGAGGGCACCATCCGCGTCGACGGCGAGGAGGTCGCCTTCGGCAGCCCCGCCGACGCCATCGCCCGCGGCATCGGCATGGTCCACCAGCACTTCATGCTGGCGGACAACATGACCGTCCTGGAGAACGTGGCGCTCGGCAGCGAGAAGCTGTACGGCATCGGCGGCGCCGCCCGCCGGAAGATCAAGGAGATCTCCGACCGGTACGGCCTGGGCGTCCGCCCGGACGCGCTGGTGGAGGACCTGGGCGTCGCCGACCGGCAGCGGGTGGAGATCCTCAAGGTCCTCTACCGCGGCGCCAGGACCCTGATCCTCGATGAGCCGACCGCCGTCCTCGTACCGCAGGAGGTCGACGCGCTCTTCGACAACCTGCGGGAACTCAAGGCGGAGGGCCTGTCCGTCATCTTCATCTCGCACAAGCTCGGCGAGGTGCTGTCCGTCGCGGACGACATCACCGTCATCCGGCGCGGCACGACGGTCGGCACCGCGATCCCCTCCGAGACCACCTCGCGCCAGCTCGCCGAGATGATGGTCGGCAGCGAACTGCCCACCCCGGAGACCGCCGAGTCCACCGTCACCGACCGGGTCGTGCTGGAGGTGAAGAACCTCACCGTCCACGCCGGCGGCGCCTCCCTCGGCGCCGAGGCCGAACCCGCCGGCGACGGGCTCACCGCCTTCACGGGCACGGGCGAGGCCAAACGCGTCCTCGACGACGTCTCCTTCACCATCCGCGCCGGCGAGGTCATGGGCATCGCCGGCGTCGAGGGCAACGGGCAGACCGAACTGATCGACGCGCTGATCGGCACCAGGAGCGCCGACTTTGGCCGGATCCTCTTCCTGGGCGAGGACATCACCTCCTGGCCCACCCGCAGGCGCCGCGAGTCCGGCGTCGGCTACATCCCCGAGGACCGCCACCGCCAGGGACTGCTGCTGGAAGCCCCGCTGTGGGAGAACCGCATCCTCGGCCATGTCACCGAGAAGCCCAACGCCAAGGGCTTCTGGCTCGACCCCAAGGGCGCCCAGGCCGACACCCGCCGGATCGTCGAGGCGTACGACGTCCGCACCCCCGGCATCGACGTCACCGCGGCCTCGCTGTCCGGCGGCAACCAGCAGAAGCTGATCGTCGGCCGCGAGATGAGCCACGACCCGAAGTTCCTGATCGCCGCCCACCCCACCCGCGGTGTGGACGTCGGCGCCCAGGCACAGATCTGGGACCGCATCCGCGAGGCCCGCCGGGAGGGCCTGGCCGTGCTGCTGATCTCCGCCGACCTGGACGAGCTGATCGGCCTGTCGGACACCCTGCGGGTGATCTACGACGGCAGGCTGGTCGCGGACGCCGACCCGGCCGCCATCACCCCGGAGGAACTGGGCTCGGCCATGACGGGTGCCGCCTCCGGCCACCTCGAACACGCAAGCGCCGGTCCGGAGGACGAGGCCCGATGAAGAAGTTCGACAAGGAGCGGGTGCTCCTCGCGGTGGCCGGACCGGTCATCGCGCTCCTCCTCGCGATCGCGCTGACCTCGATCGTGCTGCTCGCCTCGGGGAAGAACCCGTTCGAGCCGTACCGGCTGATGCTGGAGCAGCTGCCGTACTCGGACATCCAGGTCCTGATCGTCAACCAGGCGTCCCTGTACTACATCGCCGCCCTCGCGGTCGCCCTCGGCTTCCGGATGAACCTGTTCAACATCGGCGTCGACGGCCAGTACCGGCTCGCCGCGGTGATGACCGCCGTCGTCGGCGCGAACATCGCCCTGCCGGGCTTCGTGCAGATACCGCTGCTCCTGCTGGTCGCCATGTTCACCGGCGCCTTCTGGGCCGGCATCGCCGGCGTCCTGAAGGTCACTCGCGGCGTCAGCGAGGTCGTCGCCACGATCATGCTGAACTCCATCGCGACCTCGCTCATCGGCTATGTCACCCTCGCCGACGTCTGGGGCGTCCAGGTCGGCAACAACATGACGACCGGCGTCATGGAGAAGTCCGGCTGGTTCCCCGGCATCGACCTGGGCTCCGACGTCGGCGAGATCTACGGCCTGGTCTTCCTCGCCGTGCTGCTGGGCGTCCTGTACTGGATCGTCCTCAACCGCACCCGGTTCGGCTTCGACCTGCGCGCCACCGGCGCCTCCGAGACGGCCGCCGCGGCCTCCGGCGTCAACGCCAAGCGGATGGTGCTGACCTCCATGCTGATCTCCGGCGCGGTCGCGGGCCTGTCCGGCCTGCCGCTGCTGCTCGGCGACACCCACACCTACAGCCTGAGCTTCCCGGCGGGCCTCGGGTTCACCGCCATCGGCATCGCCCTGCTCGGCCGCAACCACCCCGGAGGCATCGCCCTCGCCGCCCTGCTGTGGGCCTTCCTCGACAAGGCATCGCCCGCCCTCGACTACGCGACCCCGGTGGCGTACGAGAAGGAGATCGCCACGATCATGCAGGGCCTGATCGTCTTCGCGGTCGTCATCTCGTACGAGGCCGTACGCCAGTGGGGCCTGCGCCGCCAGCAGCGCCAGGTCGGCGCCGAGCTGGCCGCCGCCGCCCTCAACGTCAAGAAGGAAGAGGTGGCGGCCTGATGAGCACCGCGACCGTCGCGAAGCCGAAGGCGAAGCAGCCCGCCAAGGGCGGCCGCCGCCTGTCGCTCCCGGTACTCCTGCTGGTCATCGCGGGCGTCCTGGTGCTGACCTCGATCGTCCGCCTGATCACCGGCGCGGACGGCATCACCTCGACCGGCCAGATGTCCACCGCCCTGCGCCTCGCCGTGCCGATCGGCCTCGCGGGCCTCGGCGGCCTGTGGGCCGAGCGCTCCGGCGTCGTCAACATCGGCCTCGAAGGCATGATGATCCTCGGCACCTGGTTCGGCGCCTGGGCCGGCTACCAGTGGGGCCCGTGGACCGGTGTGCTCTTCGGTGTGATCGGCGGCGCCCTCGGCGCCGTGCTGCACGCCATCGCCACCGTCACCTTCAACGTCAACCACATCGTCTCCGGTGTGGCCCTCAACATCCTCGCCCTCGGCACCACCCGCTATCTGTCGAAGTTCACCTTCGCCGACGCGCCCCAGGGCTCCGCGAAGCAGTCCCCGCCGATCAGCTCCCTGGGCAGCTTCGACATCCCCGGCCTGTCCGGCTGGCTGGACACCCTCAACCAGAAGCACTGGTTCCTCGTCTCCGATATCGCGGGACTGCTCGGCGGGCTGGTCACCGACCTGTCGCCGCTCACCGTCATCGCGGTGGCGCTGGTGCCGCTCAGCTGGTGGGTGCTGTGGCGCACGGCCTTCGGGCTGCGGCTGCGCTCCTGCGGCGAGAACCCGGTGGCCGCCGAATCCCTCGGCGTCAACGTCTACAAGTACAAGTACATCGCGGTGATCATCTCGGGTGGCTTCGCGGGCCTCGGCGGCGCGTTCCTGTCCATCGTCGCCTCGAACGTCTACCTCGACGGCCAGACCGCCGGCCGCGGCTACATCGGCCTCGCCGCGATGATCTTCGGCAACTGGATGCCGGGCGGCCTCGCGCTGGGCGCCGGCCTGTTCGGCTACACCGACAGCCTCAACCTGCGCGGCGGCACGGTGAACGTGCACGCGCTGATCCTGCTCCTCGCCATCCTGCTGGTGTTCGGCGCGGCCTACCTCGCCTGGCGCAAGCGGTACGTACCGGCCGTCGTCACCGCCGTGGTCGCCGCCCTGATGTTCGTCTGGTACGCCACCACCAACGAGGTCCCGCGCCAGCTCGTCACCGCCACCCCCTACCTCGTCACCCTGCTCGTGCTGTCGCTGTCCGCGCAGTCCCTGCGGATGCCGAAGGCGGACGGCCTGCCGTACCGGAAGGGACAGGGCAAGTGACCGGGCCCGCCGCCGTCGACTGGGAGGCGCTGCGCGCCGAGGCGCGGGAGGCCATGACCCACGCGTACGCCCCCTACTCGGGCTACCCCGTCGGGGCGGCGGCCCTGGTCGACGACGGGCGCACGGTCTCCGGCTGCAACGTCGAGAACGCCTCCTACGGTCTCGGCCTGTGCGCCGAGTGCGGCCTTGTCTCCGCACTGCGGCGCACCGGGGGCGGCCGGCTCACGCACTTCACCTGCGTGGACGGCACGGGCGCGCTGCTCGTGCCGTGCGGCCGCTGCCGCCAGCTGCTGTACGAGTTCGGCGGGTCCGACCTGCTCCTCGACACCCCCGAGGGCGTCCTGCCGCTGTCCCGGATGCTGCCCCAGGCCTTCGGCCCCGACCACCTCACCAAGTAACTCCCGTGCGGCCCCCTCGGCCTCGCTCGGGGGGCCGCATCTGCGCAATTCCGGAAGGAAGGCCATGGCCATGGACGCCGTCTCCGTCATCCGCACCAAGCGGGACCGCGGAGAGCTGACCGACGAGCAGATCGACTGGGTCATCGACGCCTACACCCACGGGGAGGTCGCCGACGAGCAGATGTCCGCGCTCGCGATGGCCATCCTGCTCAACGGCATGAACCGGCGGGAGATCGCCCGCTGGACCGCCGCGATGATCGCCTCCGGCGAGCGCATGGACTTCTCCTCACTGTCCCGCCCGACCGCCGACAAGCACTCCACCGGCGGCGTCGGCGACAAGATCACGCTGCCGCTCGCGCCCCTGGTGGCGGCCTGCGGGGCCGCCGTGCCGCAGTTGTCCGGGCGCGGCCTCGGCCACACCGGCGGCACCCTCGACAAGCTGGAGTCCATCCCCGGCTGGCGGGCGCTGCTGTCCAACGAGGAGATGCTGGACGTCCTCGACACCACCGGCGCGGTGATCTGCGCGGCCGGCGACGGCCTGGCCCCCGCCGACAAGAAGCTGTACGCGCTGCGCGACGTCACCGGCACGGTCGAGGCGATCCCCCTCATCGCCTCCTCGATCATGTCGAAGAAGATCGCCGAGGGCACCGGCTCGCTCGTGCTGGACGTCAAGGTGGGCACCGGCGCCTTCATGAAGACCATCGAGGACGCCCGCGAGCTGGCCTCGACCATGGTCGGCCTCGGCACGGACCACGGGGTGCGGACCATCGCGCTCCTCACGGACATGGCCACCCCGCTCGGCCGCACGGCCGGCAACGCCCTGGAGGTCCGCGAGTCCGTCGAGGTACTGGCCGGCGGCGGCCCCGCTGACGTGGTGGAGCTGACCCTCGCCCTGGCCCGGGAGATGCTGGCCGCGGCGGGCATCACGGACGCCGACCCGGCCAAGGCCCTGGCCGACGGCTCCGCCATGGACGTCTGGCGCCGGATGATCGCGGCGCAGGGCGGCGACCCCGACGCCCCGCTGCCCGCCTCGCGCGAACAGCACACCGTCACCGCCCCGGCCGGCGGTGTCCTCACCCGCCTCGACGCCTACGACATCGGCGTCGCCGCCTGGCGCCTCGGCGCGGGGCGCGCCCGCAAGGAGGACCCGGTGCAGGCGGCGGCGGGCGTCGAACTGCACGCCAAGCCGGGCGAGAAGGTGACCGCGGGTCAGCCCCTGCTGACCCTGCACACGGACACCCCGGAGCGGTTCGCGTACGCGCTCCAGGCGGTGGAGGGTTCCTACGACATCGCGGCGCCGGGCACGGCCTTCACGGCGTCCCCCGTAGTGCTGGAACGTATCGCCTGACCTGCGGTTTCCCCATTCGGGTGAACGGGACCGGTGGACCGGCACCGGTCCCGTTGGGCATGCTGGGATCGGTGACGCACCGATTGGAGACCGCCATGAGCGCACTCACCGTCGACCACACGACGGCCAGCGGCCACGAGTGGGACGGCCTCGTCCGGATCTGGCAGGAGACGGACGCGCCAGAGGGCTGCAAGGTGGAGATCATCGAGGGGATCGTCACCGTGGCACCACCGCCGTCCAACGTCCACAACGACATTGCCGAACTGTTGCAGTACGAGCTGTATCAGGTCATCCCCCGTCGCTGGGGTATCTACCAGACGTTGGGCATGGCCGTGCCGTCCCGCGACGGCCTCTACGTGCCCGACCTTGCGGTGGTGCCGAGGGAGGTACTGCGCGCGGAGGGGCCCAACTACGTCTCAGCGGCTGCGGCTGAGCTGATCGTCGAGGTCACGTCCAAGTCCAACGCCAGTAACGACCGCATCAAGAAGGCCGCTGGATACGCGCAGGCAGGCGTTCCGCTCTACCTCCTCATTGACCGCTGGGCTCCGGGCGGCCCCACCATTACGCTCTATGGAGAGCCGAAGGGCGATGTGTACCGAATCCTGCGTGCCGTGAAGTTCGGCGATCCCGTCGAACTGCCGGAGCCGTTCGGAGCCACGATCGACACCGGAGAGTTCCCGGCCGAGTAGCGCCGCGCGGTAACGTCCTTGGGCGCCGATGAGTTGAGGGTGTTCCGGCGGTCTGACAGTACGTGGATGCCAGGACACCGGCCGTGCTCGTGCTGACCGGCCCCGTCGCCCGGGACGAGGTGACGGGGTTCTGCGACGATCTGCGAGGGCTGTTGGCGGTCACCGGGCCGGGGGTCGTGGTCGTGGATGTGGGCGGGCTCGGGCCGCCGGGGCTCTGGGCGGTGGAGCTGCTGGCCCGGCTGGAGCTGACCGCCCGCAGGGCCGGCGGGCGGACCCGGCTGCGGGCCGCCGACCCCGCGCTACGCGCCCTCCTCGATCTCGTCGGCCTCCGCTTCCAGATGGAGGGGCAGGCCGAACAGGGGGAACCAGCGGGCGGTGTCGAGGAAGCAGTGCAGACCGGTGATCCGGCCCTCTGACACCTCCAGCACCTGCACCGCCCAGGCGGCGAAACCGCCCTTGTCCGGGTCCGGCTTGTACTGCGCGAAGGCCGGCAGGCCGTTGGCCTCGACCGGCAGCAGGCGGGAGCCCGCGCAGGCGGCACCGAGGGTGGTCATGAAGCCGGTCATGTCGGCCGGGCCGCTCAGCCACAGGTCGAACGGCGGCATCGTCATGACGGCGTCCTCGTGCAGCAGGGCGATGAGCGCCGCCATGTCGTACCCCTCGAACGCCTTCACATAGCGCTCCAGGAGTCTTTGCTGCTCCTCGTCGAGCGGGTCGGAGACGGCCGCGTCCGCGCCCTGGCCCGCCCGCTCGGCGAGCGTCGCGCGGGCCCGCTGCAACGCGCTGTTCACGGACGCCACCGTGGTGCCGAGCAGTTCGGCGACCTCGCTCGCCTTCCAGGCCAGCACCTCGCGCAGGATCAGCACCGCCCGCTGCTTGGGCGGCAGTTGCTGCAGGGCGGCCATGAAGGCCAGCCGGACCGATTCCTTGGCGACGGCGGCCTCCGCCGGGTCGTCGACGGTGGGCAGTACACGGGCGTCCGGCATCGGCTCCAGCCAGGTGTTGTCCGGGCGGGGGGTCAGGGCCGCCTGGGCGAGCGGCGTCGCATCGGTCAGGTCCATGGGCCGCGCCCGCTTGTTGCCCGCCGTCAGCATGTCCAGGCAGACGTTCGTCGCGATCCGGTACAGCCAGGAGCGGAGGCTGGAGCGGCCCTCGAACTTCGCGTAGCTCCGCCAGGCGCGGACCAGGGTGTCCTGTACGGCGTCCTCGGCCTCGAAGGAGGACCCGAGCATGCGGTAGCAGTAACCGGTCAGCTCGACGCGGTGCTTCTCCAGTGCGACGTCGAGATCCGTCGTCGCGGTGCTGTCGCTCATCGTCCACCCACCCCTGTGGCCGTTCCTGTTCGCGCGCCTTTGCGCCCAGTACTCCGGAAACTACAACAGCCCACTGACAACGGCCCCCCGAGCCCACAAACGCCCAGCTCAGACCGTTTCCCTTCAAAACCCCGCCTCACCGACACCCCCCGGGACCCAGCAACGGGGGCGGCAAGGGCAAGGGCAAGGGCAGGGGCAGTGGTAGAGGGGAGAAGCAGGGGCAGAGGCAGAGGGAAGAGGAGGGGGCAGTGGCAGGGAGAGGCAGGGGCAGGGTCGGGGCAACGCGCCGGGAGGCCCTCGCTCCACGCGGCCGGGACCACCCGCCGGGACAACAGCCCACTCTCACCGTCCTACGGGGGGGCGGGCCCCATGGAGCCGGGCCCTATCCCGGCGGTGGGCCCGCCGCCCGCTCGCCGATCGCGGCAGCGCGTCCTCCCGCACGGGGGCCGCCCGCTCTCAACGCGCGGGAACCCCCCTGGGCCGCTCGGCATCGATGTCCGTGCGGTGCGATGCCCACTCGCACGCCTGCGGCGGCCCTCACGTGCCGGGAGGCTCATCGTCACGGGGCTGGGGCCGCCTGTCGGGGCGGCTCACCCTCATGCGTGGGCCGTCTCACGCTCACGTGCGAGGCCCCGTCCTGCTGCTGGGCAGCGATGGCCGCGCGGGGCGACGCCCACTCGCACGCCTGCGGCGGCCCTCACGTGCCGGGTGGCTCATCGTCACGCGGCTGGGGGCGCCCGTCGGGGCGGCCCGTCCTCATGCGTGGGCCGTCTCACGCTCACGTGCGAGGCCCCGTCCTGCTGCTGGGCATCGATGTTCGTGCGGCGGCGGCCGTCCGCACGCCCACGGACCGACGACCCTCACGCGCCGGGAGGCCCATCCCCTCACGTGGTCGGCGCCCCGGGCTGGGTGGGGTTCTTGGGCTCAGTGGGTGGTGGGGAGGGGCTTGGGGCGGGGGGTGGTGCGGCGGGCTGCCCGGGAGCCGAAGGCCGTGATGGTCACGACGCCGACGATCGCGAGCACTGCGACCCCGACCGTCCCGGGCCAGCCGTTCGCGTGGAAGGCGACCGCGCCCACCGTGCTGCCCGCGCTGGAGCCGATGTAGTACGCCGACTGGTACAGCGCCGCGGCCTGCGCCCGGCCGTGCGTCGCCGTCTTGCTGACCGCCGAGGACGCCACCGCGTGCCCCGCGAAGAAGCCCGCCGTGATCAGCACGAGGCCCAGCAGGACCAGCGGGAGGGAGGGCGCCAGGGACAGCAGCAGACCGGCCGCGGTCGTGCCGCCCGCCAGGTACAGGGCGCCCCGCCGGCCGAGGCGCATGACCAGCCGGCCCGCCGTCGACGCCGACACGGTGCCGACCAGGTACACCAGGAAGATCGAGCCGACGATGCCCTGCGGCAGCCCGAACGGCGCCTCCGTCAGCCGGTAGCCGATCACCGTGTACACGCCGCCGAACACCGTCATGAACAGCGCGCCGATCGCGTACAGACGGCGCAGGAGCGGGTCCGCCAGATGGTCGCGGACCGCACGGGCGAGGACCCGTGGCCGCAGCGAGCCGGGCTTGAAGTGCCGCGGCGTCGGCAGCAGCATCCGGAACGCCACCGCGCAGCCCACCGCGATCACGCCGATCACGCCGACCGCGACCCGCCAGCCCCACTCCTGGGCGACCCAGCCGGTGATGACCCGGCCGCTCATCCCGCCGACGCTGTTGCCCGCGACGAACAGCCCGATCGCCGTGACCAGCGCCCGCGGCCGGACCTCCTCGGCCAGGTACGCCGTCGCCGAGGCGGGCAGCCCGGCCAGCGCCGCACCCTGCACCGCCCGCAGCGCCACCAGCACGCCCAGCGAAGGGGCGAACGGGACGAGCACGCCGACCGACACCGCCACCGCCAGCGACGCCGTCATCACCGTACGGCGGCCGAAGCGCTCCGACAGGGCGCTCATCGGCAGCACGAACAGCGCCAGGCCGCCGGTCGCGGCGGCCACCGTCCAGCTCGCCTCGCTCGCCGCCACCCCGAACTCGCCGGAGATGAGCGGCAGCAGGGCCTGCGTGGAGTAGAGGAGCGCGAAGGTCGCGACACCGGCGAGGAAGAGGGCGAGGCTCATCCGGCGGTAGCCGGGGCCGCCCGGGGTGAGACGGGAGTCGGAGTCGTCGGCGTGGGAAGCGGAGGCGGGAGCGGACGCGGATACGGCGGCGGAAGCGGTCGGGACGGCGTCCACGTCGGTGGACGCCCCGGTACTGGCGGGAGACATGCCTCGAAGCTACGGAGCCCGCCGCTGATCCGTCCAATGCATGGAATCGGCATAATCGTTCCCATGGTGCATCAGCAAAGGCCACAGCCGCGTCTGTCACCGTCCAGTGACACAGAAGACATGACCGACATGGCGCGGCTGCTCGCCCCGCGGCTCGCCTACTTCGCCGCGGTCGCCCGTACCGAGCATGTGACGCGGGCCGCGCTGGAGGCGCAGGTCCCGCAGTCCACCCTGTCCCGGGCCATGGTCCGCCTCGAACAGGACCTCGGCGTCGACCTCTTCGCCCGCCGCGGCCGCACCCTCTCGCTCACCCCGGCCGGCCGCACCTTCCTCGCCTCCGTCGAACGCGCCCTGGCCGAGATCGGACGGGCCGCGGACGAGGTGCGCGCCGACGCCGACCCGGCCTCCGGCAAGGTCGCCTTCGGCTTTCTGCACACTCTGGGCGCCGAGACGGTCCCCGGGCTCATCCACGCGTTCCGCGCCGACCATCCGCGCGTGCGCTTCAGCCTGGTGCAGAACTACGGCGAGGCCATGCTGGAGCGGTTGCGCGCGGGCGAACTCGACCTCTGTCTGACCTCGCCGGTCCCCGACGCCCCGGACCTGGTGGGGCGCCGCCTGGACGAGCAGAAGCTCCGTCTGGTGGTGCCCGCCGACCACCGTCTCGCGGGACGGCGCCGGATCCGGCTCGCGGAGGCCGCCGAGGAGGTCTTCGTCACCCTGGAGCCCGGCTACGGCCTGCGCCGTATCACCGACGCCGTGTGCAAGGAGGCGGGCTTCAAGCCGCGGATCGCCTTCGAGGGGGAGGAGGCGGAGACCCTTCGGGGGCTGGTGGCGGCCGGGCTCGGAGTGGCCCTGCTGCCACCGCCCGCGGTCCCGCGTCCGGGCGTGGTGGAACTGACGGTGACGGCTCCCCGCGCGGTACGGGAGATCGGAGTGGCCTGGCTGGACGGCCACCCGGACACCCCACCGGTGGCCGCGTTCAAGAAGTTCCTCCTGTCCAAACGCGGCAACCTCCTGCCCTGACCCCCTCCACCGTCCCTGGTCGGGACACGTATCGACCGGCGGGCGCGGCCACGCCGGCGGCGGCCCCGTCACCGCGAGATGGGGGAGAAGAGCCGGCCGGGATGGGTCAGGGGTGGCGTAGGGAGCGGCCGAAGCCGGTGGCGAGGGGCATGCGGAGGCCGATGGGCGGCGGCGCGGCCAGGGCGTCCTCCACGGGACGGGACAACGCGTGCCCGAACAGCGCGCCCATCGCGAAGTCCGCGGCGAGCGCCAGCACTTCGTGCCGGTGCTGATGCAGCCCGTGCCCGTCGGAGTGCACCTCGAACCGGCACACCTCCCGGTTCGCCTTCTTCGCCCGGGCGGCCAGCCGGAACGACAGCTCCGGATCGGTCCGCTCGTCGTTCGTGCCGTGCACGATCAGCACCCGCCGCCCCACCAGCTGCCGCACCGGCTCCGGCGGCGCCGCCACGTCGTCCTCGGGCAGCCAAGGGGCGATGGCCGCCACGGAGTTGACCGCGTCATGGCCGCCCGCGCGCAGCGCCGCCCGGCCGCCCATACCGACCCCGACCAGGCACACCGGCACATCGCCGTAGCGGCGTACGACCTCGTCGACCGCCCAGGACGCGTCCTGCGCGAGATGCGCCTCGCTGCCGTTCCAGCCGCGATAGCGGTAGTGCACGGCGTGGGTGGCCAGTCCCTCGCCGCGGCCCGCCTTGGCGAGCGTCCGGCCGAGCGCGCGGACGAACGCCGTCGCCCACACGGGCGACGGTCTGCGGGCGGAGACCTCCTCACCGCCGGGCAGGATCAGCACCGCCCCGCTCACCGCCGTCGGCTCCCGGCCGACTGCCCTTCCCAGCCTGGCCGTTCGCAGCGGCGTCAGTTGCTGTGCCATGGCAGAACAGTGTCAGAAGCAGCGGTGTACGCGACCCTTCCGTGCGGTCACCGTTGGGTATCGACGGAGACCCGCGGCCCGTGATCTACGCGCGTAGGAGTTAGAGTGCGGAAATGACGAGCCAGACTGCACCGACCGGGACCGTCCCGACGCCGGACCAGATCCGCCGGGCCCCCAAGGTCCTGCTGCACGACCACCTCGACGGCGGCCTGCGCCCCGGCACCGTCGTCGACCTAGCCCGGGAGACCGTCCCCCACAGCCCTAAAGGCGTGGGAGGTACCCCCATCTCCCAGCTTCCCGAAACCGACCCCGACAAACTCGGCGTCTGGTTCCGTGAGGCCGCCGACTCCGGCTCCCTGGAGCGGTATCTGGAGACCTTCTCGCACACCGTGGGCGTAATGCAGACCCGCGACGCGCTGATCCGCGTCGCCCGCGAGTGCGCCGAGGACCTGGCCCTCGACGGCGTCGTCTACGCCGAGGTGCGCTACGCCCCCGAGCAGCACCTGGAGGGCGGGCTGAGCCTGGAAGAGGTGGTCGAGGCCGTCAACGAGGGCTTCCGGCAGGGCGAGGCGCTGGCCCGGGAGAGCGGCCACCGCATCCGGGTCGGCGCCCTGCTCACCGCCATGCGGCACGCCGCCCGCGCCCTGGAGATCGCCGAACTCGCCAACCGCTACCGGGACCTGGGCGTCGTCGGCTTCGACATCGCGGGCGCCGAGGCCGGCTACCCGCCCACCCGGCACCTCGACGCGTTCGAGTACCTCAAGCGCGAGAACAACCACTTCACCATCCACGCCGGCGAGGCTTTCGGACTGCCGTCCATCTGGCAGGCCCTCCAGTGGTGCGGCGCAGACCGGCTCGGACACGGGGTGCGGATCATCGACGACATCCAGGTCGACGAGGACGGCTCGGTGCGGCTCGGACGGCTCGCCTCGTACGTGCGGGACAAGCGCATCCCGCTGGAACTGTGCCCCAGCTCCAACCTGCAGACCGGGGCCGCCGCCTCCTACGCCGAGCACCCGATCGGGCTGCTGCGCCGGCTGCACTTCCGGGCCACCGTGAACACCGACAACCGGCTGATGTCGCACACCAGCATGAGCCGGGAATTCGATCACCTTGTCGAGGCATTCGGTTACACGCTCGACGACATGCAGTGGTTCTCCGTCAATGCGATGAAATCAGCGTTCATTCCTTTCGATGAACGACTGGCCATGATCAATGACGTCGTCAAGCCCGGATACGCGGAGCTGAAATCCGAATGGCTGTTCCGGCAGACCGCTTCCACCAGCGGTTCTGTCGCTCGGGAGGGCTGAATACACCCGCGAGGCGGCACACGGAACACGGGCCGGCTTCACCATCCGTCCGCATTTCGATGTTTGCGGCGGGCGGTGCGCCGTGTTTACGGTCGGGGACCGCTGAACCCCGTCATCGCATGCAAGGACGCATTCCCCATGAAGCAGTCTGCTGTCAAGACCTTCGGTGTCGCCGCCCTCGGTGCCGCCTTCGCCGCGGCCGGCGCGGGCGCCGCCGACGCGGCCCCGGCCGTCCCGGACGCCACCCAGGCGCTCGACGGCATCACCCGGACGCTGCCGGCCGAGAACGTCGCCACGGCGCTGCCGGGTGCGGGTGCGGCGCTCGCCCAGGGGCAGTCCGCCGTCGGCGCCGGACTGGCCGCCGCCCAGCCCGCCGCCCAGCAGGTGCTCGCTCAGGGCCCGACCGCGCCGGTCGGCGGCCTGCTCGGCGGACTGCCGGTGCAGGGCCTGCCCACGCACGGCCTGCCGGTGAACGGGGTCCCGCTCGGCTGAGCCGTACTCCACGACTCCACGACGCGCCGTCGGAGCACACCCCCTCCTCCCGGGGTGCGCTCCGACGGCGTTCTTGCGCGCTCACCGCGCCGGGCGGTTACCAGGCCGCCGACCTGGACTTCTCCTCCGAGGGCAGCAGGATCCACAGGGCGAGGTACAGCAGGAACTGCGGGCCCGGCAGCAGGCAGGAGACCAGGAAGATCACCCGCATCGTCGTCGCGGACGTGCCGAAGCGCCGTGCCAGCGCTGCGCACACTCCGCCGAGTACGCGGCCGTGGGTGGGGCGGGCGAGGGCAGTCATGTCACCACTCCTTTTCAATGCTCGGTCGTCTACGGGGCGCCTCAGCCGATGTCGAGACCGCGATCGTGCTCAACCCTTCGGGCCTCCGCGCTCCCCCACGCTCGAACTCGCTCGCGCGGGAGGGGCCCCCATGCGCTCTCGACATCGGCGCGCTCCTTCGACTCCCTCGTGGCCGGCGCGTGGGGAAAGGTGCTCTTGCACGGCCCTTGCCGCCCGCCGGTGTGGGCTCGGCTGCCCATCTGACCGCAACGGTACGGAGCGGCGTGCGGCGGGGCGTCGCCCTACGGTGCGATGCCGACCCTGGGAATCGTCGGGGTCCGGCCCTGAGCCGCTTCCTCCTGGTGGAGGGGCGTGCGCCGTACGCGCTCGCCCCTGCGGCGGAGCCAGGAGCGGCCCGCGGGGACCACGGCGAGGTGCGCCAGCGCCACGCCCACCGTGTTCAGCAGCAGCGAGTCCACGTCCACGACCCGGCCCGGCACCCCGGTCTGCAACAGGGCGATGCCCAGCGAGAGCAGGGCGCCCGCCGCGGCCGTACGGAACAGGGAGGCGAGCGGGGAGACGGTGAGCCGGCCGTGCGCCATCGGCAGCAGCACGCCCAGCGGCGCCAGCAGGGCGACCCCCTCGCCGATCCGCCGGGCCGCCTCGGGCCAGCCCAGTGCCAGATCGGCCCGGATACCGGCGAGCGGGTGCAGGTTGGCGGGCATCACCCAGGGGACGTTCAGGGGGCGCAGCATCAGCCAGGCGACGAGCGTGAGATGTGCGACGAGGAGGACACCCCCTGTCACCCGGATACGGATCGCGGCGCTGCCGCCGATGGAGCCTTGACGCTGCACGCCCCCCTAGACGCGCCCCCGCGCGCGATCGGTTCCGGATAGCCCCCGCACGGCCGCATGAGGCGTACGACACACCCACACGCCCTGTGCCGCATCCCTGCGGTGGTGGGCTCGCGGTTGGGCTGCGCGGGGCCCGGCCCGGGGCGTGCGTGGGGGTGTCAGTTGTTTGTGACGGTGGTGGAGGGGGGTCGGGTGGTGCCCGGGCGGGAACGGACGTCGTCGCCGCACTCGTAGCGGCGGGGAGGCTCGCCGCCCGGCCCGCCCAGCACCACCGAGCCGTCGCCCTCGGCCGCCGTCGAGTCGGAGAACGTGCAGACGATCTGGGCGAGCGCGTACGAGGTGAGCTGTTCCGGGGCCGTGCTCAGCCGCAACGTGTCCTCGGGGTCCTTGGGCCGCGGCCCGCTCACGCTCATGCCGCCGCGCACATACGTCGCATAGCCCGCGTTCCGCTCGCTGTCGGAGGGCGTGCGGGCGAGCTGGTCCAGCAGCCCCTGCGCCACATGCGCCCGCCGCCGGGCGTCCGCCGTGCCGTCAGGGACGCGCACCGTACGGTCCACGGTCACCAGCGACGCACCGCACAGCAGGAACACCTGCACGGGCACCCCGCCCTGCGCGGCCTGCGTCGACCGGTCCGCCTCGGACAGCGAACACGGCACCCGCGAGGGCGCGCCGCCGAAGTCCGTCGGCACCTCGGTGGCCCGGATCCCGCAGCCGGCGAGCAGCGCGGCGAGCACGGGGACGGCCAGCAGCCGCCGTACGGTCATCACGCCTCCCCCTTGTCGTCGCCCCGGCCGACGCTGCCGTCGCGGTCGCCTTCACCGGCGTCGGCGGCAGGACCGGTCTCGTCGTCCGGCTCCGTCAGCTTGGCGGCGTCCCGGGGCAGCCGCAGCGTGAACACCGCGCCGCCCTCGGCCGAGTTGGCGGCGGTGATCTCGCCGCCGTGGATGTGCGCGTTCTCCAGGGCGATGGACAGGCCGAGGCCGCTGCCGTCGGAGCGCGGTCGGGATGCGCTGGCCTTGTAGAAGCGGTCGAAGACGTGCGGCAGGACGTCCTCGGGGATGCCGGGCCCGTGGTCGCGGACGGCGATGACGATCTGTGAACCCTCCTCGCCGGCCACCCGCACCGAGACCCGCACCGGCGAGCCGCCGTGCTTGAGCGCGTTGCCGATCAGGTTGGCGAGGATCACATCGAGGCGGCGCGGGTCGAGACGGGCGTGGATGCCGCGCTCGGCGTCCAGCTCCACCGCGTCCAGCCAGGCACGGGCGTCGATGCAGGCGGTGATCTGGTCGGCGATGTCCACGTCGTCCAGGACCAGCCGGGCGGTGCCCGCGTCGAAGCGGGTGACCTCCATCAGGTTCTCGACCAGGTCGTTCAGCCGCCGTGTCTCGCTCACCACCAGCCGCACCGCGGGCTCGATCATCGGGTCCATGCTCCCGGCGTCCGAGTCCAGCTCCTCCTCCAGCACCTCCGTCACGGCGGTGATGGCGGTCAGCGGGGTGCGCAGCTCGTGGCTCATGTCCGCGACGAAGCGCCGGGACGCCTCGTCGCGGGCGGCCATGTCGGCGACCCGTTTCTCCAGCGCCTCGGCCGCGTTGTTGAACGTCCGGGACAGATCGGCGAGTTCGTCGGTGCCGGACACCCGCAGCCGGGTGTCGAGCCTGCCCTCGCCGAGCCGCCGGGCGGCCACGCCCAGCCGGTGCACCGGCTTCAGCACGGTCGTCGCGGCGGCCTGCGCGAGCAGCGCGGAGCCGATCAGCGCGAGACCCGTGGCGATGCCCAGCGACCAGGCGAGGGAGTTGAGGTCCTTCGCCTCGGGCTCCAGCGACTTGAGCATGTAACCGGTCGGGCCGCCGCCGATCACCTTCGTGCCGGCCACCAGGTACGGGGTGCCGTGCTCGACGATCCGCTGCCAGTACAGGTGGTACGCGGACTTGTTGCCGTCGCTCACCGGCTGCCGTTTGTCCACGGCGGCCCGCAGCGACCGGGGGACGTCCTCCAGCGCGAACCCGCTGAGCCCGCCCGACGTGCCGTACACCGTCCGGCCGCCCGCGTCCTGGCCGACCAGCAGCACACTGAACCGCTGGCTGCTGCCCGCCATCTGCCCCGCCGTACGCTGGAGTTCGTCCTGGGTGGGATGCACGGGCAGCGCGCTCGCCCGGTTCTGCATCTCCTGCTTGAAGTCGCGCAGCGCCGCGTCCTGGGCCCGGGTGAGCACGGCCTCCCGGTTGAGCCAGTAGGCGATGCCCGAGGCGGACACCGCGGCCGTCAGCGCGACCAGCCCGAACACCACCACGAGCCGCAGCCGCAGACTGGTGAAGCGCAGCCGTGACAGGACTCCCTTGCGACCCGCGGCCCAGCCGCGGAACCCCCCTTGCGCCTTCGTCACTGAGGAGCGTCCAGGCGGTAGCCGACACCACGGACGGTACGGATCAGCGTCGGCGACGACGGCACGTCCTCGACCTTGGCGCGCAGCCGCTGGACGCACGCGTCCACCAGCCGCGAGTCACCGAGGTAGTCGTGTTCCCAGACCAGTCGCAGCAACTGCTGCCGGGACAGCGCCTGACCGGGCCGCCGGCTCAGCTCCAGCAGCAGCCGCAGCTCGGTCGGGGTGAGCTGAAGGTCCTCGCCGTTCTTGGTCACGGTCATCGCCGAGCGGTCGATGACGAGGCTCCCGAACGTCGCCGAGTCGCTGGCCTCCCGCTCCCCGCGGCGCAGCACGGCACGGATCCGGGCGTCCAGGACGCGGCCCTGCACCGGCTTGACGACATAGTCGTCGGCGCCCGACTCAAGGCCGACCACCACGTCGATGTCGTCGCTGCGCGCGGTCAGCAGAATGATCGGCAACTGGTCCGTGCGCCGGATGCGCCGGCACACCTCGAATCCGTCGATGCCGGGCAGCATCACATCCAGCACGATCAGGTCCGGTCGCTGTTCGCGCAGCAGTTTCAGACCGTCCTCGCCGGTGGCAGCGGTGGCCACCCGGTGTCCCTGGCGCGTCAGTGAGAGCTCCAGGGCCGTACGGATGGCGTCGTCGTCCTCGATCAGCAACAGGGAAGGCACGGGGCTCATTCTGGCCCATGGAGGGGGTGCCGGACGACCTGTGGGACCCGCGGGCGCCCGGAAACCGCGATACCGCCACAGTCCGTGCACGGCCGGTCACGCAACTGTGCCGGGCCGCTGTGACAGGTCTGTGACAGTCGGCGGACACGGCCATGAAGTCACCCGGGCAAGATTTTCGGCACAGGCAAGGAAGCAAGACCGAACACCGAAGTCCACGACAGGGGGCGCGAGATGAACACGCTGCACGGCATGAGCACCAGCGCGGTCGTCACGCGTCTGCACGACGTGAACCGGGGTTACGAGAAGTCCGGTGCGGAGGGGAGTCCGTCCCGCGCGAGCGCGTTCGAGCGTGGGGGAGGCCGGGGGTGCGCCCGCGGCACCGGGCGTCAGCACACCGCGTACATGTCGGTGGTTGACGCGCGTACGGGGGGAAGCACGACGGGGGTCACGGGGGCCCACGGGGGAGCCGCGTACAGGGAGGACTCGGGGGAGCGCCGCTCGCTGACGGAAGCGGAGTTCACCGCCTACGTCCAGGAGCGCCGCGCCTCCCTGTACGCAACCGCCTACCATCTGACCGGCGACCGCTTCGAGGCCGAGGACCTGTTGCAGAGCGCGCTGTTCTCGACGTACCGGGCGTGGGACCGGATCAGTGACAAGGCGGCGGTCGGCGGATATCTGCGCCGCACCATGACCAATCTGCACATCAGCGCCTGGCGGCGCCGCAAGCTCAACGAGTACCCGACCGAGGAACTGCCGGAGACGCCCGGCGACACGGACGCGATGCGCGGCACCGAACTGCGCGCCGTGCTATGGCAGGCGCTGGCCCGGCTGCCCGAACTCCAGCGCACCATGCTGGTCCTGCGCTACTACGAGGGCCGTACGGACCCGGAGATCGCGGACATCCTCGGCATCAGTGTCGGCACGGTCAAGTCCAGCATCTGGCGCTCACTGCGCCGGCTGCGCGACGACGAGGTCCTCAGCGTCGGCCGTGACGAGGAGAACGCCTTCGGCGAACTGGTCGCCTGAAGGCCGGGGGGAACGGGGAAACGGGGGAAGGGGAAACACGGGGGTCCGTGAGTCCGGGGGGACCCACGGATGGCAGGGGGGACAGCGGGGGAACGGCGGGACTGGAGGGCCGGGGGGTCCATCCAGTCCCGCTTCTCGTGTTTCTCCGGATTCCCCTGGATTCCCCTGGATTCCCCCGGATTCCTCCCGGGCTACGCCGGTGTCTGGGTCTGTGCCGGGGGTGTGTGGTCCTGCGGCGGTGCGGCCGGCCGTACCCGGCGTACGGCCGCGGCGGCCAGCCGGACCAGCGCCTCGTCCCGGTCGCAGGCGTGCGCGCCCAGCGCCACCTGGCGGGCGACGATCGACCGCTCCGCGCGCATCAGCCGTACCCCGCGGCGCAGCAGGAACGGCACCGACTTGCGGCCCTCCGCGAGGTCCCGCACAAAGCGCCGCCTGAAGGTGGTGAGCGCACCGCGGCTCAGGCACAACGCGTCGGCCAGCAGGCCCAGTTCACGGCAGCGCGCCACGATCTCCGCCGCGAAGACGCCCTCCGCCACGAACAGCGGGGCACGCCCGATGTGCAGCGCCTCCTCGCCGGTGCGGGCGCTCTTCGCGATGTCGTACACCGGCACGGTCGTCGACCCCGTGGCGCACAGCCGGGCGATGGCGTCCACGGCGACGTCCGCGTCCCAGGACCGCGGGTGGTCCCAGTCGATGTCCGAACTCCCCGCCACCAGCGGCAGCGTCGGGTCGTCACCCTCCTTGTAGAAGTCGTCGAGGCGCAGCACGGGCAGCCCGGAACGGGCGGCGACGAGGGACTTGCCGGAACCCGAGGGGCCGCACAGCAGCACCACACGGGCGGAAGACGGGGGATGAATGCTCACGGAACACCAGTTTGACGCATGGCGCGGCCCCTGCCGACCCCGCGGGTCGGCTTTGGAGCGCACGTCACGCCTCAACTACCCTTCGTGTCGACATGATTACCCCGCGCACCAGAAGGCGGCACCCATGATGGCCCGACACAGTTCCCCCCGGCACCGCACCGCGCGGCGCGCGCTGATCGCCCTCGCGACCGCCTCCGCGGCCCTGGGCGCGGGCGCCGCGACGGCGTCCGCGGCCACCGAACCGGTCGCGGAGGTGCCGCCGCGGCCGACCTCGCTCGGCCATGTCGACCCGCAGACGGGACTGGCGGCCCTCACCGGCTCGGTCGGCTACGTCACCGGCCCGATCGCCGGTCTCAAGCCCAACCCGCTGGCGGGCACCGGCGTCGACCCCCTCGACAACGGCGTCGGCACCCAGCTCGCCGACTTCAAGCCCCTGTCGTCCCGCTCCCTGACCGGTCCGGTGGCGCAGGCGGAGTCGATCGGCGGCGTGCCGGTGGTGGGGCAGGTGGTCGGGGCGCTGCGCTGACCGTCCCGCACCGGCGCCGTGTACGACGGAGAGCCGCTCTTCCCCTGGTTGGCAGGGAAGCGCGGCTCTGCGATGTGCTGGCCTTGCAAGGCGCCTCGTCGGGGTTCAGGTAGTACGGCCGAGGTGGGTGACCATGATGCGGATGACGCCGTCGTCGATGATGTACAGAACCCGGTAGTCACCGACGTGCAGCCGCCGGATGTCTTGTGACCCGTAGGGGATGGAGCCACGTGGGCGAGGCTGGGTGGCCAGAGTGTCCACCGCTTCATAGACGGCGGCCAGCCCGACCGGGTCGTCCTTGAGGAACCGAGCAGCTGCGTTCGTGGCGCGCGGCTCCCAGATGATCTCGTAGGTCACTTACCGCAGCCCCAGCATTCGGCCGACTTCTTCGTGCGGGATGCCCGGCTCCAGCGTTCCCTGTTCCTTCTTCAGCTTGTACTCGGCCACTGCGAGGGCGTCTTCGAGATCCTCTATCACTTGGGGAGAGACGAGAAGGGCGGCTACGTGGCCGTGGTCGGTGAGGGCGATGGTCTCGCGGCCGTGGGCGGCGCGGCGGACCAGGTCCCCGAGCTGGGAGCGGGCTGCGCTAATAGCGATCTCAACCATGTGCACATGGTGGCACAAGATTCACCTTATGAGCAATTCAGTGTTCGAGGTCAGGTTGCGGAGCCTCGGGGGCTCCTTTCGGACGGGACGCGACTGGAGTTGCGCCTCGACATCGAGGCGGACCACAAGAACCGGTGAGGAACCGGTTCCGCGCTGGCCTAGTCTTGGGCGGTGCCGCCGGATGACCGCAGGCGGGGTTAATTGTGGCAATACGGGACAAGGTGGGCGCAGGCGCGATGGGTGAGGAACAGCTGGGCTTCGACATTCCCGGGGAGGGCGAGCGGAGGCCGAAGCCGGCGGCGACGGCGTTTGGGAAGGGGCGTGCGGCGGGGGCGCCGGAGGAGAGCTCCGGGCCGCGCAAGCTCCAGGACGACGAGATCTTCGACTACATCTCCGGTGACAAGGTCGTCAAGCACACGCCGATGGAGGAGGTGCGGCAGCGGATCGCCCGAGCGCTCGTCTATCAGTACGGCATCGACCCGCGCGACATGGAGGCCGACTTCCGGATCCAGGTCGAGAACCGGAAGACCGGCCGCAAGTCGTGGAAACGGGCGAGCATCGCGATCTTCAAGCACCGCGCGGATCACGAGCGGGAGTACATCCGCCGGATCGTCGTCATCAAGCCGCCCCGCAACGACAGCCGTACCGTCTCCAAGATCCGTACGTTCGCGCGCGCCAAGGAACAGATCGACGAGGTTGCCGACCTCATGCACGGGGCCGGGCCGGAGTGCGTGTACGGCATGTGGACGGACGACAAGGACCTCTACTTCATCCGCCGTGACCCGTCCCGCTTCGAGGACGAGTACCTGCCGCTCGCGAACTGGCCGCGCGGCGACGCCAGCCTCTTCGACGCCCAGGGCAACATCTCCTCGCTCGGCATCATGCGCAGCGCCGACGAGACGATGCTCAAGTTCGCGTTCCGCCGCTGCCACGACTTCATCCACGGCAACGAGGGCCTGCCCAAGGATGCCGCGTTCTGGCAGTTCCTCTACGTGCTGTTCGCCAAGCTGCACGACGAGGAGCTGGTACGCGAGCAGGGACGCGAGCCCCGGTTCTACGTCGATACGACGGAACTCGCCGCCCTCGCCGAGAGCGACGCGGGCAGCAAGGCCGTCGCCGACCGGGTACGCGAACTCTTCAAGGAGGTCAAGGAGGCCCACGCGGCGGAGCAGCAGTTCACCGAGTACGACCGTCTCACCCTCAACGACGCCGCGCTCACGTTCATCACCAGCGAACTGTCCACCTACCCCCTGCACGGCACTTCCCTGGACGCGATCGGCGCCGCCTACCAGGAACTCGTTGGCGAGAACCTGCGTGGCGATCGAGGCCAGTACTTCACCCCGAATGTCGCGACCCGCTTCATGGTCGAGCTGCTCGACCCGCAGCTCGACGAGACGGTTCTCGACCCGTGCTGCGGCACCGGTGGCTTCCTGCGCGAGACCCTGCTGCACGTGCTCCACCGGGAGGGGCTGCCCGACTTCGGGCGGGGCCTGTCCGTGCAGGAGAAGGCCAAGCTGGAAACGGAGTATCGCCCGCAGCTCGCGCGGTACGCCAAGGACCGGGTCTTCGGCATGGACTTCGACCCCTTCCTCACTCGCGCCGCCTCGTTCGGCGTGATGATGATGACCAAGGTCAAGGGCAACACCTTCCAGGTGGACTCGCTCAAGTTCCCTTACGCGGGTACGAAGATGCCTGGGTTCGGGCCCGCCAAGGAGCGCGAGGACCGCATCGGTATCGGCCAGGTCCACGTTCTGCTCACCAACCCGCCCTTCGGTACCGACATCCCCGTCACCGGGCCGACCCTGGAGCTCTTCCGGAGGGACGAGTTCGGCGGCGAGAAACAAGCGAGCATCGCCTACGACTGGAGCAAGGACAAGGAGAAGGGCGACGGCTCGCTCAAGCGCGGCAAGCCCGCCTCCTCCGTCCCGCCCGAGCGGCTGTTCGTACAGAAGTGCGTGGAGTGGGTGAAGCCGGGCGGGCGCATCGGGATCGTCCTGCCCAACGGCATCCTGTCCAACCCCGGCCCCGACGACGAGGCGGTACGGCGGTACATCCTCGACGAGTGCTGGGTGATGGCCAGCGTCGAACTCCCCGTCGAGCCCTTCGTGTTCGGCGCCGGCGTCAACATCCTCACCACGATGCTGTTCCTGCGGAAGAAGACCCTGGAGGAGAAGAGGGAGGAGCAACTGTACGGCCCCGTCGACTACCCGGTGTTCATGGCCGTCGTCGAGAAGGTCGGCCACGACCGGCGCGGCAACCGGTTGTGGGTACGGGACGCGCGTGGCGAGTACGAGTGGCAGGAGTACTTGGAGAACGACGACATCTGGGTCGGGAACGTCATCGTGCCGCGGAAGATCAAGCGGCGCAAGCGGATCCTGGACAACGACCTCTTCGCTCTGCGGGACCGGACCGAGCACGATGTCGTCGTGCGGCCCAACGTGATCGACTCGTATCGCGAGTTCTTGAAGGAGTACGGGCATGAACTCCCCTGGAAGAAGGGGGAGACGGCGTGAGGGTCGCCGAACCCGGGAATCCGGCGCGGCGGGGATGGTTGGACCGGCAGGGGCTGCGGCTTGTCGCGAAGCCCTATCTGTCGGGGGCGTTTGCCACTCAGCGGATGTTGGAGCGGCTGCCCATGGAGAGCACGGCGCTGAAGGAACTCACGGTGGAGCACGGGGGCATCTTCAGCGGACCACAGTTCTCACGCGTGTATCTCACCGCGCCCGAGCACAGTGTGCCATTCGTCGGCAGCAAGGACATGCTGGTTGCGGACCTCAGTGTGCTGCCTCGGCTCAGGAAGAGCGACGCGGAGCTGCCGGGGATGCGTTATCTGAAGCTCCAGGCCGGTACGACCCTGATCTCGCGCTCGGGCTTCAACGCAGGGCGTCGGTCGTATGTACGCCCGGACATGGCTGGTTTCTGGTCTTCGGAAGATGTCATCAAGGTTGTACCTGACCAAGACAAGATCAGGTCCGGCTATCTGTACGCGTTTCTGTCGAGCCGATTCGGCGAGGTGCTGGTCAGGTCCGGGATTTACGGTTCGGCCGTCAAGCACATCGCGCCCGACCACGTCGGTGAGATTCGTGTGCCGCGCTTCGGGGACGCCGTGGAGAACGAGATCCACGAGCTCGTCCAGGGGGCGGCCGAGTTGAGGGCGGAGTTCCAGGCGGGGCTGGAGGCGGCGACGCGGGATCTGTTCCGTACGGCCGGGATCGAGGAACTGCTGGATCTGCGGTGGCATGAGCGGGGGCGGGACCTGGGGTTCGCGCAGCGCGGCGTCACGGCGACGAGCCTTCGGGCGCTCAACTTCCAGCCGCGGGCTCGGGCGATTCTGGAGCGCTTGGGGGAGCGGGAGTGTGTGTCGTTGGGGGAGGTTTGTGAGGGGGGCATGCTGAGAACCGGGAAGCGGTTCAAGCGTGTTGACGCGGACCAGGCTCACGGTGTCCGCCTGGTTGGGCAACGCCAGTCCTTCTGGATTCGCCCGGAAGGGCGCTGGATCAGTGCGGAACAGGCGCCCGATGACATCCTGCAACAGGACGAGACGGTCTTGATCGCTGCCCATGGGACCTTGGGTGACAACGAAGTGTACGGCCGCTCGATCATGGTTACCGGATCGTGGCTGGACAACGCGTTCAGTCAAGACTTCGTACGGGTTGTCAGCGGGGACGTGAACGTTCCCGGGGCTTACCTGTTCGCATTCTTCCGCTCGGAGGCGGCATTCCGCGTTCTGCGATCAATGAGCGTCGGGGGGAAGCAGCAGGAGTACCACACAAAGCTGCTCCGCGAACTGCCCATTCCTCTCCTCACCCAGCCCGATCGCGACCGCATCGCCAAAACCGTCCGCGCCGCCTACAAGAAGCGTGACGAAGCCGACCGCAAGGAGGACTTGGCCCTCGTGAAGCTTGAGGAGGCTGTGACGGGCTGAAAGGCTCGCCGGAGTCCCTGTTCCGGAACGGGTCCTGGAACGTCACCAGGGCCCGTTCCGTGTATCTGCCCTACAGGGAGCCGTTCTTGATCCCGCTGACGAATGGTTGCCAGGCTTCCCCGTCCAGCATCAGGACAGGGCCGGTCGTGTTCTTACTGTCGCGTACGGGGACCGTGCCGGGGAAGTCGTCGCAGACCTCGACACATTCGTCGCCCTGCTGGTTCCCGCTGTAGGAGGACTTGCGCCAGCGGGCGGTGCTCAGGTCCGGGGTGACTCGCATGGCTCGTACTTCTCCAACGTCGCTTCGATCAGCGCCGCGGACTCCCGTGCTGAGAGGGCGCTGGCTTTCATACGATCGTACTCTCGCACGCGCTGCGCGACCGTTTCCCGGTCGTCGAAGACCTCGCCGTTCCTGGGGCCTTCTTGGTACACGGTGGTGGAGTTGTCCGGCAGCGTGAGCAGGATGAGCGTGCCGTTCATCAGGGCGAACGCCCCCGCATCGAACGGGGCGACCTGGATCGTTGTATGGCGCGTGTTGACCAGTGGCAGCAGCGCCGCGAGCTGCTCGCGCATCACCGCTGGACCGCCCACGGTCTGCCGCAGCGCTGCTTCACTGAGAATCCACCAGAAGTCCGGTGGATTGTCACGCCGAAGAATCTCCTGTCGGCTCAGACGGGCCGACACCAGGCTCTCGATCTCCTGAGGGCTCATGCCAGGCTCGCCCTCTGGAAACAACGCCCGCATGTATGCCGGAGTCTGGAGCAGCCCAGGGATGATGCTCGCGTTGAACGCCTGAATCCGCGCCGCCCTCGCCTCCAACTCCAAGCAATGATCGAACCGCCGAGGCGTATGCTCCCGCTTCACCGCCCCCCACAACCCCTGGAACAACTCCCCCGTCCCCAACGCGACGTCCAGCTTCTCCGAGATCGGTGACAGCGGAAGCCGTTCCCCCGTCTCCACCCCGTGCAGGTGCGTCTTGCTGTAGTTGACGATGTCCGACAGCCGGTCCAACGACAGCCCGGCTAGCTGGCGTTGACGGCGCAGCTCCACGCCGTACAGGTCGCGTGCGGAGCGGGCCGCGTCGAGGTCGCGGGCGGGCTGGGTCATGGCGATGCTCCCTTGCCGTATGGATGGGCCGTGCCGTTCCGTTCCGTGTCCCCGATGGGATGTCGGCACCCTGTCCACGGTAGTTTCGGTGGGTGACAGTGTGGGCGCGAACAGTGAATTCCGGCAGGTGAGGGCTGTTCCCAAACCCGTCCTGGAACACCGTCATCCTGTTCAACGACCGCCCCGCCCGTGACGCTGAGTGTGCGAACAGTGAGAACGAGCAGCTCGGGGTCTCCTCCGCCCCCGCTGCGAACACAGGAGGCACCCTTGGCATCCCGAGCCCGTAAGTCGACGGACGGAACCGCGCGTACCGCCCGTCGCCCCCGCCCCGACCGCGCGGCCGTGACCGCCGCCGCGCAGACGCACGCCGAGGAACGGGCCGCCGAGCGGGCCGCGCGTGAGGAGCGGCGCCTGCCGGTCGGTCAACTTGCCCACGACACACGGCGGGAGAAGCGCGGAATCGTCATGGACCACCTTGATGGGTTCGTGTGGCTGCGCCCGGTCGGTGGTGGTACGGAGTGGACGGCTCTCCCCGGTGACGTACAGCCGTGGCAGGACCGTGATCAGGCGAAGGCGCTGCTGCGGGCACGTGTAGCAGACGCGAACGCCCGCAGCAGAGGGGAGAAGCTGTGAACGACGCCGAGTGACCGGCGGACGACCTCTGTGTGACGGAATCCAGGCCCCTTGTCAGTGGGCCGTTTTAGAGTGTCCCGTGACACAGGTGGTGGTGCATATGCCGAGGGGATGCCTGGGTGTGTGAGCACAGCGGGACACTCACGGCGGGGAACGGGGAGCGGGGGCAGAGCGATGGCGCGGATCATCCCGATCGGGGAGCCGGCCAACGAGGCCGAGCGCATGGTGCTGCGCCATCTGCGGGAGCAGGCGCCGGACGACTGGATCGTGGTGGCCAACTTCGAGCTGCCGTACGGGCCGGGGCGTCCGATGTTCGAGGTGGACCTGGCGATCATCGCGGATCACGCCGTCTATGTGGCCGACACCAAGGGTGTGCACGGCCGGGTCCAGGTGCGGGGCGGGCGCTGGTATCCGCAGGGGGCGCCGTTCCCCAGCCCGGCGCGCAAGATCCGCAACCACGCGCGGGTCGCCGGTGACCTGCTGACGCGGTCCCGGGCGGCGAGCGCAGGGCTCGGGTCGGTGTGGTGCGAGGGGCTGGTGATCCTGCCGTATCCGGGCGCCACGCTGCACGACCCCGACGGCCGCGACGAGGTGAGCACGTATCACCTCGACGAACTGGTGTCTTTCCTCCAACGGCACCGGCCGCCCGGGCACGGCAGGCGCCCCGGCGGCGATGACATCTCCGCGCTGCGTGACGACATCGCCCGTGTCTTCCAGGCGGAGACCCGGCCGCCGTCCGGGCCGCGCCGGTTCGGTCACTATGAGGTCGTGGAGACCCTGTACGAGGCGTCCCCCGCCGACCTGGCCGACCAGGACGGCGATCCGGCCCGCCGTGTCTCCGTGTACCGAGTGCGGCTGGCCGACCAGCCGCGGTCGGGGACACGCATCCTCCAGGCGCACGCCGTCGACCCGCTGCTGCCCGAGGGCGCGCGGTCCACGGCCTACGCGCGCATCGGCACCCCGGTCCAGGCCCTCAGCAAGCTGCCGTCCAGCCCGTACATCGTGCCGTGCGAGACGTCCTTCCGGCTCGACGAGGGGGACGGGTACGCCGTCGTCCTGAAGGACGTGCACGCCGAGGCGCTGCGGGTCAGGCTCGACGCCCGGGGACAGAGCACGCTCGGCGCCGACGCCAGGCGGCGTGTGGTCGACGGAGTGCTCGGCGGTCTCGCCATCGCGCACGCCCATCGGGTCGTCCACCGCTACCTCAGCCCGGACACCGTGCTCATCGGGCGCAACGGCACCGCCATGCTCACCGGCTTCGACTACGCCCACCCCGGGCCGCCGCGCCCGCGTGACGAGTCCCGGGGCATCGAGGCGTACGCGCACCAGTCGCCAGCCTATCTCGCCCCAGAGTGCCATGAGCGGCCCGGGGTCTTCTCCCCGGCCACCGACCTGTACGCGGCCGGAGTGCTCTTTCATGAGCTGTACACCGGGGAGGAACCGGCCCTTGGCGCGGGCGGCACCCCGCTCGACAGCCTCGACGATGTCGACCGGATCGACCCCGAGCTCAAGGCGATCATCCGTGAGTTGCTGTCCGCCGACCCGGCTGCCAGGCCGCCCGCCCGCGAGGCCATCCGGCGTCTCGACAGCGCCGACAAGGGCCGTGCTCGTGCCCAGGTCCGGCGCGGGGAGCGTGAGGAATCCGGTGACCCGTTCGACTGGGCCGACTCGCACAGCTACACCGACCTGCCTGAGGGGTTCCGCCTCACCGAGAAGTTCCGGGTGCGCTCCCGGCTCGGGCACGGGCAGTTCGGGGTCGTCTACCGGGTGTTCAACACCCTCGACGACACCGACGAGGTCCTGAAGATCATCACCAGGGACCGGGAGTCCGTACGGGAACGCCTGGAGAGCGAGTACCGCATCCTGCGCAGGATCGGCCCGCACCCCAACCTCGTGCGTCTCATCGACGCCGAGTTCCTGCCCAAGGGCGGCTTCCCCTACCTGCGCATGGAGTACGCCGAGGGGCAGGACCTCAAGCGCGTCCTCGACCAGGGCCGCCCCCTCGGCCCCGCGGACGTGCGCAAGCTCCTCGACGACTGTCTCGCCGGCCTCGCCCATCTGCACGCGGGCGGTGTCTTCCACTGCGACATCAAGCCCAGCAACCTGCTGTGGACCGCCGACGGCGCCCGCATCCTCGACTTCAACGCGGCCGTCTCTGCCGACTCCACCCTGACCCCGACCCTCGGCTCCCCCCGCTACCTCGCCCCCGAGGCCACCGGCCTCACCCGGCCCAGCCGCGAGGAACTCACCGACCTCGACCTGTTCGCTCTCGGCATCTCCGCCTATGAGGCGCTCACCGGCGGCTATCCGTGGCAGGGCCGAGGCACCCCACCACGCGGCGGGCAGCCCCTCGACCCGCGCCGGCTGCCCGGTCTTGCCGACCTCGACCCCGGCTTCACGGCTGTCCTGCTGCGCGCTCTCGCCCCCCGCCGCTACGAGCGGTACCGAGACGCCGAGGAGTTCCGCGCCGCCCTCGCCGCCGTCCGCGAGGTGCGTCTCGTGCCGCCCGCCTCGGACCCGGAGGAACCGCCGCGGCCCGCAGCCGCCGACGGCGACCCGGCTCAGGCCGATTCCAACCCCTTCGTCAGCCACCTTCAGACGCTCTACAGCCAGAACGCCCGAACCAACGCGGGCACCCGAGGCCTCGACCCGGCCGGCTACCCCCTCTACGTCGCGACCGCCCTGGACAACCGGCTGCGCCCCGACGTCCTCGCGGGCCGTCACCGCCTCGTCCTCATCACGGGAAACGCCGGGGACGGCAAGACCGCGTTTCTCCAACACCTCGCCGACGAAGCACGCCGACGCGGCGCCCGATTCGGTGAAGCACGTGCCAACGGCGACGACTTCACTCTCGACGGCCGCTCCTTCCACACCAACCACGACGGCAGCCAGGACGAGGGCGACACCGACAACGACACCGTTCTCGACACCTTCCTCGCCTCCTACCAGGGCACCGACGCGGAGGCATGGCCCGACGACGTCACCCGGCTCGTCGCCGTGAACGAGGGCCGTCTCGTCGATTTCGTCACCCGGCACCAGGAGCGCTACCCGCTGCTCGCGGACACCGTCCGGGAGGGGCTGACCACCGGCCGTGCCGCCCACGGTGTTGCCGTGGTCAACCTCAACGCCCGTGACGTCCTCGCCGACCCCGACGGCACCGGATCGGTCATGCACCGCATGGTCGCCGCACTCACCGACGAACGGTACTGGCAGGCCTGCGGCTCCTGCGTGCTCGCCCCGCGCTGCTACGCCCTGCACAACGCCCGCACCTTCTCCCACCCCACTGCCGGCCCGCAGGTCACCGATCGCCTCGCCACCCTCTTCCGCATGGCCCACCTGCGGGGACGCCTTCACATCACCCTCCGGGACCTGCGCTCCGCCCTCGCCTACACCCTCACCTCCGGCCGCGACTGCGCCGAGATCCACACCCTGTACGCGCGCGAGGAACCCGAGGCCACGCAGGAGATCCTCGACAGCCTGTACTTCACCAGCTGGACCGGCATCCACACCGGAAGCCACCCGGGTACGCAGGCGGGAGCCCGAACCGGCATCCCCGGGACGGGCACGCGTACCGGCGCCCGTCCCGGCCGGACACCCGCCGACGCCCCGCGACGGGACGAACGGGACCGGCTCCTCGCCCAGTTGCGCGACCTCGACGTCGCCGCCGTCCCCGATCCCCAGCTGGACCGGAAGCTCGACTACACCGGCCCGGCCGCCGGACACACCCTCGTCTCCTTCGACCAGCGCGGCGATCTCGACGAACGGCTCCTCACCGATGCCTTCGAGGCCCTGCCCCGCACCCACCAGGCCGACAGCGCCCAGATCTCCGCCCACCGCGCCTACCTCGCCGCCGCCCGGCGCCGTTTCTACTTCGAAAGCCTCGACGACGCCCGCTGGCGAAGCCTCCTGCCCTACCAGGCAGCCGACCGCTTTCTGCGCCTGCTGGCCGGCGGACAGCCCGGTCACGAGGAACTGACCCGGCTCATCGAGGCCGTCAGCCGTGGCGAGGGCATGCCCCGGGGGCTCGGCCAGGACGGCGGCCGGGACCTCGCGCTGCAGGTGCGGGCCGTCCCCGGCGGCACGGTACGCAGCCACCGGCTGTTCCCCGCCGAGCACTTCACCATCGGCGTCGACGGCCCGTCGGCTTCGCCGTACGTCGAGACTAGCCCCCGCGAACTCGTCGTACGCCACCACCCCGAGGACGGTCGCGCTCACCGTGCCCAACTGACGGTCCGCCTCGACCTGTACGAGCTGCTCGACCGGTTGCACCGCGGACACCAGCCAGGCGTCGAGGATCGCCAGGGCCAGAACCTCGCCCTGACCGTCTTCAAGAACGCCCTGGCCGCCACCTCCTACCAGGAAGTTCTCCTCAACGCACCCGGATCGCCGCCCTACCGGCTGCGCCGGCTGCCGGACGGTGCCCTGCGCCTGGCTCCCGCTCGACCAAACACAGCTCCGGACCCGGACCGGGACTCGGATCCGGCCCCGGAAGGAGCACGCTGATGGCACTGCGCCGCCGTGACACCGAGTTCAAGCACCTCGGCGTCTCCTACCTGGACTTCAAGCGCGTGCAGATGGACCGGGTGCTGACCGGATTCCTCATGCGGCTCAACCACAAGGGCCTCACCAGTCGCCTGGTGCGACGCAACGACCTGTCCGCCAAGGAATTCGCGGCCGAGTTCACCGACACCGGCAATGCCGACCGCTTCCAGGGCTTCGCCGACCACCCCGACATGGCCCGGCGCTGGGTGGAGACCCAGCTCCTGGACGTGGTCAACCGGGGCAGGCCCACCCAGGCGGTGGCCGGTCTGCGCCCGCTGCACGGCCTCACCTACAAGTTCCGCAGCAGCTACCACTCCCGGCCCTACGGCGCTGACGCCCAGCTGTACGAGATGCTGCGGCACGCGCGCGGCCCGCTGGGCGCCCTCGCGCTGGAGCAGCTTCGCGCGTTCTTCTTCACCGGTCTCGGCACGGCGGCCTCCGTCCCCGCGCAGAAGACGCCCGTGGACATCGAGACCCAGGCGGTACTGCACCTCAACAGCCAGGTGAAGGCGGACAGTCCGCACACCATCAAGGGCTGGTACTCGGCACCCCCGCTGTGTGTGGGGCAGGCCGATCTGCTCGCCGACGACGTTGTGCGCCTGTTGTCCCTGAAGGATCTGCTGCCTCGCATCACCATGGTCGAGTACCTGAAGATCCTCTTCGCGTTTCACCTCGCTCTCGCCCAGTTCAAGACGATGAAACTGCTGCCCGTGGCCGTGGCGCGGTCGGCGGCTGACCCGGCCTGCGGACACGATCGCTGCCCGGCTTCCGCCACCGCGCGGGACCCGCTGGCGGGATGCCCTTTCCGTATCGGGCTCTTCGTGGATGTCGCCGGAGTACCCGGCACCCCCGCTGCCGCGCTCGCCGAACAGAGCGCCGAGCACTGGCTACGCCGCATCCCCGACTTCGTGCGCGCCGCCTACACCGTCCGGAAGCTGGACGAGTTCGCCGAACACCTCGTCGGCCAGGGCAAGGAGGGCCGCCCTTCGTCCGGGCACTTCACCGTGCCCGAGCTTCTCCGCTTCGGCACGGACGCGTACCGCAAGACGCGCGACGAGTTCTTCGGTTCCCGGCTGACCGCGATCCTGGACGACACCCCGGTCAGCGAGCAGCCCGAAGAGGTCCGGCCACTGCTGGACGAGTCCATGGGGCTCGCCCCCTTCGAGAAGTACCTCGAACTCCTGATGGCCTATCGGGGGCCCTACCACCACAAGTACATCATCGACACCATCGACTCCCTGCTACTCAAGAACCGCCCCGGCGCCGCCATCACGCAACCCCACGGAGGCCGACGCCGCTTCGTCCTCGACAGCGCCTTGCTGGAGGTGCTGGTTCAGGTGGCGCTCCTGCGTCTCAACTCCCGCGGCAGCTCCTCCCCGTACACCCACCACACCGTTTCGCTTCGGCTGGACGAGTTCCTCGCCCTGTTGCGCGATCGGTACGGGCTGTACGTGGACCGTCTGCCCACCGCCGACGGATTCGGCCCGGCGGGGCTGGACGAGGAGTCCGCCCTCAGGGCCAACGCCGAGGCGTTCACCACGCGTATGCGGGAGATCGGCTGCTACGACGACCTGTCGGACGCCTATCTCACCCAGGTGATCACCCCGAGGTTCTCCATCGCCGAGGACGGCACGGTGACCACGGGCGGACGGTAAGAGGAAGCGCACGGGCGGTATGGACCGCAGGGGCAAGAGGGAGACGGGGGAGACAGGACCATGACACGAGGACTGGTGGAGATCACCGAGACCGACTGGCGGCGCGCGCTCGAACACGTCGCACTGCCAGGCCTCGCCGACCTGCTGCGCGCCCGCGAGGCCGGTCACTGCATGCGGGTCGGCGGGCTCGACGCCGAACTCGCCGCCCGCCTCACTCTCGGTCTGCGCCAGGCCGTCCCCGACGCCCAGGTGCACGTGCTCGCGGCCGGCCCTGCGGACGGCGGTGACGCGACGTCCATCACCAGCACCAAGCTCGTCGAACTGCGCAACCCCGACGAGCGAGGGCGCCTCAGGCCTCCGCTCCTGGTGTTCGTACCGCCCGGAACCAAGGCCAGCGCGGAGGACTCCTTCTCGGTCGCCACCTTCGAGGAGGTCTCCCTCCACGAGGTGCACGCCCGGCTCAGGCGGAATCTACTCAAGGACGTGCCCGAACCGCTGCGCACGAGCGTCGAACGGCTCCTCGCCGAGACGTCCGACGCCTCGGACCGGGACGCGGCCCGCTACCTGCTCACCCTGCGCGAGAACCAGCATGATCCACAGGCCGCCGGAGCCGCGGTCCACCTGCTGGGCCTCATCCCGGACTTCCAGCTCTTCACCGACCCCTCCCTGCTCGTCACCAAGATCCAACGCAATCGGCGCACCGTCGCGAAACTCACAGACGGCCCCGCCACCGACCGGCAGCGTGTCCTAGCCCTCGGTCTGCCCCGCAACTCCGACGAACACCAGCGCTTCCTGCGTCGTCTCGTCGACTTCGCAGCGGCCACCGGCCTGTCCGACCCCCGGCACTGGTGCCGGGCCATCGCAGCCGACCCGGACAACTGGCCGCTCGCCTTCCACCACTGGCCGCAGGAACACGACCCGGCCGACCAGACCGTGCGCATTGAGGTCGACGACCTGACGGCCCTGCCCAAGGCCGGGGAGAACGCGGAGGACCAGCGCAACCACCCCGCCCTCGACCGGCTCTTCGGCCAGCCCTACCTCCTGCCCGGCGGCCTTCCCTCCCTCCCGGTCACCTTCTCCGTGGACCGCGGCCAGCGGGGCATCACGGGCCTGAGGCGCTTCAAGGTCGAGATCTGCGCCGAAACCGGCGACGAGCCCGGAGACGAGGACGGCGGTGACACGGGTGCCCCGCTGGTCAGCCCGACCGGGCTGACCGTGACCGTCCCCGTCGGCCCTCGGATCAAGCCGCAGTACAAGGCGAGCATCAAACTCCGCAAGGGGCGCCGCGCGCCGGACTGGGAGGAAGGCTGGCACTTCGTCCGTGTCACCCCGCTCGACGGGAACGACGACCCCATGCACGCCGCGGGCAGCGGGCAGACGGCAGGCCGCCGCCCGTACGAGAGCGACCGTTTCTACGTCGTCCCTGGAGGCGAGTTCGACGAGCCGCCCACCCCCCGTGGCCACCATGCGCCGGGCCTTGCCCAGGCGATCAACCGGCTGCGTTTCACGGCGCTCGCCGAAGGTCGTGACCCCACGCGAGTGCAGTGCCGCGAGATCGGCTGGGGCCCCCGCGGCACCAGCGTGAAGTCCCGCTCGCTGCGCGCCTCGTTCGGACCCGCCGGGCTGGTCACCATCGATCTGCCGCGGCTTTTGGCCGAGGCTGAGCAGCACATCCTGCGGACGCCGCACACCCTGCAAGGGCCCGAGATCAACGTGGACGCGGCCGGGGCCGCCCGGCTTTCCACGGACGAGCAAACGGGTCCACAGGTCGATGACCCCGCCGATGGCCCGGACGAGGGAACCTTCACCGACTACCTCCACGCGCGAGCGGAGCTCTTCGGCTACCTTGCCGTGCCGGAGTCCACGGACGACGCGTCGGACGTCCTGGTCGTGGAGGGGGCGGACCCACGCGCGCTGCGGACCGCCACCGAGGCATACGCGGAGGCGTACCTCACAGCCGTTACCACCTGCCTGCGAGCCCTGGACCGGCCCAACGCCTCGCACACCGATCGGTGGCGGGCGCGGCTGCACAGCCTGCTGCGCACGGACACACTCACCGTCCGCCTGCACGACCCGGACGGCAGCCGGCGCACCGTCGTCCTGGTCGCCCCCACCCATCCGCTGCGCATGCTGTGGTGGAGCGGGCAGGCGGCCCTCGCCGACCACTGGCTCGAACAGCTTCACGATGCCCCGGCGGGGGTGGTCAAAGCACGGCTGGACAGCCTGGAACGGCAGTTGGCACCTCTGGGCTACCCGTTGGCCGTACCGCTGGATTCAGGCGAACTCGCCTTTGCCAGCAGTCCCTTGACGGACTACTGGCAGGTGTGCCTGCCCAGCGAGGCCGATGACCCCCGCGAGGTCCTGGCCCGGGTGGCGGGTGCGCTCGGCATCGACGTGGCGGCAGCGGCGGGTGGGGTGACCGGCGTGGAACTCGCCGATCGCGTGGAGAAGTACATCCGCCTTCATCCCTACGCCGACAGCCTCGTGATCAACGCGCTCGGCGCCGGCCACGGCGAACTTCTCGCCGACATGCTGGTCGCCCTCCAGGAGCGCCGCCACCTGTCCCACCTCCACTACACGGTGCGGCTCTTCGCCACCGCGCCCGACGACCCGTGGACGGCTTCCGCGCTGACCGACCTGATGGTCCCTGCGAGCGGTCCGCGTTCCGTCGCCGCGGAGGCCTTCGCCACCCCCGGGGATCCACTGAGGCCCAAACTGTCGGTAGTGATCCGCGACGCCACGGAACTCCTGGGAGCCGCCGACGACTTCCCTGCTCACCTCACCTTCCTGTTCAACCCCTTCGGCGGAGAGAGCCACGACATCGCGCCCGGCCGCGATGGCACCGGACGGGTCGCCGTGCACGGGCTTGTCCAGGAGATGAGCGGCGACTATCGGGAGGACGACGAAGGCGTCGAGTGGACCCGTCGGCCGCGCCACGGCCTCACCGACCCCGTGGCCGGTGCCGAAACCACCGGCGACCTGCTCGCGGCTCTGCCCAGGACCCTGTCCGCCGCCCTGGTCGCGGCCAGCGCGGGCGAACACCAGCCAGGGATGCTGCCGCAGATAACGGTCCGCCTCACCCCGGACGACCGGGCCCTCCTGCACGACGTGCACCGGATGAGCGACTGGGTCGTCACGGTGGACCGCACCCTTGGAGCGGAGTACTTCGACCACGGACGGCGTGGGCGCACCGAATACGTCATCGACCACACCACCACGTCCTATGGCGGGCTCGGCCATCAGATCGTGGTCTCCTCCCGGTCGCTGGACGAGATGCGCGCCTTGCTCGGCCCGGTGCTCGCCGACCGGTCGCTCGCCATCCCCGAACGGCACATCCGGACCTTTTTCGACCAGCTACGGGAATTGTCCGGCAGCCTCGTGTTCAAGCTCGCGGCGCTCGGCGAGAACCAGCGCACCGAGGTCCTCGGCCTGGCCCTCGCACGCCGGTACCTCGGTGCCCGAGACGCGCTGCGCGACCAGATCCTCATCCCCCTCGACGCCCACCCCGAGCTCTACGAGGAGGAACGCGGCCGGGCGGCGGCCGGAGACACCGAGGTGCGGCTCCAGCGCACCGACCTCGCCCTGTTCGACCTCGACGCCGAGCGGCGCACCGTCGTGTGCCGACTGCTGGAGATCAAGTGCCACACGGGCGGTGGCCTCGGTGCCTACCAGGGCAAACGCCAGCACATCATCCGCCAGACGGAAAACACCGAGCGGATCATCGCCAAGCGGTTCGATCCGGTACGAGGTCGTACAGACCGCCCGTTGCAGAACGTGGCGCTGCGCACGCTGCTGGAGAAGTATCTTTCCCGCGCGGGCCGTTACGGTCTCTTCGGCGAGCGCGCGATGGCCGAGGCCCGCTGGCTGCTGGATCGCCTCGACCACGGCTACCGCCTCGAATTCACGCGCACCGGCCTTGTGTTCGACCTCTCCAGGGATGGTTTCGACACCGATGACGAGGAAGGGGTGGCGTTCCACCGGATCGGCCGCGACCACGCGGTGCGGCTGCTCGACGACATCGAGACGGAATACCGCAACGCCCCGGAGAACGCTGGACGGGACTCCGCAGCACACGAGCCGGTCCTGCCGGGCTTGGAGGACCTCAGTGCGCAGAATGGGGATCCCGTTCCGGTCACGGCCACTGTCCAGCTACGCCCACGCGCACGTGCTCGGGCGATTCCTGAGGAACTGGCCCCTCTGCCCGACGATCCCGACGAGGCCGCGCCGGAGCTACCGGAGGCCGTCGACGCTGTGGTCGTCGATGCCACGGCAGCCGCTGTCGAGTCCGAGGCCGCACAGGAGGACAAGCGGATTGAGGCGGAGGGCAACCTGGACGACCACGAGGACGCCGCCGACGAACCCAGCCCGGGGGACAGTGCACCCGATGGCTCAACCGCTGATTCATCCAGTGCCTCGGAGACCAAGGACCCCGACATCGTCCTTGGTGTCTCGCGACCGTCCCCGCAATTCGGTCTCCTCGGCGTGAGTGCGGGCCGCACCGTTGCCCTGGACCTCAACGAGACACACGCGATCAGCTTGTTCGGAGTGCAGGGCGGCGGCAAGAGCTACACCTTGGGCTCGGTGCTGGAAATGGCGAGCTTGCCAGTCCCAGGGGTCAACCGTCTGGTGAGCCCTCTGGCGAGCGTCGTCTTCCATTACAGCGAGACCTCGGAGTACGAGCCCGAGTTCCTGAGCGTGATCCACGCCAACGATGATGAGGGTCAACGGGAGGCCTTGCGCCGCCGGTATGGAGCGCAGCCTGCTGGTCTCTCCGACGTCGTCTTGCTGGTTCCCGAGGAGTACGTGGAGGAGCGTCAAGCCCGATACCCGGGTGTTCTCGTGCGTCCCCTGGCTTTCGCCGCGTCCGAGCTGAAGATCGCTCACTGGAAGTTCCTCATGGGAGCCGTCGGCAACCAGTCCGGCTACATCCGGCAGATCGGCAGAATCATCAAGGCCAACCGCGCCGACCTGACCCTGGAGGCGGTCCGTCGCGGAGTCGAGGAGTCGACACTTGAGGAGCATCTGAAACGAAGGGCCAGAGAACGGCTCGATCTCGCAGGCGATTTCATCGACGATTCCGCGCGGATCAAGGACCTTGCGCGGCCGGGCCGTCTGATCATTGTGGACCTGCGCTCCGACGACATCGAGAAGAGCGACGCACTGAGCCTGTTCGTCGTGCTGATGCATCTGTTCTCGGAGGCGACGGACGGGGGGCGTCCCTTCAACAAGCTGGTTGTCTTTGATGAGGCGCACAAATACGCCGACAGCGGCGACTTGGTGACGGGGCTGGTCTCCAGTGTGCGCGAAATGCGGCACAAGGGGATGTCCGTGCTCGTCGCCAGCCAGGATCCGCCCTCCGTGCCGTCGGAGCTCATCGAGCTCTCCACCCACATGGTGCTGCACCGGTTCACGTCGCCGGCCTGGCTGAAGCATCTGCAGAAGGTCAACGCGGCCCTGTCGGGACTCAACGCCGAGAAGCTGGCGGCGCTCAGGCCTGGGGAAGCGTACGTGTGGTCGGGGAAGGCCACGGACGAAGCATTCGCCAGAGGGACGGTCAAGGTCGACTGCCGGCCGAGAGTCACGCGGCATGGTGGTGCGACGCGGACCGCGTTGGGGCAATGAGTCGGCAACCTGGCAGGAGGGCCGCGGACTCCTCCGGACGGAGAGGAGCCGCGGCCCTGTTCACGGGGTTGCCGCCCTGCAGCGGTGAGTGATGGTCAGTAAGAGGAACCGGACGCGCCCAGTGCCCCCGTCGGGTGCCATACCGTCTTCGTCTCCAAGAACGCCGTCAGCCGCTCGGTTCCGGGCGTCTCAAAGTAATCCACAGGCTGTGGACGAAGGACGCGCTTCAGATTGTCGGCCGCCGCGATCTCCAGGTCCTTCGCCAGCGCCTCGTCCGCGCCGGCGAGGTCGATCGCGTTGACGTCCTGGTGCGCGGCCAGCGGCGCGGCGATCTCCGCCGTACGGCCGGAGAGCACGTTGACGACACCGCCGGGCACGTCCGAGGTGGCCAGCACCTCGGCGAGGGAGAGCGCGGGGAGGGGCGACCTCTCGGAGGCCACCACCACGGCCGTGTTGCCGGTCGCGATCACCGGGGCGAGCACCGACACCAGGCCCAGGAACGACGACTCCTGCGGGGCCACGACGGCGACCACGCCCGTCGGCTCGGGGGAGGACAGGTTGAAGAACGGGCCCGCGACCGGGTTGCCGCCGCCCACCACCTGGGCGATCTTGTCGGTCCAGCCCGCGTACCAGACCCAGCGGTCGACGGCCGCGTCCACCACGGCGCTCGCCTTGGCCTTCGACAGGCCCTCGGCGTCGGCGACCTCGCGCACGAACTGCTCCCGCCGGCCCTCCAGCATCTCCGCGACCCGGTAGAGGACCTGGCCCCGGTTGTACGCCGTCGCGCCCGACCAGCCGCCGAACGCCTTGCGGGCGGCGACCACCGCGTCCCTGGCGTCCTTGCGGGAGGAAAGGGGCGCGTTCGCCAGCCACTTGCCCTTCGAGTCGGTCACCTCGTACACCCGGCCGCTCTCGGAACGCGGGAACTTGCCGCCCACGTACAGCTTGTAGGTCTTGAAGACGGACAGTCGTTCGTCAGACATCGAGGTACGCCTCCAGGCCGTGGCGGCCGCCCTCGCGGCCGAAGCCCGACTCCTTGTAGCCGCCGAACGGCGAGGTCGGGTCGAACTTGTTGAACGTGTTGGACCACACGACACCCGCCCGGAGCCGGTTCGCGACCGCCAGGATCCGCGAGCCCTTCTCCGTCCAGATGCCCGCCGACAGGCCGTACGGCGTGTTGTTGGCCTTGGCGACGGCCTCCTCCGGGGTGCGGAAGGTGAGGACCGACAGCACCGGGCCGAAGATCTCCTCGCGCGCGATGGTGTGCGCCTGGCTGACGTTCGTGAAGAGCGTCGGGGCGAACCAGTAGCCCGACGACGGGAGTTCGCAGGCCGGGGACCAGCGCTCGGCGCCCTCCGCCTCGCCCCGCTCGGCCAGCGCGGTGATCCGGGCCAGCTGCTCGGCGGAGTTGATCGCGCCGATGTCGGTGTTCTTGTCGAGCGGGTCGCCGAGACGCAGCGTCGACAGGCGGCGCTTCAGGGACTCCAGCAGCTCGTCGTGGATCGACTCCTGCACCAGCAGTCGGCTGCCCGCGCAGCAGACCTGGCCCTGGTTGAAGAAGACACCGGTGACGATGCCCTCGACCGCCTGGTCGAGGGGGGCGTCGTCGAAGACGATGTTCGCGCCCTTGCCGCCGAGTTCGAGGGTGAGCTTCTTGCGGGTGCCCGCGAGCGTGCGGGCGATCTCCTTGCCGACGGACGTGGAGCCGGTGAAGGCCACCTTGTCGACGTCGGGGTGCGCGACGAGGGCCGCGCCGGTGCGGCCGTCGCCGGTGACGATGTTCACGACGCCCGCGGGCAGGCCCGCCTGACGGCAGATGTCCGCGAAGAACAGCGCGGACAGCGGGGTCGTCTCGGCGGGCTTGAGGACCACCGTGTTGCCGGTGGCGAGCGCCGGGGCGATCTTCCACGCCAGCATCAGCAGCGGGAAGTTCCACGGGATGACCTGGCCGGCCACGCCCAGCGGCCTCGGCGACGGACCGAAACCGGCGTGGTCCAGCTTGTCCGCCCAGCCCGCGTAGTAGAAGAAGTGCGCGGCGACCAGAGGGAGGTCCGCGTCGCGCGTCTCCTTGATGGGCTTGCCGTTGTCCAGCGTCTCCAGGACCGCCAGCTCGCGGCTGCGTTCCTGGATGATGCGCGCGATGCGGAAGAGGTACTTGGCGCGCTCGGCGCCGGGCAGCGCCGACCACTTCTCGAACGCCTTGCGGGCGGCCCGCACCGCCCGGTCGACGTCCTCGGCGGTGGCCTGGGTGTACTCGCTGAGCACTTCCTCGGTGGAGGGGGAGACCGTCTTGGCGAGATCCCCGCCCGCGCTCTCGACGAACTCGCCGTCGATGAAGAGGCCGTAGGACGGGGCGATGTCGACGATCGCGCGCGACTCGGGCGCGGGAGCGTACTCGAATGCCATGGGTCAGTCCACCGTTACGTAGTCGGGGCCGGAGTAGCGGCCGGTGGCCAGCTTCTGACGCTGCATCAGCAGATCGTTCAGGAGCGAGGACGCGCCGAAGCGGAACCAGTGGTTGTCCAGCCAGTCGGCACCGGCGGTCTCGTTGACCAGGACGAGGAACTTCACCGCGTCCTTGCTGGTGCGGATGCCGCCGGCGGGCTTCACACCGACCTGCACACCGGTCTGGGCCCGGAAGTCGCGCACCGCCTCCAGCATCAGCAGGGTGTTGGCCGGGGTCGCGTTCACCGCCACCTTGCCCGTCGACGTCTTGATGAAGTCGGCACCGGCCAGCATGCCGAGCCAGCTCGCCCGCCGGATGTTGTCGTACGTCGACAGCTCGCCCGTCTCGAAGATGACCTTCAACCGGGCGGACGTCCCGCAGGCCGCCTTCACCGCGACGATCTCGTCGTACACCTTCAGGTACTTCCCGGCGAGGAACGCCCCCCGGTCGATGACCATGTCGATCTCGTCGGCGCCCGCGGTGACGGCCTCACGCACGTCGGCCAGCTTGACGTCGAGCGCGGCACGGCCGGCCGGGAAGGCGGTGGCGACCGAGGCGACCTTGACGCCCGAGCCGGCGACGGCCTCCTTGGCCACGGCCACCATGTCGGGGTAGACGCAGACGGCCGCGGTCGTCGGGGTCGTACGGTCCGTCGGGTCCGGGTGGACCGCCTTGGCGCCGAGCGCCCGGACCTTGCCCGGGGTGTCCGCGCCTTCCAGCGTCGTCAGGTCGACCATCGAGATGGCGAGGTCGATGGCGTACGCCTTCGCGGTGGTCTTGATGGATCGGGTGCCGAGCGAGGCGGCGCGCGCCTCCAGGCCGACCGCGTCGACGCCGGGCAGCCCGTGCAGGAAGCGGCGCAGCGTGCTGTCGGACGCGGTCACGTCGGCGAGAGCCTGCGCTGTGGGAGCAGAGGTGGGCATGGTCACCAGACGAGCATATCTACGCGCGTAGCGGCTGTACAGCCCCCGGACCGGCCCCGGACCCGGGCCGCGGCCCCGCCTCCGCCCCGGTACCGCGGATGAGCGCCGCCGGCGGCGTCGGGCAGAATCGGTGCCATGACGACCCCGGACCACCAGCCATCCGAGCCGCAGCCGCCGGTGCCCACCGCCGAGGACCGGGTCCACCGGTCGTCCGGGGCGATCGCCGGTGGGGTGGTGATGCTCGCCATCATCCTGTGGCTCGGCTTCGACGCGCTGTTCAACGGGCACGGCCGGACCCCCTGGCTGGCCCTCGCCACCATGATCCTCGTGGTGCCGCTGGTGGTCGCCTTCACCCTGCGCCCGGCCGTGTACGCGGGCGAGGACCGGCTGCGGGTGCGCAACCCGTTCCGGGTGATCACCCTGCCCTGGGGCGAGATCGCCGCCCTGCGCTCCGGCTACTCGAACGAGGTCGTCGCGAAGTCCGGCACCAAGTACCAGCTGTGGGCCGTCCCGGTCTCGCTGCGGGCCCGCAAGAGGGCCGCCCGGCGGCAGGCCCGGTCCGAGGCCGCGACGCGCGACGGCGGCGGTGGCCGGTCCGGCGGGCCGGGCACGGGGCTCGGCGCCGGGGCCTCCGTTGCGGGGCGGGCCGAGGGGGATCAGGTTGTGGAGGATCTGCGGGAGGTGCTGGAGCGGCGGGAGGCCGCGGCCGGTGCTCAGGGTGAGGTCGTGGTGCGCTGGGCTTACGAGGTCCTGGTGCCGGCGGTGGCCGGTGCGGTGCTGTTGGTGATCCTGCTCGCGGTGGGGTGACAGTCGCCGGCGGCGCGCTCTGCCGGTCGCCGGCGGCGCGCTCTGCCGGGTGTGGCGGGCTGTGCCGTCGGTTTTCTGCGGCTTCGTTGTGGCTGGTTGCGCCCGCGCGGCGGAGCCGCATGTTGATGCAGCCCCGTGCCCCTTTGGGGGGCGGCCCGTCGTTGGTTGGCTGCGGGGGCGTTGTGGCTGGTCGCGCAGTTCCCCGCGCCCCTTTGCTTGAGTTTTAACCCG
>NZ_BAAJXA010000015.1:0-214199 GCF_057537855.1 Streptomyces diversicolor
TCACTCGTGGGGCCGGGCCTCAGGCATGCTCGCCTACATGAGTGCCTACAGCAGCGACCAGGACTTGAGCGTCACCGATGTTACCGGGAACGGCGTCGAGGTCGACGTGGCAACCAACCTGCTGAACGGCACCGTACGGCTGTCAGTGCTGTGGACCGATGAGATCTACCTGCGGCCGGATGACGCCGAGCGCGTCGCTCACGCCTTGCTACGAGCTGCCGAACACGGCCGCCGTATCGCCAAGGAACGAAGCTCAGGACCAGACAGCAGTACCGCTACCGACCAGTGAGTTACAACTTTCTCTACCGGTTCAAGGCGGCTCGCTCCGCTCCCCGCGCGCGGCCCGGCCCCCGGCCGGGCCTGCGCTCCTGCCTCCGTCCCGCTCCAGCCCGGCCGGCGCCCGTGCCGCGCTCATGGCAATCAGTCGCCTGATGCCAGAGAAGGGATACGTCGTGGCTGGGGCGATCGGCTCCACGGCTTTACGGAGCCACTTTGGCGCAAGCCTCGAAGATCATGGCCCCAACGTCGTGCTTTACCGGGCAGGTCCACAGACTGCCCGACGCGCCGCAAGCTTACGGGGCCATGATCACTCGCGCCAAAGCAGCGCCACCCCAAAGCCGCTACGCCGACCTGTGGCGCCGCTTACCGACGCATTACCCCTGCAATAGCCTCGATAATCGGCATCCATACCTCACGCTTGTCCTCAAAGGTCTGGACGCCCTCCCTCTTCTTGCCCGAAAATCGGTTAGGCATCCACTGGTTCGTAAGGTGAATCATCGGCCCATCGAGTGAAACAACACCTTGCTTTTGCAGGACTGAGATGACGCGCCTAAATTCGTCTCCCTTGATGGACTGCCGCCCCTCCAATTTTTTATCGAAGACCGCAGGAGTGCCTTTATGGCCATGGTTTCGCAGCAAATTCATCATCATTTTGATGAAGCGAGTTGCGCGCTCGTTCGGCTCAACACTCGGAAGCTCCATGGATTTCTGATAAGGAAACCATGGGTATCCGATTCGACGGCCTTCCGGGACCAGAATCTCAAAACTCTCCGTAGGAGGGTCACCCGCCAGTTGAGCTTCGCACAACAGATTACCCGTGAGTTCAAAAGTAACGCTGGCGCCGCCATCTTGGTGGTTATCGACCGTTCCGTTAGGGCGGAGGGAGATTTGAACACTATCCGCTGAAACGCGAAGATCTGAGCATCGAATGAAGCAGTCGGGGCCAAAGTTCGCAGAGCCAGAGCGGGGTCTAACCGTCACTACCCCAGGGAAAGTCAGGGAAAGCGAAGCCAAAGGACCCTTTAGATCTACAACCCCCTCCTGGTCGAGCAACACGTCAACGCGGACACTGTTACGACTACCAGAGCTCTCCCACAGGATAAGTTCCCCTTGCAACTGCAGAACGTCGCTAGCAGGCTCATTTCCAGCAGTAGGTTCACCACCTGACACGCTAACCGAAACCTCTACGTCATGACGCTCGGATGCCATAAGCGACGCATGAAGTGCAGCGAACTGCCACTCGTCTACCACAACGTCGTCTTCTTTTGCAGAAATGAACTCGAAGAGGAGTCCCGTAGAAAGACCCACCTCTTGCAGCTTTTCTCGAACTTCGATCCGACCAAACCGCTCTGCTGCAATGTACGCAGAGAAGACAGGATTAGCCCATCGATTTTCGGTGCGGAATGGGTGATCGTCAATGAATTCGCGAATTTTGTTCTTGTATTCCCCCTTCAATGGGTCTGGGCACCACGAGAGTTCGGGAGCGTCGGCATTCAAGAGATAGTGGGCGAGCCAGTCAATTTGCTCGGTAGGTGTATACATCTTGCTCGACGCCACCCCAAGCTGCTGAGCCAGTTTCTGAGTCTTCTCCTGTTCGCGCTTCAGGAGCTGTTCGATAATCTCACCCAGTACCCGGATTCTCCGGTCACTGCCCACCTCGGGCAGGAACGAGTTCCGAATCTTTAGTAGATTACCCTTTTTGAGGAGGAGGGCGACAGCATAGAGGACTGGAGCGTAGCCGATGAAGGAGTCCGCCTGACTTCCTTCTACAGCTCCAGAAAGAGCTTTGATAACCGTATCTCTAGCATCAATATAGGTCTCACTGTCCTTGGGCTGCGCCTCCCCTACATAGAGATCGATGTACTTTGTGCGCTGATCCGAATCAAAATGAGAAATCTCGTACCAGTTGACACTACTCCCGGGGAAGTTAGCCCAAATATCTTCCAGCACTCGCTCGCGACCAAAAAGGACTAGCGAGTGGTTTTTCTCTGACGCTGCAAAAAGCGTCAGAACGTACTCATACCATGAAGCTCCCGAGACCCTCATTCGCGCCTCATCGAGCGCATCGATCAGAATAAACGATCCCGGGGTGTCGGTCAGCAAATCGAGGCCATCGGATCTTCCCGTGTAGTCACGCAAGCGAGCTCGAAGCGCGTCGCCACTGACAGCCATATCCTCATTCAGCAACCACAAGGGAACCTGCTTCAGTGCCGAAACCTGCTTAGCCAAACAGGACTTACCTGTCGCACCCCTCGCAGAGATAAGTGTAATTAGGGGAGCGTCACTTGTATCCAATATTTCCAAATTCGGAGGAACGAAAGTAGCTTGAGGGCTCGAAATTCGAAAAGCGGTAGAACCCTGCCCGATAAAATTACCCTCAGGCAGCACTTCTAGGAAATCGGCGAATGAGAACACGCTATTCATGCACTCCACTCCTCAAGTCGGCGAGTTAGCGCAAATACTAGCGGTCAGGCGAGCCGGACGGAGGAAGAGTGCCATCCTGCCTGTAGCCCCGGCTACATCGGCCACGATCTTCGCCCTCCTCAGCCAACAGACCGACGTCCGTTCCCGAGGCAGTTGGCCAGACGGGACAGCGACTACGAAGCGACCCCGACTACCGCCGCCGAGCCAGGGATCGAACATTCTCCAGCAAGGCGTGCAGCAGGTAAGGGGGCCCCGCCGCAACTGTCCGGGTGGTCTCCAGGTACGTCGCCGCGTTCTTCCCGGCCACGCCCTCGCCGGCGCGGATGAGCTCCTGCCTGCGCTCCTCCCAAGTCGGCCAGTGCTGGTCCAGGTAAGTCTCCAGGGTGTCCTCGAAAACGGTGTAGCGACCTGTCGAGTCGTCGGCGGGCTGAGGATTCGGCGCCGTACCCAGGTACTGCAGAAGATTTGCGTTCTTGGTCCGATTCTTCCGTGCCTGGCGCTCGAACTCCTGCTCCTTCTCCTGACGCTGCTGCGGGATGAGGTGGCGCACCGACTCCCGCTTGCGCTCCTCCATGCCGGCGTCGCCATCGAACACGACATAGCAAGGCACACCCAAGGCGCTGAAGAGCGCGTCGGAGATCATGAGGTTGTCCTTGCCGTTGACCTCGATGACGCTGATGCCCTCCGCACCCAGATTAATTTCCGACCGGTCCGCGCAGCCGGTGATCACTCCCTCATCCCCGCGTCCCTCGACCAGCACTACGGCATGGGCGAAGAACCCCTCTGCCAGCGCACCTCCCAGCGTTCCCTCGGTCCTGCTTCTGATCACCTTCTTGTCGACGAGCCCGTCGAGGGCCCTGCACAGGTCCTCCTCCGTGGCCTGCCATACCTCGGTGAGGGGGTGGCCCTCACCAGCGGCGCGACAAAGGCGGCGAATCTGGTGGTAACCCTTCGGATCAATGAAGACCGGGTTGTGGGTGGCGTACGTGACTTGGGTACGCCCCTGCGGTGAGGTGGCGACCAACTCGCGGAGTACCTTCGCGAAAGTCCGCGCCTGCGGCGGGTGCTGGAACAACTCGGGCTCCTCGATGGCCAGACACAGCGTCCGCATTCCGTCGGCCGGACGCCTGCGGTCGGCCAGGTACTTCAGCGCCGCAATGATCAGAGCGCGCTGGAAGCCGTGCCCTTGCCGGTGCACGGAGGTATGAGCGGCACCGTCCCGGATGCTCACCTGGAAGGTGGTTCGGGCCGGCCTCGGCGCCTGCACCGTGGGAGTCACGACAACCTCACGTCCGGTGGTGAACTTGGCGACCTCCGCGGAAAGCGCGGCCGACACCTCGTCCAGCACGGGGCCATACACCTTGCTGTGCACCTCCTGCCGGGCTAGATGAGCGGTCTCCTCGATCTCACCGAGTTGCTCATTTGCCTGCGAGCGGTCCACGGCGTGATCGAGGATCCGGCCGAGTGCCGTCGCCTTCTGGTCGTCGGCCTCCTCGTACGCCCGCAGGTCAGCGGAGACGAACACGAAGTCGATCAGCTGGGCGAGCCTGCTTTGCCCGGCAAAGCCGAAGAAGTGCGTGTCCTCGATCTCGGCCTCGGTGAGGCGGTCGCGGTTGGCCAACTCCCAGGTGCGCATCGCCTCCAGGACCTTCTCTTTGGTGCCGGCGGACGGCAGGCCCAGGCTCGGATCGCTGTCCTTCAACTGGTCATAAGCACGGCGCAGTTCCATGGCCTTCTCGTTCTTGCGCACCTCCTCAAACGGACCGTATGCGAGCGCCTTGCCTGTGATCTTGTCCTCACCGTTCTGCCAAGTCCGCCAGATGCTCACGCTGGCGGCGCCGTCGGGTGCGTATCGCCCGAGGGTCTGGCGATCATGATCGGTGAGCCCGTCGAACTCCACCTCGACGGAGATACGGCTGTCCTCCGCAGCCGAGTGGACGTCGTCGTCGCTGAGGGAGACGCCCTTTTCGCCGTTGAAGAACCAGTCGAGCGCACGCAGCACGGTGGACTTGCCGACTCCCGTCGGTCCGATGAAGGAGGTGATGTCTTCAAAGGACACGTCCACCTTGTGCAGACAGCAGAAGTTCTCGATGCGTACGCGCTTGATCTTCACGATCGTCCTGTGCGTTGATGCTGGCGGGGCATTTGAAGACCCCTGTGACGATCGTGACGCTAGCAGCATGTCTGGCAGCCCATCAGCTGTTTCGTCAGGATGAGTGATCCTTTTTCGCACCGCCGTTCCGGGGCGAGGGCAGCAGCAGAGATTCAGACATTCGACTCAGTCCCGCGTCCAGGGCCCCGTGCCCGGTGTTGCGGGACGAAGGTTTCGTGCCATGCCCGTGCCAGATCCTGCGGGGACCAACGGGGAAGGGCCACGGAACCACCAGGGCAGGTAGAGCCCTTTGCTGCAGGTAAATGAGCTGATTGACCCCAGACGACCTGAGGGCCCCGGCGCCATGGCCACGGGTCGGCCGTCGCGGCGTGCTCTGGTCGACGGCACCGGCAGCGTGGCTGAGACCGGTGGGGGGTACAGCGAGGCACACGCGCGCCTGATCGGTCGGCGAACCCACCGTCGTTGCTGAGTGTCGTCGGCTGAGGCTCAGACGGGTCACATCGAGGGAGCCGCCATCGGTCGAGGGCAGCCCGCACGCGGCAATACTGGGCCGTCCCTGGGCCGTCCGAGGCCGCTCGACAGCAGCCAACAGCGACGAACGTCGACCGCCGGACGGCAGCCGTATGCCGCTCAGACCAGCAAAAACCCAGCTCCCCAAGATCCCCGGCAAGACTCAGGGCAAGAAGAAGTAAGGGTCCACCTTCTGAGCCCCGGGTCTGTGAGTTGTTCGTGGGCGGGGGCTTTTTGGTGGCGGTGGGTTGGGGGCAAGGGGTGGGGCTGTCAGATGAGGACGATGATGGCGAGGAGTGCGAGCAAGGTGATCAGCGTGGCTGCCGTGATGAGGGCGAATCGTGCGGGGGCGTAGAGGCCGGCTTCGAGTTGTTGTCCGACGGCTCGGTACCGGTAGGTGCCGTATCCGCTGATGAGCACCCCGGCGAGGAGGAGGATGCCTCCGGAGGCGATGGCGTGGATCCCTCGGTGGGGGGCGAATTTGGCGACGGCTACTCCGAGAGCGGCCATGCTGATGCCGGTGCGCAGCCAGGCAAGGTACGTGCGTTCGTTGGCCAGGTGGCCCCGGGCGCGGCTGCCGGTGTTCGGGGACGGGCCCTTGGGCGTGTCCGGGATCACGGTTCAGCTGGTTCGTTGCACGGGTGGCGGCGCCCAGGCTCCGGTGATGGCGGGCTCCTCGGGCCAGTAAAGGCGTAGGAAGAGGTTGAAGCTGCCCTCGGGTGCTGGAAGCCAGTTGCTTTCGCGGTCGGGTCCGGGGTGGTCGTGCTGGACGTAGATGTCCAGGGAACCGTCGGAATTGGTGCGCATACCGCTGCGGTCGCCGATTGCGTAGCGGTCCAGGGGGTTGTCGACGAACAACTGGCGATCGTTCATCATCGTCAGGGACCAGAACCCGCGGGCAGGCGGAGTCTGGCCCGCATCGAAGTGCAGGACATAGCGGTTGGCGCCGTCAAGGGGCTCTCCGCTCGCGTCGGTGGTGGCGTGCGGATAGAGAGCGTCGATGTCAAGGTTGGCGCCATAGCCGACCCAGGTGACGATTGCGCGCTTGGCATAGTCAGTCCCGTAGTCGCCGAGGCCCCGATGAATTGTCCATCCGTTGACCTGATTTCCGGGGGACTCGGCCTGGGCCATGAGATCGTGCAACACCTTGGGGCCGCGGGCAGCCGCGGCGTTCAGTGCGGCCAGCACTTCCTCCGGTGGACTGTCGAGAGCCGCGCCGGGCGGGATGCCGAGCCGGGTCAGGCGGTCCAGGAACGCGGCGTCAGCGGGGTAGGGCGGGTTCTCGACCATGAGCTGGTTCAGGAGCGCGAAATACTCCCGGCCGCTGAGATGGTCGACCTGGTCGACGGGCGCGGTGGTGGTGTCGACTTGGACCGCGACAGGGACGTCACTCGGCGGAGTGTAGTCGTCGGGATTCCCGGTCCACTGTGACAGAGGAATGAGCCGGGTGCGGTCCTGAAGGCGGTGAACGGCGGGGTAGTCCGATGGACCACTGGTGGCATACCGGGCGATGATCCAGTTCACGGCCGTGGGCGATCGCAGCACCGTCACGCCCTCCGGGGCCTTTCCGGACCAGGAAGGCCCGGCCAGCAGGAACGGGCCGGCCTTCGGGCCGTGCCGGCGCTTGCCGGGGACAGCGAAGACATCGGACCAGGCGTTGAGGATCGGCACCATCCAGAACCTGTCCCCGAAGTCGGGAAGGCTGAGCACCAGTGGCTCTTCGGCGAGGTCCAGCCATGCGCTGGAGTAAAGCGTGTCGGCATTCGGGGAGACGACCTCGGTGAATGAGGCATCCGGGGTGCGGCGCATGTAGCTGAATTGGTTGACCGGAGCCTTGCGCCGATCATCGTCACGGGTCGCGACCGCTGTCATGACGTCCTTGGACACGGCCGCCGTCATCAGCGGGTACCCGTACAGCCACGCCTCCGTCGCCAACTGCTCCAGCTGCTCATCCGCCATCGGCTTCTCCTGGGCACTCGCAGGAACCCTCGCACGATCCACACTAGGGAGCCCGGTCATGACCCGCACTCTCAGCACTGGCTACCACCAACACACTTGAAAATCGCGTTTTCTGCCCGGTCTCACTCCACCAGGCAAGCCGACAGCGGCCGGGTGGGGCCGTGTGATGACGCGGGGCGGTAGGTGGTCCGTGGTCCTGGGGAGGGGCCGGGGAGATGAGTGAGGGGCGGGGAACGCTTCGTGGGTGGAGGCGAAGGGTCCCAATCGGACGAGGAGTGGGAGCGCTTCCTGCGGTAAGCCGAGGCCGGGGCGCCGGGCGTGCCGGAGGAGCCGTCGCGGGCCCGGATGGTGGCGCGACGGCTGCGGGAGGAGACCGGCCCGCCGGAGCCGTGGCGCGGTCACGGAACGGCCCGGCCGCGCGGGCGCAAGGGCTGGTACGTGGCCGGTCTGCTGGCCGTGGCGCCGGCACCTGGCCGGCTGACCGGCTGGTTCGGGGGCGGTGACGGCGGCGAAGACGGGCCGCTCGCCGTGGAGTCGGCGCGTCCGGACCAGCCGCCGCTGACCGAAGCGGCGCAACTTCCCACTCTGGAACGGCCGTTCAAGGGTCGCCCGCCGCGCGGTGGAGGGACGGGGCGGCCGGGATCGGTCTGCCCGAGGCCCGGGCGACCGGCTGGATGAGCGAGACGCAGGTCGCGCAGGCACTCGACAGGACCAGGGACTTCCTTGCCGCGTCCAGCCTGAGTCCCGCCGTACTGCGCGGAGCGGCCGGGCAGGGCGGCCGCCCTGATCAACCCGCATCAGCAGGACGTGCAGGACTACTTGGCGACCGCGTTTCGCACGCCCAGTCGCGAGAACGACCCCCTGCTGCTGTTCAGCCGGTTCGACACGGCGCGGGTACGGCTCGTCGGGCACGTGGTCAAGACCCGGGGCCGGATCGCGTACCGGGAGGTGAGCGCGGCGCGGTCGAGGTGTCCACCGACGTCACGTACGTCTGTCCGGTCGCATCCGCGGCGGGGGACGGCGACGAGGTCACGCGGACCATCGTGCGCCGTGAGCCCGTGGTGAGCTGGGACGATCCGGCGAAGGTGGTCGTCGAGCCGGGGACGTTCTCCCTCGTCTCCTACAGGGTGGACACCACCAACGGCGGCTGCGGCACCTTCACCGGTCACCTCACCCCGCGGTCCGGTGCGGACCGCGGCGGCGCGGGAGACGGGCCCGAAGTGCCCCGTGCGACCGGAGTGCGTCGATGGACGCGCGGATGCGGGAGGCCGGCGACGCCGGGTGCGGGACCGCCTCGCGGCTGTGAGCCACCGGCACAGCCGGGCGGTGTGCGCCGAAGGCCCGGGCGACGTGAGTCACCCGGGCCCTTGTGCTGCGATGGTCGTCGTCAGCCGCACTGGCAGGGGTTGCCCGACTGGCACCCACAGCCGCAGCCCGAGCCGCAGCCGCACGCGCCGATGAGCGGGAGGTTCCTGATCTCGGTGGGCTGTTCGGTCTCGCGCTCCCGCGTGGGGTCGGGCATGGTGCTGGGGGATTCGGCCATGGGTCCCTCCTGGAGGCCTAGAGGCTGGCGCCTGGTGCCTTTTGCCCATTCCATGCCCGTTCCCTCGGGCGCATCAACGGCGCACGGAGGCGCCCGCACATCCGGAGCGCACACGTCCGACCCCCGCGCTTCCACCACCCGAGCCAGAACCGCCCCCGACCCGACCGCCCGCTCCCAGCTGAAGAAGCCGGGCCCGGCCCTGGACCGGTCATCCGAACCCGGTCAACGAGCGAGGACGAACCCGGTCTACGAGCCAGGAGGAACCTGGCGGTCAACGAGCCGGTACGAACCCGGTCAACGAGCCAGGAACCCGGTCCATGAGCCAGGGAGCGGTCTCGAACAGTCAGAGTCCGGTTCCGGCCCGGTCGGCTGTATGCGGCCGGGGCCGTTCGTTCCCCGTCCGACCCCCGGAGGGCTACGCCCCTTCGACCCCCGTAACCGGCTGGATGTCCGGCTGCAGTTCGTCCGCGTGCTCGCCCGTCACCAGGTACACCACGCGCTTGGCGACGGCCACCGCGTGGTCGGCGTACCGCTCGTAGTAGCGGCCGAGCAGGGTGACGTCCACGGCGGTCTCGATGCCGTGCTTCCAGCGGTCGTCCATCAGGTGCTGGAACAGGGTGCGGTGCAGCAGGTCCATCTCGTCGTCGTCCTGCTCCAGCTGGAGCGCCAGGTCGACGTCCTTGGTGATGATGACCTCGGCGGCCTTCGCCATCAGCCGCTGCGCGAGCTGGCCCATCTCCAGGATGGTGGCGTGCAGGTCGTGCGGGACCGCGCGCTCCGGGAAGCGCAGCCGGGCCAGCTTCGCCACGTGCTGCGCCAGGTCGCCGGACCGCTCCAGGTCGGCCGACATGCGCAGGGACGTGACGACGATCCGCAGATCGGTGGCCACCGGCTGCTGCCGGGCCAGCAGGGCTATCGCCCGTGCCTCAAGGTCGTGCTGGAGTTCGTCGACCTTCTGGTCGGCTTCGATCACGCTCTCGGCCAGTTTGAGGTCGGAGTCGAGGATCGCCGTCGTGGCGCGCCCGATGGCCGATCCGACCAGCCGGGCCATCTCCACCAGTCCGTCGCCGATCGAGTCCAGTTCCTCGTGGTACGCGTCCCGCATCAGGGTTCCCTCTCGTACGTGTCCTTCGGTGGGGTTTCCGGGGCCGGGGCCCGTGGTGAAACCAGGCGGTGCGGACCCCACGCTCCCACGGTCCGGCTCGTACGCGTCCGTTTCTGCCACCCCAAATGAACCAATACTGGCTCCAAGGTGAACTCTGGGCGACGAGTGTTCGAGGTCGCACCCCGACGGCTGTGGGCATGTCGTACCCCATGCCTAACCTGGATGCATGGACGTGAACGCGGCGGTCGCCGCAGCGGCAGCGATCGCCGGGGTGCTCACCGGCGTCATCGCCATGCTGGCGTTCCGCTGGAGCGAGCGGGAGCAGAAGCGCCCGACACGGACCTCCCTGCATACGGACCCGGTGCTTCCGCCGGGTGTGGACACCGTGCTGTCCGTGCTCCGCTCCTCCGCCGTCGTGCTCGATGAGGCCGACGCCGTCGTCAAGGCCAGCTCGGCCGCGTACGCCCTCGGGCTGGTGCGCGGCGGCAAGCTGGCCGTGGAGCCCATGCTCCAGATGGCGCGGGACACCCGGCGCGACGGCGAGATAAGGCAGGTCGAGCTGGATCTTCCCCGGCGCGGGACCGGCCGGGGCGAGGCGCTGGCGGTGTCCGCGCGGGTGGCGCCGCTCGGCTCAAGACTGGTGCTGCTCCTGGTCGAGGACCTCACCGAGGCCCGCCGCATCGAAGCGGTGCGCCGCGACTTCGTCGCGAATGTCAGCCATGAGCTGAAGACCCCGGTCGGGGCGCTGTCCCTGCTGTCGGAGGCCGTCATGGACGCCTCCGACGACCCGGAGGCCGTGCAGCGCTTCGCCGGCCGCATGCAGATCGAGGCGACCCGGCTGACCAACCTGGTCCAGGAGTTGATCGACCTGTCCCGGGTGCAGAACGACGACCCGCTGGAGGACGCCGAGCCCGTCCGGGTCGACGAACTGGTCGCCGAGGCCATCGACCGCTGCCGCCACCAGGCCGGCACCAAGCAGATCACCATGGCCGCGGGCGGCACCGCCGACCTGCATGTCTGGGGGAACCGCGGCCAGCTCGCCGCCGCCCTCGGCAACCTTGTCGAGAACGCCGTCAACTACTCACCGGCCCGCACCCGCGTCGGCATCGCCGCCCGCCGGATCAGCGGGTCGGGCGGCGACATGATCGAACTCGCGGTGACCGACCAGGGCATCGGCATCTCGGACAAGGACAAGGAGCGCATCTTCGAGCGCTTCTACCGCGTCGACCCGGCCCGCTCCCGGGCCACCGGAGGCACCGGTCTGGGTCTCGCGATCGTCAAGCACGTGGTCGCCTCGCACGGCGGGGAGGTCACGGTGTGGAGCGCCGAAGGCCAGGGCTCCACGTTCACCCTGCGGCTGCCGGAGGCGGGTGCGGCCCGCGACCGCGCTCAGCAGCACCCCGACCTCGACGAAGAGGACGGGCAGTCACCAACCCACGACCCGACCGCGTACGAAACGCTTTCCGCCCCGGAGGTCCTTCCGTGACCCGAGTGCTCGTCGTCGAGGACGAGGAGTCCTTCTCCGACGCCCTGTCGTACATGCTCCGCAAGGAGGGCTTCGAGGTCGCCGTGGCGGCCACCGGGCCCGACGGACTCGACGAGTTCGAGCGCAACGGCGCCGACCTCGTCCTCCTCGACCTGATGCTGCCGGGCCTGCCCGGCACGGAGGTCTGCCGCCAGCTGCGCGGCCGCTCCAACGTCCCGGTGATCATGGTCACCGCCAAGGACAGTGAGATCGACAAGGTCGTCGGCCTGGAAATAGGAGCCGACGACTATGTCACCAAGCCGTTCTCCTCGCGCGAGCTGGTGGCCCGTATCCGGGCCGTGCTGCGCCGCCGCGGCGAGCCGGAGGAGGTCGCTCCGGCGGCCCTGGAGGCCGGCCCGGTCCGGATGGACGTCGACCGGCACGTGGTCACCGTCTCCGGCTCCAAGGTCGACCTGCCGCTCAAGGAGTTCGACCTGCTGGAGATGCTGCTGCGCAACGCCGGGCGGGTGCTGACCCGGATGCAGCTCATCGACCGCGTCTGGGGCGCCGACTACGTCGGCGACACCAAGACCCTGGACGTCCATGTCAAGCGCCTGCGCGCCAAGATCGAGCCCGACCCGGGCGCGCCGCGCTACCTGGTGACGGTCCGCGGCCTCGGCTACAAGTTCGAGCCGTAAACCTCAGCGCACACGGTGAAGGGCGGCGCCCGAAGAGCGCCGCCCTTTGCCGTACGGCGCTGTCGTCCCTTGCCGTACGGCGGCGTCGTCCCTGCCGTACGGCGCTGTCAACCCTGCCGGAACAGCGGTGTCGTCCGGCCGTACGGCGGTGTTGCCTCGCCGTACGGCGACGGTGTCGAGGTCGGTCCGGTGGCCGGGCCGATCGCTCAGTGACCGGCCGGCGTGCCGGAGGCGGAGGCGGAGGCCGGGTCGCTCGCGGAGGCGTCGCCCGCCGCCGCGTCGCCCGCGGAGGCCGACGGGTCCGCGGAGGTGCCGCTGTGCGACGGCTTGGCGCTGTTGCTCGCGGCGGCGCCCGGGGCCGCCGGGGCCGAGGCGGTGGCCGACGGGATCTCGCTCGGACCCCAGGAGCTGAAGAAGCTCTCGGCGGGCACCACGAAGGCGCGCAGGCTCACATCACCGGTCTTGCTGAAGGTGAAGGTGATCTTCTGGGCGTTGCCGTCCTGGACCGCCTCGCGACTGCTGGGCAGCACGGCGGAGGCGTTGTTCTTGCCGCCGAGGATCAGCGAGCCGCCGGGCGGGATGGTGAGCGACTTGCCCTTGGCGGGGGAGAGCTGGGCCGACTTGTTGGTGCCGGCGACGACGATCGACTGCAGCGTCTCGTCGGTGCTGCCGTCGTTGAAGATGGTCGCGGCGATCACCGCGGGTCCCGTGGACTGCAGCTCGGGCTGGGTCACGACGATCGCGTTCTGCACCTTGAGATCACCGACCTTCGTGGCCGCGTTGTCCGGCTTGATCTCCAGGGTCTGGGCGTTGTTTCCGGCGCCGCATGCGGCGAGCGAGGCGATCGAGAACACGATGGCGGAGGCGGCGAGGGCGCCGCGTCGAAGGCTGCTGCTCACGGCGGCGGCAACTCCTTGAACGCAGGGGCGGCTCCCTGATAAAGCCGCCCTAAGTATCTGTCGGCGCGCTCAGGCTACCGAGCCGTTCCCGCGCGCCCGCACCCGACCCTCCCCAAGCGCCCCGCGTCCCTCCCGCAGGGGTACGCGGGGATGTGCAGGGGCCCCCGTGGGGGTGTGCAGGGTCCCGCGGGGGTACTACGCGGAGGGCAGTCCCACGCCGCACAAGTGACTCCCGAGTCACTTTGACTCCGATTGGCTCCGCGCTCGTCCGGCATTCACATAACAGGTGGCGCAAGATTTCCGTGAAGGAATGCAGGGACGCTTCGGATATTGATCACGTACCGCTCGTCCGGACGGCTGTGATCAATTCCGGATTCGTCTCGTACCCGGCTCGGGCCGCCGAACGGAGTAGCGGAAGTCGCACGCCTGGAACCGGACAAATAGGGACGTTCGTCCAGTTGGAGGTGCCTCCAGAGGTGTGTAACGCGGGCGTTTCTCGTCGGCCGAAGAAGTGCTCCGACCTGCGAATACCTGCTTCCGGTGACCCCGCGAAGCACGTTCCTGTCGCAGTTGTCAAGCCCCGAGATATGCCCTGACCTGCGAAAACGCCATTCAGAAGACGCCGTATCCGTGTTACCCTGGATAGCCACGGAAGGGGTACCTGTCACATGACGTTCAAGGTTGGCGACACCGTGGTCTATCCCCATCATGGGGCCGCGCTGATCGAGGCCATCGAAACTCGTCAGATCAAAGGCGTGGACAAGACCTACTTGGTGCTGAAGGTCGCCCAGGGTGACCTGACGGTGCGTGTGCCAGCGGACAATGCGGAGTTCGTCGGCGTGCGTGATGTGGTCGGTCAGGACGGGCTGGACCGGGTCTTCGAGGTGCTGCGCGCGCCGTACGCCGAGGAGCCCACGAACTGGTCGCGTCGATACAAGGCAAATCTGGAGAAGCTCGCCTCCGGCGATGTCATCAAGGTCGCGGAAGTCGTGCGTGACCTGTGGCGTCGTGAGCGCGAGCGTGGACTCTCCGCCGGTGAGAAGCGCATGCTCGCCAAGGCCCGCCAGATCCTGGTGAGCGAACTCGCCCTCGCGGAGAACACCAACGAGGACAAGGCCGAGGCCCTGCTCGACGAGGTGCTCGCGTCCTGACACGAGGCAGGCTACGCCCGCTCTGCTCAGCACAGTGAAATGCCGCGGTGCCCGATGACGATCTCCTGTCGCCGGGCGCTGCGGCATGTCCGTCCCCGCAGGCATCCGACGTCCCGGATACGCGTGTCCTGAAGGTCGTACGCCTCGGGGAGAAGCCCCCGTGCACCGGGGGAACCCCCGGATACTCGATGTGCCGGGCCCGGGCAGCAGGCTCGACCGGGGTCACGGAAGGGTCCGGTCAAGCCGTCGCGCCCGGCACTCTCCAGGCCATACCCACCAAGGCCGAGCACACAAACCTGACAGGAACCGATGTCTGACGTTTCGCGCCCTTCCCCCGCGCCGTCCCTCGTCGCCGCCGTGATTCCGGCCGCCGGCCGGGGCGTACGCCTCGGTCCGGGCGCTCCCAAGGCGCTCCGCGCGCTGGGCGGTACCCCCATGCTCATCCACGCGACGCGCGCGCTCGCCGCGTCCCGCGCCGTCTCCCTCGTGGTCGTCGTGGCCCCGCCGGAAGGCGCCGCCGAGGTCAAATCGCTGCTCGACGCGCACGCGCTGCCCGGGGACACCCCCAGTGGTAGCTGGGGCAGGACGGACTTCCTGGTCGTGCCCGGCGGGGACTCGCGCCAGGAGTCCGTGCGGCTCGGCCTCGACGCGCTGCCGCCGGAGTACGGCATCGTCCTCGTGCACGACGCGGCCCGCCCGCTGGTGCCCGTGGACACGGTGGATGCGGTGATCGAGGCGGTCCGGGACGGGGCGCACGCCGTCGTGCCCGCGCTGGCCCTCGCCGACACCGTCAAGGAGGTCGAGCCCGCCGCGCGGCCGGGCGTGCCCGAGCCGGTGGTGGCGACGCCCCCGCGGGCCAGGCTGCGCGCGGTGCAGACGCCGCAGGGCTTTGACCGGCAGACGCTGGTGCGGGCCCATGAGACGGTCACCGACGACGTGACCGACGACGCCGGCATGGTCGAACGGCTCGGCGAGCGGGTCGTGGTCGTGCCGGGCCACGAGGAGGCGTTCAAGGTCACCCGCCCCCTGGACCTGGTCCTCGCCGAGGCGGTCCTCGCCCGCAGGAGGCTCAACGATGGCTTCTGACGCATCCGGAACCGCCGGTGCCTCCGGCGCCTTTGACGCTTCCGGCGTCGCCGATCGGGGGCCGGTGCTGCCCCAGGTCGGCATCGGCACCGACATCCACGCCTTCGAGGAGGGCCGCGAACTGTGGTGCGCCGGCCTGAAGTGGGAGGGCGAGGGCCCCGGCCTCGCGGGCCACTCCGACGCGGACGTCGTCGCGCACGCCGCGTGCAACGCGCTGTTCTCCGCCGCCGGCCTCGGTGACCTCGGGCAGCACTTCGGCACCGGGCGCCCTGAGTGGTCCGGCGCGTCCGGCATCACGTTGCTCACGGAGGCGGCCCGCATCGTGCGTGCCGCCGGCTTCCGCATCGGCAACGTCGCGGTGCAGGTCGTCGGGGTCCGCCCGAAGATCGGCAAGCGCCGTGACGAGGCCCAGAAGATCCTCTCGGCGGCGGCCGGCGCCCCCGTCTCCGTGTCCGGCGCCACGACCGACGGCCTGGGCTTCCCGGGCCGGGACGAGGGGCTGATGGCGATCGCCACGGCACTCGTCGTGCGGGTGGACTGACGGCGTGCGAGGGTACCCGCTAAGTGACCGCATCGTCACCGCAGACCAGGAGGTACCCCGCATGTCCGCCGCCCTGTCCGACCGGCTCAAGGCCCTGCTCGACACCCCCGTCTTCATCGTGCTCGGCACGCTCCAGCCCGACGGCAGCCCGCAGCTGTCCCCTGTGTGGGTGAAGCGGGACGGCGACCAGCTCCTGATCTCCACGACGGCCGACCGCCGCAAGAAGCTCAACCTCGACCGCGACCCCCGGGTGAGCGTCGTCGTGCAGGACCCCGACTCGCCCTACGAGTACGCCGAGATCCGCGGCGTCGCCGAACTGACCACCGAGGGCGGTCAGGAACTCATCGACGAACTCAGCCTGAAGTACACGGGCAAGAAGTACGCCGAGTTCAACCCCGCGTCGGCCCAGGACGCCGAGCGGGTCGTGGTCCGGATCACCCCCCGCAGGGTCGCCGGCTCCGTGTGACCCGCGCGCGTCCGGTTCGGCACGGGCCGCCGTGGTCCGGTCCCGCACGAGCCGCCGTGGTCCGGTTCGGCACGGGCCGCCGTGGTCCGGCGGGCGCGGCCGGGCGGCGAGTCGGCGCCCGGAGCACATGGACGCGTGTCCGACCTGGGGCGGACCCCGCACCAGCGCAAGGAGAGGCCGGACCGGCTGCCCGACGTCATCGAGCGAGGCGCCCTGCGCCCCACTCGGCGACCGGCCGGAGTGCGGGCGGCCGGGTCCGGGCGGCACGGAGCCCGGGACCGTCGGCGCCGTGGCCGGCCCGGGCGCTCGGCTCGCCGCCGGGCCCGAGGGCCGAGCGTGCCGCCGCCGGCCGGCCGTGGTGGCGCGCGCGATGTCACGAATGCGTGGCCCTTGGGCGCAAGGGTCGCGAGGCACTGCCCCGCGCCCACTACCCTGGAGTGGTGACCATTCGCCTGTACGACACCAGCGCCCGGCAGATCCGTGACTTCACCCCGCTCACGCCGGGTTGTGTCTCGATCTACCTGTGTGGCGCCACCGTGCAGGCGGCACCGCACATCGGGCACATCAGGTCGGGCCTCAACTTCGACATCATGCGCCGCTGGTTCGAGTACCGCGGCTACGCCGTGACCTTCATCAGGAACGTCACGGACATCGATGACAAGATCATCGCCAAGGCCGGTGAACAGGGCCGCCCGTGGTGGTCGATCGGGTACGAGAACGAGCGCGCGTTCAACGACGGCTATCAGGCGCTGGGCTGCCTGCCGCCGACGTACGAGCCGCGCGCCACCGGTCATGTGCCGGAGATGGTCGAGATGATGCAGGGGCTCATCGAGCGCGGCCACGCCTACGCGGCGGACGGCAACGTCTACTTCGACGTGCGGTCCTTCCCGCGGTACCTGGAGCTGTCCCGGCAGGAGCTGGACAACCTCCAGCAGCCCGCCGGCGTCGGCGAGACCGGCAAGCGGGACCCGCGCGACTTCGCCATGTGGAAGGCCGCCAAGCCCGGCGAGCCCACCTGGTCCACGCCGTGGGGGCCCGGACGTCCCGGCTGGCACCTGGAGTGCTCCGCCATGGCGCACAAGTACCTGGGTGCCGCGTTCGACATCCACGGCGGCGGCCTCGACCTGATCTTCCCGCACCACGAGAACGAGATCGCCCAGGCCAAGGCGTACGGCGACGACTTCGCCCGCTACTGGGTGCACAACGCCTGGGTGACCATGGCCGGCGACAAGATGTCCAAGTCGCTGGGCAATTCGGTGCTGGTCTCCGAGATGGTCAAGCAGTGGCGGCCGATCGTGCTGCGCTACTACCTCGGCAGCCCGCACTACCGCTCGATGATCGAGTACAGCGAGGAGTCGCTGCGCGAGGCCGAGTCGGCGTTCGCGCGGATCGAGGGCTTCGTGCAGCGCGTGATGGAGAAGGCCGGGGGAGTCGTCGAGCCCGCGGCCGAGGTCCCGCCCGCCTTCGCCGAGGCCATGGACGACGACCTGGGCGTCCCGCAGGCCCTCGCGGTCGTGCACACCACCGTCCGGCAGGGCAACTCCGCCCTCGCCGCCGACGACAAGGAGGCCGCCGTGGCCCGGCTCGCCGAGGTGCGGGCCATGCTCGGCGTCCTCGGCCTGGACCCGCTGGACGCGCACTGGGCCGGCGAGGCCGACCGCGGCGAGGACCTGCACGGCGTGGTCGACAGCCTGGTACGGCTTGTCCTGGACCAGCGCGAGTCCGCCCGCGCCCGCAAGGACTGGGCCACCGCGGACGCCATCCGCGACCAGCTCAACCAGACCGGCCTCGTCATCGAGGACAGCCCGCAGGGTCCCCGCTGGAGCCTCGGCCCGCGCTGAGCCCGCCGGGAACCCGGTGAACGGTGCCGCCCGGCCGTCCGGGCGGCACACCGCACAGACATACGTACGACGCTTCAACAGACAGGTAGTGGGTCATGGCCGCGAACAACCGCCGCATGTCCGGCAAGAAGGGCGCGCAGGTCGGCAGCGGCGGCAAGCGGCGCCGGAGCCTGGAGGGCAAGGGACCGACCCCGCCCGCCGAGATGCGCAAGGGGCACGCCAAGCAGCGCGCCGCCGCGGCGCGCACCCGCCGCACACAGGGCCGTCCGCCGCAGCGCCGGGGCGCCGGAAAGTCGTCGTCCGAACTGGTCGTCGGCCGCAACCCGGTCGTCGAGGCGCTGCGCGAGGGCGTGCCCGCCTCCACCCTGTACGTGCAGCAGTTCATCGACAGCGACGAGCGGGTCCGTGAGGCCCTGCAACTCGCCGCCGAGCGCGGCGGCATCAACCTCATGGAGGCGCCGCGCCCCGAACTGGACCGGATGACGGGCGGCCTCAACCACCAGGGGCTGGTTCTTCAGGTCCCGCCGTACGAGTACGCCCACCCGGAGGACCTGGTCGGCGCCGCCCACGACGCGGGTGAGGACCCGCTGATCGTGGCCCTCGACGGGGTGACCGACCCGCGCAACCTCGGTGCCGTCGTGCGCTCCGTCTCCGCCTTCGGCGGGCACGGTGTCGTCGTCCCCGAGCGCCGTGCGGCCGGCATGACCGCCGGCGCCTGGAAGACGTCCGCCGGTACGGCAGCGCGTACACCCGTCGCCCGCGCCACCAATCTGACCCGTGCCCTGGAGGCGTACAAGAAGGCCGGGATGGTCGTCGTCGGTCTCGCCGCCGACGGGGAGGCCGAACTCGGCGCCCTGGACGCCCTGGACGGCCCGGTCGTGATCGTCGTCGGCAGCGAGGGCAAGGGGCTGTCCCGACTGGTCGGCGAGACCTGCGACTTCAGGGTCCGCATCCCCATGCCGGGCGGCGCCGAGTCGCTGAACGCGGGCGTGGCGGCCGGCATCGTGCTGTACGAGGCGGCACGCCGACGGGCCTGAACGCGCATGCGTCAGTCCACCCGTACGGGTTAATTCCGGCGTCCAGGACATGCTTGACGCGGTCCGGACAGATCCGCCGGGTCCAGGCAGTGTCCTAACTCCGCATCACTCGGTTAGATGAGTGTGGACACCAGAACACCCCGCACACCCACGGGGGACCGCTCGTCGGGATTCGACGACGCTCCCGCGCTGAGCATGGTGAAGGTGCCGAGCGATCCGGCGCAGGTCATCGTCAACCACGCGAGCTTCCGCGTGCAGCTGGGTGCCTCGACACGGCGTAGCCCATACCCGCGCATCGGCGGGCAGTCGAGCGCCGCCCAGGACACCGCGCGCGTCCCCGTCGGCGGTGCCGCGGGTGGCGTGGGCCCGGCCGTGGCGCGGCGCCGGCCGGTCATCTGGAGCGGCCGCTCGGCCCCCGACGACAGCGGCGCCCACCGGCTGCTCCAGGCGGTGCGGGGCGGCAGCGTCCGCCACGCCGACGAGCCGTCCCTCGACATCGCGGGCACCCGGGTCATCCCGCGGATCGACACCGACTACGGCACGTACGGCGGTTACGGCGATCCCGGTGGCTACGGCGACCACGGCGGCTACCGCGGTTATGACGACCTCGACCGGACCGTCGAGACGCCCGTGGTCGGCCACCAGCGCACGCCCGGCGCCGGCGAGACCAGGCTGCTGCCGCACATGCGGACCGTCGGCAGCGCGTACGACGAACCCGGCTACGCCGACGAGCGGTTCGAGGACTTCGACGAGCCCGCCGGTACGGACGACGAGCCCGCGGGCAAGCGGCAGGGCGACGACCCGGCCCGGCACGCCTACTACCCCGGCCGCCGGATGAACCTCGGCGTCGTCCTGCTCCCGCTGCGCATCTTCCTCGGCTTCATCTCCGTCTACGCCGGCATGGGCAAGCTCTGCGACCCCGTCTACTTCGACGGCGGCAAGCGCGGCTCGATGGTGAAGTGGCTCAACACCCTGCACCCGTGGGACGTCGCCGAGCCGCTGCGCCAGTTCGCCCTCCAGCACCCCGTCGGCTCCGGGCTGGTCATCGCCTTCCTCCAGGTCGTCGTGGGCGTCCTGACGATCCTGGGCTGCTGGCAGCGGGTCGCCGCGGTGGTCGGCGCCGGGCTCTCGGCCGCGCTGATCGTCACCGTCAGCTGGAAGACCGTCCCCGCCTACGACGCGCCCGACATCATCTACCTCGCCGCCTGGTCCCCGCTGATCATCGCCGGCGCGCCCGTCTACTCCGTCGACGGGCGGCTCGCCGGCCGGGCCTGGCGCACCCTCGGGCCACGCTCCGACATCTGGGAGCTGCGCCGCTATGTGCTGCGCCGGGGCGCCCTCGTCACCGCCGTCACCGTGGGCCTCACCCTGCTCATCGGGTCGCTGCTCGGCGGTGCCGTGCGGGACTCCAGCCGGGTGGTGGTGCCCCGGCCCGGCGAGGCCCCGCGCAACAACGCGCCGGGCTCGCCGCTGCCCGACGAGTCCGGCAGCGGGCGCCCGACCAGCCCGTCGGCCTCCGACGCGCCGAGCGGGGGCGCCGCGGCCGGCGCCGACCCGTCCGGGTCCGGCGCGGCGACGACCCCGGGCGCGGCCCACTCATCCGGCACCGCCACCGGCGGCGCGCCGAGCCAGACCCAGGGCGCCGTGGGCCAGGCCCCGTCGCGGCGGACCTCGCCGGCCGGGCAGGCCCCGAGCACCAGCGCGGGCCCCAGCTCAGGCGGCACGCAGACCGGAGGCTCGGGCGGCTCGGGCGGTACGGGCGGTACGGGCGGCTCCGGGGGCTCGGGTGGTTCGCCCAGCGGAACGGGTGGTACGGGCGGCTCGGACGACGGCGGCTCCTCCACCTCGGGCCAGCCGGGCCGCCTGGTCGGCGGTCTCCTCGGCTGACCCCACCCCCACAGGGGGCCCACCCCGCACCGAAGACAGCCCCGGCCCGGAGAAACCCCCACCGCGGCGAGGCCGCCCGCGGCGGTAGGGGGCCGTGGCTGTGGGCTCGGGGACTCCGTGCGGGGCGGGGCGCCGCCCGCCGGGGGCATCTCGTGGTGGATGGGGGGCGTCCCGAGGGGCCCGTGGCCGTGCGCGGGAGGGAGCCCGCGCCGGATGGAACCGGTGCGCCGGGACACGCCGTGGCGAAGCTTGTTGCCGGGGGCTTCCGGGCGGGCGGGGAAACCTGGCCGCGGGCCTGCCCGGGCCCTTCGACGCGCGGGCCTTTCCCGAGCCGCGTCCTTCGCGGTGCCGGGCCTCTCGGCTCGCTTCCCTCAGGGCGCGTCTCATTCGTACGGGCGATGGGCGCGCGGCCCCTCCCCGGGACCCGTGTGGGGGACTGGGGGTTGGAGGGGGCGGCCGGTGGGGGCTTCAGGGGTTCAGGGTTGTCAGTTCCTTGGCTGCTTCTGTGAGGTCTTTCGCCGTGTCGATGGCGCGCCAGTAGGCGCCGTGGGGGATCGGGAAGCCGGCCAGGCGGCGTTCGCGGGCCAGGCGCGGAAACGTGGTGCGCTCATGGTCGCCCCGCTCGGGCAGCATCGCGGCGAACTCCGACGAGAACACGTACACACCCGCGTTGATCTCGAAGGTCGACGGCGGCGCCTCGATGAAGTCCGTGATGTGGCCGAAGCCGTCCGTCTTGACGGCGCCCCACGGAATGCGCGGCCGGGCCAGCGCGAGGGTCGCGACGGCGTCCCGCCCGGTGTGGAAGTCCGCCATCTCGCGCAGCGAGAAACGGGTCCAGATGTCGCCGTTGGTGGCGTACCAGGGCCGGTCGGGGTGGGGCAGGTGGGCCGCCGCGTACTTCAGCCCGCCGCCGCGGCCCAGCGGCTCGGTCTCCACGACGGTGCTGACGCGGACCGGCAGGTCGGCCGTGTCCAGCCACTTCTCCAGCACCTCGGCGAGGTGCCCGCAGGAGACCACCACGTCCGTGACGCCCTCCTCGGCGAGCCAGGACAGCTGGTGGCCGATGATCGGGGTGCCGGTGCCGGGGATCTCGACCATCGGCTTGGGCCGGTCGTCGGTGTAGGGGCGCAACCGGGAGCCCTGGCCGCCGGCCAGGACGACGGCTTGGGTGGGGCGCGACGCGGCGTTCGGATCGGTCATGCCCGAACTGTACGTCGCGCCCCACCCGTGGGGGTCCGTCGCGACCGGCTCCTTGGGCAGCCGTTACCCACTTCTCGACGGCCCCTTGCCCGGCGGCGGTGCGGCTAGCCGTGCGCGGCCAGTACGCCGGAGGCGAACGAGGTGTCGCAGACGGGGCGGGCGTACGACTGCGCGCGTGAGGCGCCGTAGATGCGCACGGCCGCCTGGCCGAGGGCGCGGGCGATGGACGTGCAGTGCCTGGCCAGCGACGGGTGGCCGTTGACGGCCTGCTGGAGGTGGGTGAGGACCGTGCCCGGGTTCTTCTCCTGCAGTTCGGCCATCAGCTGGTCGCGCAGTACGTCCTGCGGCGCGCGCTGCACGGTCCGGACGGAACCGCTCACCGAGGCGACGTCCGAGGCGGCGAGCACCGAGTCCGACGGGTTCCCCGACCAGTTGACTCGGGTGACCGCGAGGGTCCCGGAGAGCACCAGGACGACGGGCAGGACGAGGGCGAGGGTGCGGCCGATCCGGTGGGCGGGGCCCCGGCGACCGCGCCGCGTCTGTTGGGTGGTGGAGTGCTTCACGCGTGTGAGGGTAGCGCCCGGTAATGATTTGGCGACATTTGGTCACCGGTTCGAGGGATAGGGAAGTGCCCTTTCCTGGTTGGGGAGTTGACGCACACTGCTCGAAATGCACTCGTTTGCCGGGGAATTTGTCGACAACGAGAAGGGCCCCGCAGCAGCCTGCGGGGCCCTGATTCGTCAACCTGGGTGAATTACCCGGGATTGTTCCGCTCCGTGGGGAGGCCGGGCGGAGGTCAGTCGGTGAGGCGCTCGCCCGTGGAGGTCGAGAACACGTGGGTCTCGCCCGGCCGCGGCACGACGTGCACCTTCGCGCCCTTCTCGGGGACGGAACGGCTGTTGACGCGGACGACCAGGTCCTTCTGGGCGCCGCCGACCTCGACGGAGCCGTAGACGTAGCCGTCGGCGCCGGTCTCCTCGACGACGTTCACCGAGACCGCGAGGCCCGCCGGGGCGTCCTCGCTGTCCTTGGACAGGGACGCGCTGGCGCCGCCGTTGTGCTCGACCACGTCGAAGTGCTCGGGGCGCACGCCGACCGTGACCGTCTTGTCACCCTTGTCGGTGGCGGCCTTCAGCGCCTCGCGGTTGACCGGGACGACGCTGTTGCCGAACTTCACACCGCCGTCGGTGATCGGCACCTCGATCAGGTTCATGGCCGGAGAGCCGATGAAGCCGGCGACGAACAGGTTGGCCGGGCGGTCGTACATGTCGCGCGGCGAGGCGACCTGCTGGAGCAGACCGTCCTTGAGGACCGCCACGCGGTCGCCCATCGTCATGGCCTCGATCTGGTCGTGGGTGACGTAGACGGTGGTGATGCCGAGGCGGCGCTGCAGGGACGCGATCTGCGTACGGGTGGAGACGCGGAGCTTGGCGTCCAGGTTGGACAGCGGCTCGTCCATGAGGAAGACCTGCGGCTCGCGGACGATGGCGCGGCCCATGGCGACACGCTGGCGCTGACCGCCGGAGAGCGCCTTCGGCTTGCGGTCCAGGTACTCGGTGAGGTCGAGGATCTTCGCGGCCTCCTCGACCTTCTGCCGGATCTCCGCCTTGTTGACGCCGGCGATCTTGAGCGCGAAGCCCATGTTGTCGGCGACCGTCATGTGCGGGTAGAGCGCGTAGTTCTGGAACACCATGGCGATGTCCCGGTCCTTCGGCGGCAGGTGGGTGACGTCGCGCTCCCCGATGCGGATGGCGCCGGCGTTGACGTCCTCCAGGCCGGCGAGCATGCGCAGGGAGGTGGACTTGCCGCAGCCGGACGGGCCGACCAGGACGAGGAACTCGCCGTCCTCGATCGCGATGTCGAGCGAGTCGACGGCGGGCTTTTCGGAGCCCGGGTAGACCCGGGTCGCTTTGTCGAACGTGACAGTGGCCATGGTGAGCAGGCCCCCTTCTACCGGCAGGAACGTGCCGGACGATCCGAGTAGGAAGGTGGATGGTGTAGTCCACGCGGGTGAACTGGGTCAGGACGGTACCTGGCGTTTCCCTGATCTGTCAGTACCTGGGGGACTGTGAACTTCGCGGAAATTTTCGACAAGGCGTCCCGGGGACGTGGGTACACTGCTCGGGCGGGTATCCGCACGCCTCCTTAGCTCAGCTGGTCAGAGCGCCGCTCTTGTAAAGCGAAGGTCGTCGGTTCGAATCCGACAGGGGGCTCTGGGAAGCCGCTCTGACCTGGGATTTTTCCCCGGCTGAGCGGCTTTTTCCGGCCTCGGACTCCGCGTCCGGGGCCGTTCGCGTACGCGGCGGGTGAGCGGATGCACCACCAGAGCCGCGCGCTCAGATGCGGACCGTGCGGGAGCCTCCAACAGACGGGCCAGAAATATCCTGCGTGCCGGACTCCCCGTCCCCTTCGTACTTGGGCCTTCGGCCGGTGCGGCGAGAGTGCGTGCAGGGCGTCGCCACGGGGCGAACGTTGCCTGTTGCGGCACTAGGTCCGCCGCCGTCCCGGCTGTCCGCTTCGTTGGGAGCCTCCAACAGACGGGCCAGAAATTTCCTGCGTGCCGGCGACAGGCTGTGCCCGACCCGGGGCCGGTGGCATGCGGTGGCGGTCGTCGAGGGTGGCTTTCCGCGCCCGGCGTGCGGGCTCCGGGCAACGACCGGCGCGGAGCTGCCGGGCCGGCTCTCCTACCGGCTGGGGACCTGGGAAACCGTACGAGCGCACCTGCGGCTTCGCTCCCTGCGCCGCGGGAACCGGCCGTCTGCCTCGAACTCCTCCGCACGGAGGTCACGGCGCCCTGCGCGATGGCGGGATCGGCGGCTCTCCCGCCGCGCGGGACGGCGTCGGGCCGTGCCGTCCCGTGCCGTCCCTGCCGTCCTCCACGCCGCGTGACGGCCCGCGGGTCCGGCTCGGGTGCCGCCGCGTACCCGGCCGCCCGTCCGCCACCGCCCGGAGCCGGCCGGCCGGCGCTGCGTTCAGCCGGCGATCCGCTCCGGATCGAGCACCACGGGCAGCTCGGCGAGTCCGCGGAACGCCGGGAAGGGCACGGTCAGCCAGCGCACCTCGTGCGGGGGCACGGCCAGCGTGATCTCGGGGTACCGGCGGAACAGCGTGGTGAGCGCGATGTGCATCTCCAGGCGGGCCAGCGGCGCTCCGATGCAGTAGTGGGGGCCGTGCCCGAACGCCAGGTGGGGCTGACTTCCGGTGCGCGTGACGTCGAGCCGGTCGGGCTCGGCGTACACCTGCGGGTCGCGGTTCGTGGCGGTGAGGGCGATCTGGACGAGGGCCCCCTTGGGGATCACCACACCGCGCATCGGGATGTCTTCGGTGGCGTGGCGGAAGGTGGAGCTTTCCACCGACCCCTCGTACCGCAGCAGTTCCTCGACGGCCTGCTTCAGGGCCTCGGCGTCCGCGAGGGCCGCGTGGCGCTGGTCCGGCTTCGAGAGCAGGTGGTACACGGCGTTGCCGATGAGGTACGCGGTGGTCTTGTGGCCCGCGAAGAACAGCACCCACGCCGTCGAGACCAGCTCATGGTCCGTCAGGGCGCCGTCCTGGTCCTGGGCCGCGATGAGCGCGCTCATCAGGTCGTCGCCGGGCGTGCTGCGCTTGCGCGCGACGAGGTCGACCAGGAGGTCGCGCAGCTTCCCCTCGGCCTCCTCCAGTGCCTTCTTCGCCTCCGGGCCGAATCCGGTCTTCGCCACGGTCACCGCCCACTGGTGGGCGCGCTCGCGCTCGTCCTCCGGCACGCCGAGGAGTTCGCAGATGACCTGGAGCGGCAGCGGGAACGCGAAGTTCGGGAGCAGGTCGACGGACGCGTCGGTCGGGCAGCGCTCCAGCAGGTCTTCGGTGACCTGCTGGATGCGCGGGCGCAGCGACTCCACCCGGCGCGGTGTGAAGGCGCCCTGCACGATCCGCCGTAGCCGGGTGTGCTTGGGCGGGTCGGAGAACAGCATGTTGTCGTCGAGCGCGATGGAGGAGTCGCCGAAGATGCGTTGGTACGCGTCGAGGGCGCCGTACATGTCCTTGCTCAGCCGCGGGTCGGCCAGCGCGGCGCGCGCGTCGTCGTAGCGGGTGATCAGGTAGGTGTCCACGCCGTGCGGTGGCTTCAGCGGGCACACCGGGGCGGTTTCCCTCAACTCCGCGTACACGGGGTGCGGGTTGGCGCGGAATTCGGGTGTGCACCGGGAGGCGGCGGCCACGGGGTCCGTGGGTCCGGATTCGGTGTGCAGGGGTGTTTGCGTCATGGCCTCGACGGTTCCCGGTGGGCCGCCGCCAGCAAACGTTCTTAACCCGTCCGGAGCGGCGCGGGGACGCGGCGTGGCGATCGGAGCAACAGAAGGTGCGGGGCCCCTGGAGCGGGCGAAAAGTTGGTGCCGATCGGAAACCCCCTGAGCCGCCGTTGTCCGGGGCCTCGGGGTGTTCGGGTTCGGACGACAGACGATGACGAAAGTTGATAGGGGATCAGTCGATGAGCAAACGGGCCGTGGAATCCGTACCCGTTCTGGTGGTAGGCGGCTCCTTGGTGGGCCTGTCCACGTCAGTCTTTCTCAGTCGCCTCGGCGTCGAGCACCTTCTCGTCGAGCGTCACGCCGCGACATCCACGCACCCTCGCGGCCGTGGGAACAACCTGCGCACCATGGAGCTGTTCCGGACCGCGGGCGTCGAGCAGGACATCCGCGCCGCGGCGAGCGCCCTGGCGGGGAACGACGGCGTCCTCCAGGTGAGCACGCTCCGCGGCGGCGACCGCCGGTGGATCGTCAAGGCGATCGACACGGGTCCGGCCCTGTCGCAGATCACCTCGTCCGGCTGGTGTCTGTGCAGCCAGAACGACCTTGAGCCCGTCCTTCTGCGCTACGCCCGCCACCTCGGCGGCGACATCCGCTTCGGCACCGAGCTGGTCTCCTTCACCCAGGACGCCGAAGGGGTGCACGCGGAGGTACGGGACCGTGACAGCGGCGAGACGCGCATCGTGCACGCCCAGTACCTCGTGGCCGCCGACGGGCCCCGCAGCCCGGTGCGCGAGCGGCTGGGCATCACCCAGACGGGACCGGGCGCGCTGTTCCACAACGTGAGCATCACGTTCCGCAGCAAGAAGCTGCAGGACGTCGTCGGCGACAGGCACTTCGTCGTCTGCTACGTCACCGATCCCGCCGGCGAGGGTGCCCTGCTGCCGGTGGACAACCGCGAGCGATGGGTCTTCCACGCCCCCTGGGCCCGGGACCAGGGCGAGACGCTGGACGACTTCACCGACGAGCGCATCGTCGCCCACATCCGCGCCGCGGCGGGCGTCCCCGACCTCGATGTCGAGGTCACCGGCAAGGCACCCTGGCACGCCGCGGACCGTGTGGCGGACAGCTACGGCGAGGGCCGGGTCTTCCTGGCCGGTGACTCGGCGCACGAGATGCCCCCCACCGGTGCGTTCGGCTCCAACACCGGTATCCAGGACGCCCACAACCTCGCCTGGAAGATCGCGGCCGTCCTGCGCGGCTGGGCCGGGCCGGGGCTGCTCGACACGTATCAGACGGAGCGTCGGCCGGTCGCGTTCGCGACGACCGCCCGCGCCCTGTTCCAGGCGGGCGAGGAACAGCACCCCGGGTACACCCCGGAGAAGCGCAAGGACGATCCGGCCGACGCCTTGACCGTGGCCTTGTGCTACCGCTACCCGTCGGGCGCCGTCGTCGGCGCCGACCCGGACGCCGCGATCGTGCCCGCCGAGTTCGAGCTGGGCGGCGCCCCCGGGAGCCGCGCTCCCCATATGTGGGTGACCGCCCGGGACGGCCGGCGGATCTCCACCCTGGACCTCTACGAACGGTCCTTCGTCGTCCTCACCGGCCCCGGAGGCGAGGCATGGCGCACCGCGGCCCGCGATGTCGCCGCACGCCTGGGCGTTCCGGTGGAGGGCTACGTCGTCGGCGCGGACCACGACCTGGTCCCCGAGGACGGGGCCGACTGGGCGGCGCTGCACGGCACGGCGGAGTCCGGTGCCGTCCTGGTACGCCCCGACGGCTTCGTGGCATGGCGGTCGCCCGGGCTCGTGGCGGACCCGGAACGGGCCCTCGCGGACACGCTGTTGACGGTGCTTCGCCGCGAGACGCCGCCGGACGCCGTGGCCAAGTCGCGGCGGACGACCGCGACGGAGCAGCCGCTGGCGACGACATCCGACGGGCGCGGCTGAGCGCCTCCACCCGAACGCCGTTTCTGAACGAAGAAAGGCCCCACTGTGATATCGACTCACCCCACTCACCCCGCAGGGTCCGGTCCGGCCGACGACGACGCCCGGACCTCCCGAGTGGACGTCCACCACCACTTCACCGCGCCCGCCTGGCTCGACTGGGCCGAGGCGCAGGGTCTGGTACGGCGCGACCGGCTGCCCTGGTGGACCCGCTGGGACCTCGACTCCGCGCTCGCCCTCATGGACCGCACGGGGATCGGCACCACCGTCATGACCGTGGCCATGCTCGGCCGCATCCAGGAGCGCGGCAAGCGAGAGGAGAGCGCACGGGTCGCGTTGCAGGCGGCGGCGGAAGTCGCCGCCGCCCACCCCACCCGCTTCACCTTCTTCACGCCGGTCTTCCTCGACGACCTCGACCTGTCGAGCTGGTCGCTGAAGTACGGCCTCGACGACCTCGGCGCCGTCGGGGTGAGCACACGCACCAGCGCGGGCGGTGTCTATCTCGGCGACCCCTCCCACGACCGTCTCCTCGCCGAGCTGAACGACCGCTCGGCGGTCATCAGCACGCATCCGATGGACGTACCCGGTGGCGGCGCCGACGGGGCGGGCGTGCCGGGCCTGCCGCCGTTCATGTGCGACTTCCTCATGGACACGACTCGCGCCGGGATCAACCTCATCCTCAACGGCGTCCTCGACCGCTACCCCGACCTCACCTTCGTCCTCCCGCACGGCGGCGGCTTCCTCCCCTACATGGCCACCCGCCTGGAACTCCTCAGCGATCACCTCACCCCCGAGATCGAACCGTCCCGGATACGCGACTACCTGCACCGCTTCTACTACGACACGGCGGGCCCCATGTCCCCGTCGTCGACCCCCACCCTCATGGCCACGGTCGACCCCGACCGGATCCTCTACGGCACCGACTGGCCGCCCACCTCAGCCCACATCGTCTCCGAGGTCGCGGCACCGGCTCTGGACAGCGACCCGGCCATCGCCGGCCATCAACTCCGCGGCATCAACCGGGACAACGCGCTACGCCTGATACCCGCCCTCGCCCGAGCCCGAGCCTGAGCCGGTCGGCCTCAGGTCGGCCGGGGTATGCGCAGCGGCCGCGGCGTCCGCTTCGACACCGCCGCATTCCTCGTCCGCCGAACGCCGGTCACCTGGGCATCAGGACCGGGTGCCGGCGATCACGGGCAGCTCGGCTCTCCCACCGAGGCAAGAGGGCACCACGTCGCGCGCGGCGGCCACCACTCACCCGGGCACATCCGGACCGTCCCCGCCGCGGCCGGAGTGCGGCGGTGGTCCGGCGCCCGCGGTCGCCTCTGCGGGGCGGCCCGCCCGGCAGTCGCCCTGGGTGTCGCCGTCGCGGACCTCGACCGCGATGTCGCCCCCGCGGCGATGGCCGGCCGCTCGCGGCCCGGCCGGTCCGCTCCGGATTGCTCCCCGATCGACGAGGGCCACCCGCGCGCTTGCGGCGCGGGTGGCCCTCGTGCCACCGGTGTTGCCGGTGCCGCCGTCTCAGCCCGTGCGCAGGACTTCCCTGAGGACGCCGCGCAGTTCTGCCTCCGGGTCCGGCACCGCGCAGGAGGACCGCCAGGCCACGAACCCGTCCGGCCGCACCAGGACGGCACCGTCGGCCGTCGTGCCGTGCAGCCGCGTCCAGTCGACCGGTCCTGCGGCGCTCTCCGTGTCGTACGTCAGGTCCGCGTCGGCGCCCGGGCCGATCCGGTAGGCGTCGAGCCGTACGCCGTCCTGCTCGGCGATCCGGCGGGCCGCGGTGTGCCAGCCCGCGTCGTCCGGGGCGTCGGTGAGCAGGACCAGGGAGCGCTCGTACAGGTCGATGGTGGAGATCCGCTCGCCGGCGCGGCGCAGCCACAGGTGCGGGGCGCGGCTGCCGGGCTGTCCGGCCAGGCGCAACTCCTCGGGCACGACGGGCTGTTCGGGGTCGGCGCCGACGACGGCGCCCTGCGGGTAGCGGTAGCCGAGGACGACGTTGAGGATGCCGCCGCGCCGGCCGCCGCCGACGCCGGGGCCCGGGACGAAGCCGGGGTGGCTGTGCTCGACCGAGCGGGCGGAGGCGCGGGCGCTGGTCGTAAGGGCCACCGGGCGGCGCTCGGTCTCGTAGGTCTCCAGCAGTCCGGGACCGGCCCAGCCGTCCAGCACCGCGGCCAGCTTCCAGGCCAGGTTGTGGGCGTCCTGGACACCGGTGTTGCAGCCGAACGCCCCGGTGGGGGACATCTCGTGGGCGGAGTCACCGGCGAGGAGCACCCGGCCGGACGTGAACCGGTCGGCGACCCGTTCGGCCGCGCGCCACGACGCCTTTCCGGTGATGTCCACATCGAGTTCGGGGACGCCGACGGCCCGCCGGATGTGCCGCTGGAGGCGTTCCTCGGTGAAGTCCTCCAGTTTCTCGCCGCGCTCCGGATGCCACGGTGCGTGGAAGACCCAGCGTTCCCGGTTGTCGATCGGCAGCAACGCGCCGTCGGCTTCTGGGTTGTTGAGGTAGCAGCAGATGAAGTGCCGGTCGCCGACCACGTCGGCGAGCAGCTTGGAACGGAAGGTGACGCTGACGTTGGCGAACAGGTCGCCGGGTCCCGACTGCTCGATGCCGAGGTGGCGGCGCACCGGGCTGCGCGGGCCGTCCGCCGCGACCAGGTAGTCCGCGCGGACCGTGTACCGCTCGTCGGTGGTGCGGTCCAGGACGGTGACCGTCACCGCTTCGGCGTCCTGCTCGAAGGACTCCATCCGGTGGGAGTAGCGCAGGTCGCCGCCGAGTGCGCGGGCGTGGTGAAGGAGTACCGGTTCGAGGTCGTTCTGGCTGCACAGGCACCACGCGGTGGGGCTGAGCCGGGCGAGCCCGCCACCGGGGTCGATCTGTTTGAACAGCCACTCTCCCGCGTCCCCGACCAGCGTCGGGGCCTGCAGGATGCCGTGGTTGTCGGCCAGCAGTGAGGCCGCGGCCTTGATGTCCGGTTCGATGCCGGCCACCCGGAACAGTTCCATCGTCCGTACGTTGTTGCCCCGTCCGCGTGGATGGACCGAGGTCCCGGAGTGCCGCTCGACCAGCATGTGCGGCACACCGAGGCGGCCCAGGAACAGGGACATGGACAGGCCCACCAAAGAGCCGCCCACGATGAGGACGGGAATCCGGTGGTTGGCTTTTTGATGCATCGGAGTCTCCATGAGCAGAGGTGCGCCGATGGGGCGCCTGTGATTTTCCATGCCCTCTGCGGGCGGCTCGGTGCGTCTCGGCCCTCCCAATCACCCGCGTGGTTCACAGCCCTTGGCGGGCGGCTCGTGGCGTCTTCGCGGCGCCCATCACCCGCGTGGTTCATACGAGTCGCGCGCTTGTGGGGACCGGCACAGGATCAAGGAACGCTGACGTCGCGTCATCATCGGCGGGCGTCCGCATCTGCACGCGAAGGAGATGTACGCAGATGACCATCATGGCTGAACGTGTGTCAGAAGAGCTGACACGACAGGTGTCGAAAGTCTCCCAGTCCGTGTTCGACGGCTCCCGGCTGCGGGTCGTCCTGCTGGTGGACGTCTATGACGGAGCCCAGCAGCAGTTCCTGAAGGCGTACGAGAAACTGTGCAACCAGGTTGCGTCCGTGCCCGGCCACGTCAGCGACCAACTCTGCCAGTCCATCGAGAATCCCTCCCAATGGCTCATCACGAGCGAGTGGGAGAGCGCCCCGCCGTTCCTCGACTGGGTGAACAGCGAGGAACACGTGGAGATGGTGAAGCCGCTGCACGGCTGCGTCCGGGACACCCGTTCGCTGCGCTTCCACGTCGTGCGGGAGACCGGCGTGGGCGTCGAGCGGTCGCCGCACCGCCGGCTCCAGAACGCGCCGCGGATCGGTGACGGGCTGATCCGGCACGCGCTGACCTTCACGGTCCGGCCGGGCAGCGAGGAGAAGGTCCGGAAGATCCTCGCGGACTACCGCTCGCCCGAGCCGCGGGTCGACGACAGCACCCGGCTGTGCCGGACCTCCCTGTTCATGCACGGCAACCGGGTGGTGCGGGCCATCGAGGTACGCGGTGACCTGCTCGCGGCACTGCGGCACGTGGCTCGGCAGCCCGAGATCCGCGCGGTCGAGGAGGCCATCAACCCGTACCTGGAGCAGGACCGGGACCTCAACGACCAGGAGTCGGCGCGGATCTTCTTCACCCGGGCGGCTCTGCCGGCCGTGCACCACGTGACGACGGACGCGATGGCCTGGGGCGAGCGGTGCGCCCTGTACTACCCGGCGGTGCCCGGCCGCGGCATGCGGCTGGCCGAACTGCTCGCCCAGTACGACGAGATGATCGCCGAGGACCCGACCAGCCCGGTGCTGCGCAGCACGATCTTCCAGCGCGACGACGTCGTGGTGCGGCTGCTCGACCTGCGCGAGGAGAGCGGTGTCCAGCCCGTGGTGCCCCCGTCGGCGCACGCGGCCGAGCTGAAGTCGCTCCTCGCCGGCGAGGCCGCCCCCATGACCCTGGTCACCGACCGCCGTTCGAACGCCTGACCCGGCGGCCCGATCCGGCGTGGCCCGTTCCGCGGCCACGCCCCTCATCCCGCCGCAGCACACCAACGGAGGAACGTCGTGATCAAACCCCGTCCCAGAATCGTGGACCTCAGCGAGGTCGAGCCCAACGTCCGGCGCGGCGGCGATCTGCGCGCCATGCTCACCCCGGCCACGGTGGGCGCCACCAGCGGTTTCATGGGCGTGGCCATCGTGCAGCCCGGCGACCGCATCGGTGAGCACTACCACCCCTACTCCGAGGAGTTCGTCTATGTCGTCTGCGGTCAGCTGGAGGCGGACCTGGACGGCGAGGCGCACGCGCTGCGGCCCGAGCAGGGGCTGATGATCCCCGCCTACATGCGGCACCGCTTCCGCAATGTGGGCAAGGTGGAGGCCCGGATCGTCTTCCACCTCGGTCCGCTCGCGCCGCGCCCGCAGCTGGGCCATGTCGACACGGAGGAGACCGAGGTGATCGGCGCCGCAGCCGTCACCACCGAGGCGGTCGCGGCGGGCGCCGGTCAGGCGGCCGACGCGGGGAAGGTTCCTTCATGACCCGGCGCGTGGCGGTCACCGGCATAGGCATCGTCGCCCCGGGCGGCATCGGCGCACCGGCCTTCTGGGATCTGCTCGCGGCCGGCCGCACGGCGACGCGTGGCATCACGTTCTTCGACCCGGCGGGCCTCAGGTCCCGGATCGCCGCCGAGTGCGACTTCGATCCGGCGGCGCACGGGCTGGACGCCGAGCAGGTCGAACGGGCGGACCGGTACATACAGTTCGCGCTGGTCGCCGGTGACGAGGCCGTACGGGACTCGGGACTCGACCTGGCCGGGGAGAACCCCTGGCGGGTCGGGGTCTCCCTGGGCACCGCGGTCGGCGGCACCACCCGCCTGGAACACGACTACGTCCTGGTCAGCCACCGGGGGCAGCACTGGGACGTGGACCACCGGGAGGCGGAGCCGCAGCTGCACCGGGCGTTCTCGCCGAGCACGCTCGCCTCGGCGGTGGCGGAACGATTCGGCGCACAGGGTCCGGTGCAGACCGTCTCCACGGGCTGCACCTCCGGGCTCGACGCGGTCGGGTACGCCTTCCACACCGTGGAGGAGGGCCGGGCCGACATCTGCATAGCCGGTGCCTCGGACTCGCCGATCTCACCGATCACCATGGCGTGCTTCGACGCGATCAAGGCCACGTCCCCCAACAACGACGACCCCGCACACGCCTCCCGGCCCTTCGACAACAACCGTGACGGATTCGTCATGGGCGAGGGCGGCGCGGTGCTCGTCCTGGAGGAACTGGAACACGCGCGGGCCCGAGGCGCCCACGTCTACTGCGAACTGAGCGGCTACGCCACCTACGGCAACGCCTACCACATGACCGGCCTGACCAGCGAGGGCCTGGAGATGGCCCGGGCCATCGAGGACGCCCTCGACCACGCCCGGCTCGACCCCACGGCCATCGACTACGTCAACGCCCACGGCTCGGGCACCCGGCAGAACGACCGGCACGAGACGGCCGCCGTGAAGCGGGCCCTGGGAGCGCACGCCTACCAGACGCCCATGAGCTCCATCAAGTCCATGGTGGGGCACTCCCTCGGCGCGATCGGCGCGATCGAGGTCGTGGCCTGCGTGCTCGCCCTGGCCCATCAGGTCGTACCGCCGACCGCCAACTACGAGACCCCTGACCCCGAGTGCGACCTGGACTACGTCCCCCGTGTCGCCCGCGAGCGCTCGCTCGGCAGCGTGCTCTCCGTGGGCAGCGGGTTCGGCGGCTTCCAGTCCGCGGTGATCCTGACCCGGCCCCGGGAGTAAGGAAGAGGACACGATGAGCGCACCCCGCGAACGCCGCGCGGCCATCACCGGAATCGGTGTCGTCGCACCCAACGGAACCACCACCGACACCTTCTGGAAGGCCACCCACGAGGGGCGCAGCGTCCTCGACCGGATCACCCGGGAGGGCTGTGAGCACCTGCCGCTGAAGGTGGCCGGCGAGGTCCGCGCCTTCGACCCGGCGGCGGCGGTCGAGGAGCGCTACCTCGTCCAGACCGACCGGTTCACGCACTACGCGATGGCCGCGGCCGACCTCGCGCTGGACGACGCCCGGCTCGGCGCCGCCGACACCGCCGACGCGCCGTTCTCGATCGGTGTGGTCACCGCGGCCGGTTCCGGCGGCGGTGAGTTCGGCCAGCGGGAGCTGCAGCGACTGTGGGGCAAGGGCAGCCGGTTCGTCGGCCCGTACCAGTCCATCGCCTGGTTCTACGCCGCCTCCACCGGTCAGATCTCCATCCGCCGCGGCTTCAAGGGACCGTGCTCGGTCGTCGCGGCCGACGAGGCGGGCGGCCTGGACGCCCTCGCCCATGCGGCGCGGGCGGTGCAGCGCGGCACCGACGCGGTCGTGGCCGGCTCGACCGAGGCGCCGCTCGCGCCGTACTCGATGGTGTGCCAGCTCGGCTACGAGGAGCTGAGCACCGTCCAGGACCCGGCCCGCGCCTACCTGCCGTTCACGGCGGCGGCGGCCGGGTTCGTGCCCGCCGAGGGCGGCGCCATGGTCGTGGTGGAGGCGGAGCGGTCGGCCAGGGAGCGCGGTGCGCCGCTGCGCGCCCTGCTCGCCGGGCACGCGGCGACGTTCACCGGCGCCTCCCGCTGGGCGGAGTCCCGCGCGGGTCTCGCCCAGGCCATCCGGGGCGCCCTGGACGAGGCCGGCTGTGCGCCGGAGGAGATCGACGTGGTCTTCGCCGACGCGCTCGGCGTGCCGGAGGCGGACCGCGCCGAGGCGCTGGCGATCGCCGACGCGCTGGGCGGGCACGCCGCGCGGGTGCCCGTCACCGCGCCCAAGACGGGCATCGGCCGGGGCTACTGCGCGGCACCCGTGCTGGACACCGCGGCTGCGGTGCTCGCGATGGAGCACGGTCTGATCCCCCCCACCCCGAATGTGTTCGACGTCTGCCACGACCTGGACCTCGTGACCAGCCGGGCCCGCGCCGTGGAACTGCGTACGGCGCTGGTCCTCAGCCGGGGGCTCATGGGGTCGAACTCGGCGCTGGTGCTCAGGCGCGGCGCCGGCGAAGGGGTCTGAAGAACCTGACGCCTCCTACCGAGGCCGTCTCACAGCACCTCCCGGAGAGAAGGAGAACAACGCATGAGTGCCCACATCACCGTGGAAGAGCTGTCCGGGCTCATGAAGCAGGCCGCCGGGGTCACCGTCGCCCCGCAGGAGCTGGAGCAGCGGTCCGACACCGGCTTCGACGCGCTGGGCGTCGACTCGCTGGGCCTGCTCGGCATCGTGGGTGAGCTGGAGAACCGGCACGGCACCCCGATGCCGCCCGACGCGGAGCGCTGCAAGACGCCCCGGCAGTTCCTCGACCTCGTCAACAGCACCCTTATGGCAGGAGCCTGACATGGCAGGACACACGCAGAACGAGATCACCATCGCCGCACCCCTGGACCTCGTCTGGGACATGACCAACGACCTGGAGAACTGGCCGCAGTTGTTCAGCGAGTACGCGTCGGTCGAGATCCTTTCCCGGGAGGGCGCGAAGACGACGTTCCGGCTGACCATGCACCCGGACGACAAGGGCGTCGTGTGGAGCTGGATCTCCGAGCGCGAGCCGGACCGCGAATCGCTCACCGTCAAGGCCCGCCGGGTCGAGACCGGGCCGTTCGCGCACATGGACATCCACTGGCGCTACGAGCAGGTCCCGGCCGGCACCCGGATGGTGTGGACCCAGGACTTCACGATGAAGCCGGACGCCCCGGTCGACGACGACTGGATGACCGACAACATCAACCGGAACTCCAAGATCCAGATGGCCCTGATCCGGGACAGGATCGAGAAGGCCGCGGCCGGGCAGCGGTCCGCGGCCGCGCTGGCCGACTGAGCACGGAAGGACGCATCCGATGCACCAGGCCCTGATCGTCGCCCGCATGGCCCCGGGCTCCGCCCCCGACATCGCCAAGGTGTTCGAGGAGTCCGACCGGGGAGAGCTGCCGCACCTCGTCGGGGTCGTCCGGCGCAGCCTCTTCCAGTTCGGCGATGTCTACATGCATCTCGTCGAGTCCGAGCGCGAGCCCGGACCGGCCATCGCCAAGGTCACCGGGCACCCGGAGTTCCGGGACATCAGCGAGCGGCTGTCGGCGTACGTCAGCGCGTACGACCCCGAGACCTGGCGCTCCCCGAAGGACGCCATGGCGCAGCGCTTCTACCTGTGGGAGCGCGACTGAGCCTGCCGCCCCCCACGGACACCGGTCGCCGGGCCCGCGCTGCCGCGGGCCCGGCGACCGGTGTCCGTGTGCGCCGGTGCCGCCGCCCTCCCCGCCCGGCCGCGGCAGGGGTTGTCGAGCAGACCCCCGGAGCCGGGTGCCGCCCGCACGGGAGGCACATCGGCCCGACACCCCGCACCGCATTGCCCGGCCGTGGCCCGGTCGGACGGTGCGGCCCTGCCGGGGGTGGGACCCACCGCCGTCCCCCGACGCCCACGCCCGCACCGCCGGCAGCCGGGACCGCATGGGCATACAGCCGTCCTCACTGGCATCGTCGGCGGTCGGGACCGTATGGGTATACCGCTGTCCTCTTTGGCATCGTCGGCGGTCGGGGCCGTCCGGGCATATCGCTGTCCTCTCTGGCATCGCTGGCGGCCGGGGCCGTACGGGCATATCGCCGTCGTCACTGGCATCGTCGGCGGTCGGGGCCGTATGGGTATGCCGTTGTCCTCTTTGGCGTCGTCGGCGGTCGGGGCCGTACGGGCATACCGCCGTCCTCACCCGCACCGGCGGAAGCGGGTCCGCGTCGGCGCGCCGCCATCCGGCTCAGCCCGGGACGTGGCAGTCGAACGCGTCCAGATAGGGGTTGACCGGGCGGATGTCGTCGACGACCAGGCCGGCCGAGGTCAGCCTGCTCACCATGGAGTCCGTGGTGTGCTTGGCCCCGCCGACGTTGAGCAGCAGCAGCAGGTCCATGGCGGTGCTGAAGCGCATCGAGGGGGTGTCGTCGACAAGGTTCTCGATGACCACGACCCGGGTGCCCGGGCCGCCCGCGCCGATGACGTTGCCAAGGAGCCGTGCCGTGCTCTCGTCGTCCCACTCCAGGATGTTCTTGATGACGTAGACGTCGGCCTTCACCGGGACCGCCACCCGGGCGTCGCCGGGCACGATGCGCACCCGGTCCGCGAGGTCGCCGCCCGCGCGCAGTCGCGGCACGGCGTTGTCCACCACGCGCGGCAGATCGAGCAGACTGCCGTGCATCGAGGGGTACTTGTCGAGCAGGCTCGCCACCACATGGCCCTGGCCGCCGCCGACGTCCGCCACCGAGGCGCTGCCGGACAGGTCGAGCAGGGCGGCCACGTCCCGCGCCGACTGCTCGCTCGACGTGGTCATCGCACGGTTGAAGACGTCCGCCGACTCGGGGGCGTCCTCGTTGAGGTAGGCGAAGAACTCCTTGCCGTACAGGTCCTCGACCACGTTGCGGCCGGTGCGTACGGCCTCGTCCAGCCGGGGCCAGGCGTCCCAGGTCCACGGCTCGGTGCACCACAGGGAGATGTCGCGCAGGCTGTTCGGGTCGTCCGCGCGCAGCAGCCGGGACATGCCGGTGTGCGCGAAGGTGCCGTCCGGTCGCTCCTCGAAGACGCCGTAGCAGCTGAGGGCCCGCAGCAGCCGGCGCAGCGGCTTCGGTTCGGTCCGCACCGCGGCCGCGAGGTCCGCCACGGCCATGGGGGAGTCCCCGAGGGCGTCGGCGACGCCCAGCCGGGCGGCGGCCCGGACGGCGGCGGCACACGCGGCGCCGAACACCAGCTCTCTCAGCCGCATGGACGGCGGCGGGGACGCCGGTCCCCCCGTCTTGTGCGGGACCGACGGCTTGGCGGAGGTTGCGGTCGTCATGCGCGCCTTCCTTCCTTGGGTCGGGCGTGTGGGGGCTACGGGATGCGGTGGCCGCCGGTCAGCACATGCCCGAGGGCTTGGAGGCCCGGCAGGAGTTGCCGCTGAACGCGTTGCCCCGGCCGGGGTCCGTGTTGACGAGGTCCGCCGGGGCGTTGTCCGCCAGCAGGTTGTCGCTGATCCGGTTCCGTTCGCTGGTGACGCCCACGAAGCTCTTGAACAGGACGATGCCGCCGGACAGCGGTGACCGGCCCGCGTGCCCGGTGACCAGGTTCCGGGTGACCAGGGTGTCCTCGGCGCCGGTCAGCACGATCCCGGAGCCCTGCAGTCCGGGCAGCCGCTCGGTCTTCGGACAGGACCTGTTGTTCTGGGTGATCCGGTTGTCCCGCACGGTCAGGGCGCCCGCCCGCGGCTTGTTCTCGTCGCCGACGACGAACATGCCGACGCAGTTGCCGGTGACGTAGTTGTCCGCCACGGTGAGGTTGCGCAGCCGCCGTACGGTGACGCCGATGCGGTTGCCCTCCAGCCGGTTGCTCTCGACCAGCGCGCCCCCGGTGTCCTGGGCGCCCTCCTCGGCCGTGACGGTGTTGGCGAGGAACAGGCCGGCGTCCCCGTTCTCCTTGGCGTAGTTCTGCCGGAAGACGCCGTGCACGGACCGCTGCTGGGCGATGCCCCAGACGCCGTTGCGGACGGCGTACACCTTGCTCACGGTCATCCCGTCGGTGCCCATGCCGAACACACCGGCCTTGGGGAAGCCGGTCACGGTCAGGTCGGCGACCGTGACGCCCTCCAGGCTGCGGGTCCTGGTGCCCATCACACAGATGCCGTTGCCGCGCTCGGCGCATTCGGTCGTGGCCTTCTGCCTGGACGGCTGGAGCACCGTGCCCTGGCCCATGCCGCGCAGGGTCACTCCGGGCGTGCTCACCGTGACGCTCTCGCGGTAGCTGCCGGGGGTCAGCAGGACGGTGTCACCGGGCCGGGCGGCGTCGACCGCCTTCTGGATGGACTGGCCCGGGCGGACCACATGGGTCGTGGGGGCGGCGTCGGCCGGAGTGGTGGCACCGAGCGCCGCACCGGCGAGCGCGGCGGCGCAGGCCAGATACGCGATATGGCATTTCGTCATATCCAGTACGCTATGGCTGATTAGCTGATGAATAGGGCGGATGGTCCATCCGGCGGCGTGTCATCCGCGCAGTGCACGCCCGATCTCCAACTGCACGGTCTCCAGCGGCCGTCCGTCTTCCAGCTCCCACAGACAGTTCTGCAGCACCCGCCCCAGCGTCCAGGCCCGCGCCCGCTCCCGGTCCAGGCCCAGGGCGTCGGTCAGCGCGTCGAAGCGCCAGTGGGTCTCCGCCGGGTCGTAGCGGTTGTCGATGGCGGGGAGCAGTTCGAATCCGGGGTCGCCGGCCAGCGGCTTGGGGTCGATGGCCAGCCAGTCGGCCCGCCGCGCCGCGAGCACGTTCTCGAAGTGCAGGTCCCAGTGCAGCAGCCGGTCGCCGGGCTCGGCCAGCACCTCCCGCACGGCCGCCGCGCAGTCCGCCACCAGCCGCCGGTCCGCCGGGTCCGGGACGCGGCCGAGGGCCCACGGCACCTGTTCCAGCATCAGCCGCGCGATGTCCCCGAGCCGCCGCATCCCCGGCGGGGCCGGCCGCGCCGTCAGCTGGGCCAGCAGCGCGCCGATGACCCGCACGGCCGCCCGGGCGTCCGGCACGTCGCCCAGCGTGCGGCCCTCGTCCAGCCGTTCCAGCAGCAGCGTGCAGGTCGGCTCGTCGTGCTCCAGCAGCCGCACCGCCCCGTCGCCGTCCCAGGCCCGCAGGGCGAGCGGTTCGCCCGCGCTCTCCTCGTCGAGCGGCTGGAGCTTCAGCGCGGCCGGCCGGCTGTCGGCGCGGACCACCGGCAGGACCAGCGCGCACACCCCGTACATGGCCGGACCGTCGATCCGCAGCTCCCACCGCCGCAGGAACTCCGCGGCCCGCCGCGGCAGGTCCGCGACGAACGCGCGCCCCGCCTCCCCGTTGAACTTCTCCTGTGAGGCGGCCAGCTCGCCAGGCACTTCGATCACCTTGCCGACCATACTGACGGGTGTGAACCGGGTCATCCGAATTCGGCGCCGGCTCAGGGCGGCGGCGCTCTATGTGCGCGGCGCCCCGGGGACCTACGTCTGGCTGCTGATCCTGTTCGTCACCACCGTCGCCCTGCACTACATGTCCCCGGCCTTCGAGCGGGAGTTCCTGCGGCAGCGCTCGACCAACATCCACGAGCTGTCACGGGACCCGGTACGGGTGCTGATCAGCAGCGCGATGTGGATCGACAGCGGCCACTGGCTGCCGTACGCCGCCCTGTACACGGTCTTCCACGCCCAGGCCGAACGCTGGCTCGGCACCCTGCGCTGGCTCGCGGTGTGCGTCGCCGCCCATGTGCTGGCCACGCTGATCAGCGAGCTGACGCTGCTGAACGCCATCCGGGAGGGCGCCGCACCGCAGCGGGCCGTCGACACCCTCGACATCGGCGTGAGCTATGCGCTGGCCGGCGTGGTCGGCGTGCTCACCTACCGGATCGCGGCGCCCTGGCGGTATCCGTATCTGGCGGCCGTGCTCGCGATCGTGCTGGTGCCGCTCGTCACCGGCGCCACCTTCACCGACTTCGGGCACTTCCTGTCCGTCCTGGTCGGCCTGGGCTGCTATCCGCTGGCCAGGGGCCGGGGAAAGGCATGGAACCCGAAGGAGACACTGACCGCCTTCCGGGGCTGACGCCCGCGCATGAGCACGGTCGGCTGCGGCGCCGGTCAGCTGCGGGGGCGGTCGGCTGCGGCGCCGGTCAGCTGCGGCGGCGGTCGGCTGCGGCGCTGTGGGGCAGCTGCGGCTCCGTCGGTCAGCCGCGGCGCCGTCGTGGCTGGTCGCGCAGTTCCCCGCGCCCCTTCGGGCGCGGGCCGTGACCGGGGCGTGGTTCTGGTTCGGGCGCGGGCCCCTGGCGGGGGTGCGGTTCCGGTTCGGGCGCGGGCCCGTGACCGGGGGTGGGTTCCGGTTCGGGCGCGGGCCCCTCGCCGAGGGTGCGGTTCCGGTTCGGGCGCGGGCCCGTGGCCGGGGTCGCGGTTCGGGTTGGGTGCGGGGCCCGGCCGGGGTCACGGTTCCAGGACCACCTTGCCGATCGTCGCGCGGGTCTCCAGGGCTCGGTGGGCGGCCGCCGCCGCGGTGAGCGGGAAGCGGGTGACGGCGGGCCGCATGCGGCCCGCGGCCGCCTCGGCGAGCGCGCGCAGCTCCAGCGTGCGCATCGGGTCGGTGCCGCCCGCCCGGCCGAGCATCACCGGGCCGAGCACCTGCTCGGATACTCCCTCTACGAGGTACGGGCCACCGGCGCCGATGCCCTCGGCCGACCAGCCGAAGACGATGTGCCGCCCGCCGTCCCCGAGCAGCGCGACCGCCTCCCGGGCCACGTCACCGCCCACCCCGTCGAAGACGACCGTGGCCCGCCGCCCGCCCAGGAACGCGCCGACCTTCTCCGGCCAGCCGGCCTGCGTGTAGTCGACGGCGAGATCGGCGCCGTTCGCCCGCACCCGCGCGACCTTTTCGGGCCCGCCCGCGAGCCCGATCACCGTCGCGCCGGAGTGGCGCGCGTACTGCACCAGCAGCGTGCCGATGCCGCCCGCCGCCGCCGGCACCACGACCACCGAGTCCGGGCCCAGCTCGGTGAACTGCAGGATCCCCATCGCCGTACGGCCCGTTCCGATCATGGCGACGGCCTCGGCGAAGTCCAGGTTCTCCGGTATCTCATGGACCCGGTCGGCGTCCGCGACGGCGAGTGACGCGTAGCCGCCGGGCGCGAAGCCGAGGTGGGTCACCACGCGTCGGCCGCGCCACTCATCGGCGACCCCCTCGCCGAGCGATTCGACGACACCGGCCACCTCGCGTCCGGGCACCGTGGGCAGGGCGGGCGGCTCGGGCAGCGGGCCCAGGTGCCCCTGCCGCAGCGCGGTGTCGAGGAGGTGGACCCCGGCCGCGGCCACGGCGATACGGACCTGGCCCGGCCCCGGCACGGGATCGGCGACCTCCTCGTGGACCAGGTTCTCGGCCGGGCCGAAGGAGTGCAGGCGAACGGCGTGCATATGGGACCCCCCGTGAGGCGTTGCGGTGTCTTCTCGCCGCCCACCCTTCAACCTCAAGCGCGCTTGACGTCAAGCGCGCCTGAGGTCGAGCGCACGCCGGCCGAGCGCCAGCGACACGGCGGTCAGGGCGCTGTTGAAGGACACCTCCGACAGCACACCCGGCGCCGCGACCTGGTCACCGGCGAGGTACACGCCGTCCCCGCGGTCGATCGCGGGCCGGTCCCGCCAACTGGTGCCCGGCAGGTCGACCGCGCCGGTACGGCCCCGTGCGACGGCGTCCCGCCGCCAGGTCACCCGTTCCCGCCAGCCGTCGAAGCCCAGGTCGAGCAGTTGCTCGGCGCGGGCGACGCCGTCCGCCCGTGACCCGCCGGGCCTGATCGGGATCTGCCCCTGGATCAGCTGTTCACCGGCCGGGGCGAGCGACGGGTCCGCGGCGGTGAACCGCTCGATCCAGCCGGGCGCGTCGAGGTCCGATACGGCGAAGGCGTCGCCGCGCCGGGTGCGCACCGCCATGTCGACGAGGACCGTGCACCCGCTGGGCCAGGCCAGCGAGTCGTCGCCGAGCAGTCCGCGGGCGGCGTCCAGGGAGGTTGCGACGATCACGGGCGTGTCGGTCGGCACGGTGTCGACGCGGGAAAGCGTCTCCATCCGCACCCCCAGGTTCCAGGCGCGCGCGGCCATCCCGTCGATGACGCTCGCCCAGCCTCCGCGCGGATAGTGGGCCTCCGGCGGCAGCCGGGTGGCACGGCGCAGCCGCTCCTGTACGAAGGCGGCGGACAGCGCGCCCGGGTCGTGGTGGAAGAGCGCCACGGCGCAGTAGTGCGCGGCGGCCAGGGCGCCCTCCTCGCCCGCGACGGCCGTCGCCCAGCCGAGGAAGTCCCGGTCGACGGGGGCCTTCGGGGCGCCCGGGCGCAGCAGCTTGAGCATCGCGAAGGGCGGGGTGCGGCGCAGCACACCGCGGTGGCGCAGCCGCAGCCGGGCCGCCGCCCGCGGCGGGACCGGGGCGATCGGCCCGAGCAGTCCGCGCCGCTTGAGCCACGCCCAGTGCGGGCCGCCGCTGTACAGGGCGTGCGGGCCCTCGTTCGTCCGGTACGGTCCCTCGGCGGTCCGCGCCCGCCCGCCGAGGGTGTGGTGGGCTTCGTGGACGGTGACCTTGGTGCCTGCCTCCGCGGCGGCGACGGCCGCGGTGAGCCCGGCGAGGCCGCCGCCGATGACGGTGATGCGGTGCATGGGTGGGTCCTCCCTCGGGCCGGGACGGCCCTGCGGTTACGTTCTGGGCGTTCTGGGCGTTCTGGGCCTTCGACGTTCTTGGCGTTCGACGTTCTTGGCGTTCGACAACAGGACGGGTGAAGGCGCCCGGAATGTGACATGGGGGCGGACAAAGATGGCATCGCCGCAGGTCAGGGGGGATTGTCAGAGGCGTGCGGCAGGATGAGGGCATGGCGAGGAAAACGACTGGGGGCACCGGCGGGTCCGGTGGGCCGGGCCGGACCGGGGTGCGGGCGGCGCGCCGCCCCGAACTGCGGCTGCCGCCGCTGGCGCCGTACGACGGAGGGGGGCTGCGGCCGGACGGCGACTACGACGGCGTCGAGTTCAGGGAGGCGGACCTGACCGGCCAGGACGGCGGGGGCGCCCGCTTCATGGACTGCGCGCTGACGGAATGCGTCCTCGACGAGACGCGGCTGCGCAGAGCCCGGATCCTCGACACCGCGCTGACCGGGATACGGGGCGTCGGCACCGACCTCGCCGACTCGACCCTGCGGGACGTCGAACTGCTGGACGCCCGCCTGGGCGGCACCCAGGCGCACGGCGCGGTCCTGGAACGGGTCCTGGTCCGCGGCGGCAAGATCGACTACCTCAATCTGCGCACGGCCAGAGTCAAGGACGTCGTCTTCGAGAACTGCGTCCTGGTCGAACCGGACTTCGGCGGGGCCCGTCTGGAACGGGTCGAGTTCGTCGACTGCACGCTGAAGGGCGTGGACCTCGGCGGTGCCACCCTCACGGACGTCGACCTGCGCGGCGCCGTCACGCTGGAGATCGCCCGTGGCGTGGAGCGGCTGTCCGGCGCGGTCCTCAGCACCGGTCAACTACTGGACCTGGCACCGGTGCTGGCGGCCCAACTGGGCATCCGAGTACAGGACTGACCGGACGGCCTCCGCCGGGGCGGCCCCCGCCGTCGGGGCCTCCCCCAGGGAACCTGACCACGGGGCCTCCGTCACGGGGGGACCCGACTGCTGGGTCGGTGACTACGGGGCCTCCGTCACGGGGATCCGACCGCGGGGGATCCGACTGACGGCGGACCCGACCACGGGTCGGCGACTACGGGGCCTCCGTCACGGGTGACCCGACCACGGCGGACCCGACCACGGGTCGGCGACTACGGGGGAGCCGACCACGGCGGATTCGACTACGGCGGATTCGATCACAGAGGCCGGCCTCGGGTCCCACCAAGGGGGTCCGTCACGGGGCCGTGGCCTCGGGGGCTGTGACCGTGGGCGGGCCCAGGTCGGCTCATGGCATCCGGGGGAAGCGGGCCTGGAGTGTCCACACGGCCGGGTTCTCCGCCAGGGATTCGTGCAGGTCGGTCAGGTCGGCGAGCAGGTCGTGCAGGAAGTCCCGTGCCTCACGGCGCAGTTCGGCGTGGGAGAAGGACAGCGGGGGCTCCTCGGCCGGCATCCAGTCGGCCTCGATGTCCACCCAGCCGAAGCGGCGCTCGAAGAGCATGCGGTCGGTCGACTCGGTGAAGTCCAGTTCCGCCCGCTGCGGCCTCGACGCCCGCGAGCCCGCCGGGTCCCGGTCCAGCCGCTCCACGATGTCGCACAGCGCCCACGCGAAGTCCAGCACCGGAACCCATCCCCAGGCTGTGGACAGCTCCCGGTCCGTCTCGGTGTCCGCGAGATAGACGTCCCCGCAGAACAGGTCGTGGCGCAGCGCGTGGACGTCCGCCCGCCGGTAGTCCGTCTGCGGCGGGTCCGGGAAGCGCAGGGAGAGGGCGTAGCCGATGTCGAGCACGGGTGCGATGGTGTCACGCCCGCGGATCCGCACCGCGGCGGCCCTCACGGCAGCCGCCGCCGCTCCTTCGCCACGGCCACCGCACCCGCCCGGGTGTCCACGCCCAGCTTGTAGTAGATCCGGCTGAGATGCGTCTTCACCGTGGCCTCACTGATGAACAGGGCACGCGCGATCTCCCGGTTGCCGAGGCCCTGCGCGAGCTGCGCCAGGATGTCCCGCTCGCGGTCGGTGAGCGTGGGGCGCGGGCTGCGCGGCTGGACCCTCACCCGGCCGGCCACCGGCGCGCGGGACGTGCTGCATGGGCCGTTCCTCCACGGTGAGGCACGAGTGTGGTGGGGCCGGCCCGGTCCGTCAGGCGACCGCCGCCAGTGCTGCGATCCGGGCGAACTCCTCTTCCAGGCGGTCGCGTCCGAGGGCTGCGAACTCGCGGTCGAGGTCCGCCGGTGTCACCTCGCGCAGCTCCACCATGGTGCGGGCGGCACGGACCCAAGGAGCCCACTCCGACCCGTACTTCACCTGCTCCATATGACCCCCCGGGATCGGCTGAAGCGTCACGGGATGGTGAAGGGGACCGACCACACCCCACGCGGGCACACGCCTCGCCCACGCCGCCACGAACCGCCCACCCCGCAAGGCATGACAGAGCTGGATGGAGATTCCGGCGCAGGGAACGCATACCGGCGGGCTCGTGGTCCGTTCCCCTTCCCGGATCGCGCCGACGCTGTCCCGCAGGAGAAACAGATGCGGACCATGCGGGTCCGGCGGCGTGCGGGAGCACACCTGGCACATCATGTTCAGCATCGCGCGGCGCTGCCGGTAGGGGTGGACGTTGCGGAGCTGTGGGCTGCCCCGGCGCCGCTTGGGCCGCAGGGCGTACCGGGCCCACAGCACGCCGAAGCTGTCCCGGTCGTACGGGGTTTCATCCGCGTACGCGATCCCCGGGGCCATGCGGCGGCGGACGATCGGACACGACAGGAGCCTTTCCTCACTCCATCCGGCGATGTAGGGGACGACGCCTGGCGGTGCCGGAGGCAACACGATCGAGAACCTTCCTGTGTTGAGAAGAGGGTGGCGGCCCGCCGGCCCCCGCTGGGGAGAGTCGGGAGCGGGAAGCCGGCGGGAGCCTGGGGGCTCCGGTCGCCCCCTGGGGCGTGAGCGACCGGAGCCGGTCATCGGGTCAGCGGCCGATACCGGCCACGAGGGCGCCCATGAGGACGGCCAGGACCAGCCCGTAGAAGAACTGACCCCGCGGACTGTCCGGCTGCATGCGCATCAGACGAGCACGCAGACGCCGCCGCCGTACGTCTGCCACGTACGGAACCGGTCCAGCACCCTCGTGAGGGTGGCGCTGTCCGGCGGCGGGGTCCATGGCGTCACAGCGCGAGTCCAGCGCCGGACCGAGACGGTCACCTGCCCTCCCTGAGTAGGCTGAGGTGACACCAGGCACAGGTGCCGTCGTCGCTGAAACCCCACGAACCTCCAAGCTCCGTGATCAGCAGGTCCACGAGGAGCAAACCGCGACCGCTTTCCGCCTCGTGGTCGACGTGGTGCAGCTGAGGGATGGGGGCGGGCGACCAGTCGTAGACCTCGAAACGGACTTCATCTGGAGCCGGCATCCAGCCCCGCACGTCGATCGACGGGCATCGTCCGTGCTGTACCGCGTTGGCGCATAGCTCTGAGACCACGATCAGGACGGCATCGATGTCGTCGTCGGGCATCTGGCACTGGGAGCGGACCCATGCCCGCGTGACGCGTCGGGCGGCCTGCACACTCGACGGCTCGGAGCGGATTGCTATGCCGAAGGCCGGCAGAACAGCCCCTATCGCCTTCTCGGGTGGGGTTGCCTCTAGCAGGCTGATTGATCCGGCAGCTCTTGGGGGCATGTGGGGGCTCCCTGGTCCACGATTGTGCTCGGTCATGCACTCTCAGTGAGGGTTGCTACGAGCGTTGCAATCGCGCGCAGACGGCTCTACCCCCAGACCGCCCCCGGGTTCTGACACGAAGTTGACCGCACCCCTCGGAACTTCCCCGGACTTCCCTCGGAGTCAGTAAGTACCGTCTGCACGGGGCAACTTGACGGGGACGGCGTTCTACCGTCATGGCAGTGACGTGCTAGCGAACGGGATGGGAGGCAGGGGCCTTGTTGTTCTTCCGGTACATCCTTGAGGCGCGCGGCATACGAACACCCGAGGACGTCCTTCCGCTCTACAGACAGGCCGCCGCAAGGCTCGGCCTGGAGAACGCTGACCCGGCGTCAAAGACGGTGGAGGGATGGTTCTACGAAGGCAGGAAGCCACAGCGGGCTTTCCGTCCGGTCATCGTCGAAATGCTGGGGTACAGCATCGACGACCTGTGGACCGAGGTGCTCGAAGGAAGCACTCCGAACTTCGTTCCGCTCGCCGACGCGTCACCGACACCACACCATGCCGACGTTGGCGTGGACCTGACCGAGATGAAAAGGACGGGCGCGATGGCTGTGCAGCGCGCGAAGGACTTCCTCCTTGGGAAAGACCGCGAGACGGTGGGCGAAGACACACTCGGCCTGCTCGATGACGAAGTGATGCGCTTGGTCACCGCGTACCCTCGCGAACCTCTGTCAATGATCTGGCCCGACCTTCTTGAGACCCAGGAGCAGGTGTTCCGCCTCCTCGAAGGAGGCCGGGTGCGTCCCTCCCAACTGCGCGACCTGTATGTCAAGGGCGCCGTGCTGTCGTTCCTCGTCGCCAAGGGCTTCAACGACATGGAGGTGCCGCATCAAGCCATGACCATGACCCGGGTCGCCGCCTCGTGTGCCAGGGACGCGGAACACGCCGGACTCATCGCCCTCACCGACGGACTCAAGTCGCTGATCGCGTACTGGGCGGACAAACCCGAGGACGCATTCCACTACGCGAGCCAGGGAGCCGAGACCGCGGCGAACCTCCGCGGCACCGTCGGCCTGTGGCTGCTCGGCCTTCAGGCCCGCGCCGCCGCGGTCCTCGGCGACGAGGAGACCGTGCGCACTGTGAACCAGGCCGCTGCGGATCGGCGTGAGCGTGTCGTCCACGACGACCTCGACCAGCTCGGCGGACTGTTCACGTACGCGCCGGAGAAGCAGCTCTACTACGCGGTCGAGTCGGAAGCGCTCCTTGGCCACGGTGACGCGCAGCTCGCGGCGCAGGCGGAACAGGCCGTGCTGGGCTTCAGCGATCCCAGCTCCCCGAACTGGGCCTTCGGCGATCTCGCGGGCTCACAGTGCGACCTCGCCCTGATCCGTCTCTTCGGCGGCGACATCGAAGGGACCGCGGATGCGATCCGTCCGGTGCTGAACCTGCCGTCCTCACACCGCAACAACGGGATCGTCGTCTCCGCGCTGCGGGTCCGGCATGCGCTGATGGCCAGTCCCGCGCGGACGGCGGTCGTCGCCCGGGACCTCCGCGCGGAGATCGAGGCATTCCCGGCGAGCCGGCCCGCACTGACCCGGGGGTAGAGTCCGCGCCATGCATCCGGTCGCTCGTTCCAGCACTCGCCTCGCCCTCCGCGAACTCACCATCGAGGACGTGGACATGGTGCTCGCCATCTACGGCAGCCCCGAGGCAACGGAGCACCTGTCGTTCGAGCCGCGCACCCGCGACCAGGTCGCCCAGATCGTGACCCGGTCCATCGCCGCCGCGACGGCGGATCCTCGCAGCGAGTACGCGCTCGCCGTCGTCAAGCAGGACACAGACGACGTGATCGGGTTCGGCCGGCTCGCCATGGACCCCCACCAGCAGCGCGCCGCCACCTTCGGCTTCGCGCTGCGCCCGGACGCCTGGGGCGTCGGCTACGGTCTCGAAACCGTTGTCCTCCTCCTCGGTCTCGGGTTCGAGGAACTTGAACTGCACCGCATCTGGGGCGCCCGTTCCCCGCTCAACGAAGCCTCAGCGAAGACGATGGCGGCGGCGGGCATGGTCGAGGAGGGCACCATCCGCGGTCACATCCTCAAAGCCGGGCAGTGGCGTGACTCCGTCGTACACGCCATGCTCGCGGACGAGTGGGCCGCCCGCACGCAAACGCCTTAGGTCTTCTGACCCGTGTATACGACGCGACGGTCCTGGGCCCGACTCACGCGTCGTAACCCTTCTGCCGCACGATCGGCCCCCACCGGTGCATGCTCCCGCACACATCCCCCGTCGGGGCGGGGAGAGTCCACCCCCTAGTAGCTCAGTGGCAGAGCGCCAGTGCCGCCTGTCAACGCGGGATGCGGTTGGCACCGAAGACTCCGGTTCGAATCCGGACAACGGGACTGCTCGCCCTGGAGGACAGGGTCCAGGACAGCCCGAGCACCACCGGGGCGAGCCCTGCAAGACGCATCACCTCGAATCGGAAGCAACGAACGAGAGGTACGCGAATGACCGTCATCGCAGAGACGCCGTTGATCGAGGCCGCTACTACGACCGGCTTACTGTGGCTCGACCTCACCCGGAAGTGCCAACTCGCCTGCAAGCATTGCCACAACGGCTCCGGGCCGGACGGCACGCACGGTTCGATGACCGCCGAGGACTGGACGCGCGTGCTGGATGAAGCCGCCGCGGTCGGTGTCACCCGAGTGCAGTTCACCGGGGGTGAGGTCACAATGCACCCCGACGCACCGACCCTGATCGACCACGCGCTGAAGCTCGGCCTGGCCGTTGAGATCTACAGCAACCTCGTTCATGTGAACGAGGGCTGGTGGAAGCTACTTCGGTACAAGGGCGTCAGCCTGGCCACGTCGTACTACGGCCTGGAGGACGCGCACAACGCAGTCACCCGCCGGAACAGTCACGCCCGTACCCGAGCGAACATTGTGAAGGCGGTGACGGACGAGATCCCGATCCGCGTGTCCGTGATCGTCTCCGACCCCTCCGACACCGGCAACGAGACGAAGCGGGAGCTTCAGGCCCTGGGCGTCCGTAACGTCCGCGTCGACCACGTCCGGCCTTTCGGGCGTGCGGCGAACGGACAGGAGCCGTCCGCAAATGGCCTCTGCGGTCGGTGCGGGGACGGGCGCGCGTCCATCGGCCCGAACGGCTCGGTGTCCCCGTGCGTGTTCTCTACATGGCTAAGCGTGGGAAACGTCCATGATGCGCCGCTGGGCACTATCCTCAGCGGCCCCGAGATCGCACAGGCCAACGCGGGCATTCGAGCGGGACGCAACCGGGGTTGTGGCCCCGACAGCCCCTGTGGCCCGGACAGTGATGCCCGCACCTGCTCCCCCGACACCGACGACGAGTGCTCTCCGGGGACACCCGGAAGTGATTGCACCCCCAGGAATTGAGCGGAATATGGACACCGATCTTCCCGAATCTGCGATTCTGCCCTTGATCCAGGAGCGCACGGGGCCTGTGGTCGGGGTCCGGCGGACCGCGCGCGGCTTCGGTTCGGATCTGACGGTCATTGTCGAGTGTGCCGGGGGCCCGTTCTTCGTCAAGGCGATGCGCAACCGGCCCGGCGGCCGGCGGAGGTCCCTCATCAGGGAAAGGCAGATCAACGCCTACCTCGGACACATCTCCCCGCCTCTGCTGTGGGACGTGGAAGGCGAAGACTGGTTGGTCCTGGGCTTCGAAGTGGTCGACGGTCGGTCGGCCGACTTCACGCCCGACTCGTCTGATCTCCCACTGGTGGTCGGCGCCATCGGGGAGATCGGTCGGCTGTCTCTTCCGGAGATCGCCCGAGACTGGACCGAGACCCGATGGGACCGGTTCGCCTCAAACGCCTCGGAGGCCGAGTCGTTCCGGGGAGACTCACTTCTCTACACGGACATCAACCCGAGCAACTTCCTTGTAGGGAAGCGGCGGGTGTGGGCCGTGGATTGGGCGTGGCCGACGAAGGGGGCGGGGTTCATCGATCCTGCGATCTTGGTTCTCCAGCTCATCGCGGCCGGGCACACCCCGGACAGTGCGGAGAAGTGGGTGGCCCCGTTGCCTGCGTGGCGCAAGGCGGCTCCGGGGGCGATCAGTGCCTTCGCCGCCGCCAATCTGCGGATGTACAGCGAACGCGCGGAGCGGAACCCGGACGCGGACTGGCTGAAGTCCATGGTGGCGTCGTCCCGGGCATGGACCGACTACCGGGGCATCACGGTGAAATGACCAGGCTGGGCGGGCCCAAGGACCGCCGCGATTGTCGCGGCGAGCATGTATTCCGTCGCGATCCGGCTCGGATGCCCCGAGCCGCCCAAACCCCGGCACCACGCTCAAACAGTGCCGGTTGCTGAACTTGTCCGGCCTCCCATCGAGTGAGCCGCGCTCACGCGGTGGCGACAGCCGTTGCGACGTGTATCGCGGTCAGGAGCGAGGCACCCGCGATCATCGTCCATTTCCGAGTGGCGACTCCGATGACGGCGTCGCCGACTTGGGCCGCGGCGGCCGCGCACAGGATGAGCGAGCCGGCGGGACCCGGCCACGCGAGGGGTGCGACGAGGGCCGCCACCCCCAGTGGCACTCCCCTGGTCGCGTACATCCAGCCGTAGAAGCGTTCGCCGGCGGTCGGTGTACCGCTCTCACTCAGCGCCGCCGGGCGTACGCCTCCCACCAGCGCGAAAGCGATGGCGGCTACTGAGGCGACAGCGTTGGCCCCCAAGAGAAGGTTCACGAGGCGTACTCGGTCGACGGTTCGGTGCCGTACTTCGTCCAGACCTTCGCGACGGCGTCGTGTGACAGCGGCTGCCCTGACTCGACCATGGCCTTGAGGTCACGGAAGTACTGCACGTACAGGTCCGGAGTGAAGGTGTTGAGCATGACCGCCGTGTCGTCGGTCACGTTGGCGAAGGTGTGCGGTGCGCCCGGCGGGACCATGACCCACGTACCGGCTCCGACGTCGTAGTCGTCCTGCCCGACGGTGAACCGCACGCTGCCCGAAAGTATGTAGAAGCCCTCGTCGTGCTGTGCATGGCGGTGCTGCGGAGGCCCGGCGGTGTGCGGGGGGATGGTGATTTCACCCATCCCCAGGCGGTGGTCGGTGTTGCTGCCGTCCTCAAGGATCCGGATGGTCGACGGGCCGTTGACGATGAGTTCGCCCTCGCCGGGACCGGTGATCGACACCTTGGCCATGAAGTCTCCCTGACTGGTGGGGTTGCCAACGCCAGGACCTTATGGTCGATCCGAACATCTATGCAAGTCCACTCTCAAAAAAACAGTAGACTCTCTTTCGGTGGCCTCGCCGGATATGCTTTCGGTCGGCACGGAAGGATGGTCATGGCCCAGCGGAGTCGCCCGAGCGGGCTCAGCAATCAGATGGAACGCACCAGGTCGGCGATCGTCGCGGCCGCGCGCAACCTCGCCGACACCGGCGCGGAGATCACGATGCCGGGGGTCGCGGCCGAGGCGCGGGTCTCCGAAGCGACCGCCTATCGCTACTTCCCCGACCTCCTCTCGCTCCTGCGCGCCGCCGTGATGACGGAGGATCTGGTCGCGGCCCTGCGATCGGCGACGCGCGGCGACGACCCGGTCGAACGGATCGGTCAGGCCGCGGAGATCCTCGGCCGGGCGGTGCTGCGCAGGCAGGGTGCCGTCCGGGTGGTCGTCGCCTCGACCATCGCGAAACCCTCGGCGTCCAAGGACCGTCCCGCCCACCGCTTCGGACTCATCGAGCACGCTCTTGCCCCGTGGACCGACAGATGCGGCCCCGCGCAGCGCGCGGACGTGGAACAACTGGTCCGCGGTCTCGCCCTCGTGATCAGCGCTGAGTCGCTGTTCGCCCTGATCGACCTCTGTGGCCTGACCCCCGACGACGCGATCGCCAGCCTCGTGACCACCGCACGGCAGATGACCGCAGCGGCAGTCGCGGCCATCCCCACGAGACCCGCCACCGACCGAACCGCCGAATGCTGACCGCGCTTGCCGCACGAGAGGTATCCCGTACTCCGCCACACTGCGGCCCCTATGGCAAGCGGCGAGCCGAAGGAGCCCGCGAGCGGCGTCCGGGAAGCCCGACGCGTGGGGGCCGGCCCGGATCGCGTGAGGCGTCCGGCGGTTGAGGGTGTCGACCAGGTCGGAGGCGTTCGGATCGGAGGCGTTCGGATCGGAGGCGACCGGCCCGGACACGGCCGGCACGCCCGCAGCATGCCGATATCGGCCGGACAGTCCCCGCCCAGCGCGACCGCGGGACTGGCTCCGAACACCGCGCGTACGGTACGAAACCATGCCCAAGCCGTACCGTGGAACTGCGGTGGTGGTTCGGAGCGGGCCGGGTCGTCAGGCGACCGCCGTCAGCTGCGCGATCCGGGCGAATTCCTCTTCCAGGCGGTCGCGTTCGAAGGCTGCGAACTCTCGGTCCAGGTCCGCCGGTGTCACGTCGCGCAGCTCCACCATCGTGCGGGCGGCCCGGACCCACGGCGCCCACTCCGACCCGTACTTCCCCTGCTCCAAATGGCACCCGGGGATGCGCTGGAGTGTGACGGGGTGGTGAAGGGGGCCGACGACTCCCCACGCGGGTACGTGCCTTGCCCATGCCGCCACGAAGAGCCCACCCCGCAGGGCATGGCAGAGCTGGATGGAGATCCCGGCGCACGGTACGCACACCGGCGGGCTCGTCGTGCGCTCGCCTTCCCGGATCGGGCCGCAGGAGTCCCGCAGGAGAAAGAGGCTGGGGTGGAGCACAGCTCGACTTGCGCCGGGGTGAGCACGAGCACCGTCTCGCAGGCGCCGCCGTCTTCGTAGTGAACGATTACCGGCAGCGCGGCCTGCTGGGCACGGTGGTCGTAGATGGCGTCTCGCCGCATAGGCGTGACGTGTGTGACCGGCACCGGTACTGGGCGCAGGGTGGTCCCGTCCGATTTGGCACGCCAGTCTACGCCCCCGCCCGGCGGACGCAGTTGGTACGACGCCGAGGTTTCGCTGGGCAGCGCGACGACTACGCCGATCCTTCCGTCCTTGGCGAGGTCAAGTACCAGGTCGCCGAGGCGGGGGTGAAACGGGGCGCCAGCGCATAACTCAGCGCCCGGAGCCGGAAGTTGCTTCGCGGTTCGTTCGGCCATGCCCCGAAGCTAGGAAGGTCTCCGCTTCCCAATATGAACAGCAGGAATACGACCCTCATCCGTCGAGGTGGAAGCGGTCTGACATGCGGCGCAGCTTCTCACGGGTGCTTGCCCGCTCGGCGTACACGATGCTGCGCAGGGTTGACCGGGCGATGGGGTGATTGCGGACGAGCTGGGGGGCGATGCGCTCGGCCTTCTCCAGTTCCTTCAGTGCCTTGTCGCGGTTCCCGTCCCAGAGCCAAGCGCGGGCCAGGTCCATGTGGTGGTGGCCCTGACGGGAGTTGGGAAGCGACTCGATCAGTTCCTTGCTCGTGCGCCGGTTTATTGACAGCGCCTCCCGCTGCTCATGCATCTCCAGCGCGACGCTGATCGCGTGGATCTGCACGTTCCCCGCCGAGAAGGTCAGGCTGTGGCGGTCGTAGACCGGAGGGCCGACAGCCTCCGTCATCCGCTTGGCCGCACCCCGCGCGTGCGTGATCCGGTCCTTCGCTTCCGCCTTGCGACCGCCCCGCGCAGCCGAAACAGCCGCGCGCAGCTGCAGTGACCCCCACGCCCGCACGGCCAGCGGCTCACCCCGGTCATATTCCTGCTGCACGCTGTGAATCGCCTTGTCCGAGAGGGCAATGGCGTCATCCCAATCCGCCGTGGCCCACATGTCCCAGACGCGCATCCAGTCGGCGAGGGCAGGCATCACCGGGTCGGCTGACAGCCGTGCGGACCATGCGGCCCGTTCACAGGCCATGGCGACCAGCTCTGGGTGGCCAAGGGCGTGCGCGGCGGTATGAGCGAACTTGCAGCACACTGCGTAGATCGCAAATGCCTCTTCCTGCTCGTGACCCGTGGCGACTTCGGCCAAGGCGCGAGCCTCACGGAACAGGTCGGGCAGCACTTCCATGATCGCCGCGTTGGCGGCAGCGTCGCGGAGGCGGTGCAGACGAGTGGTTTCCTGCCACAGCTGACCGGCCGGGCGGGGATTTCCATCGAAGACCGGAGCGAGGTCGTAGCGGCGCAGCTCACGCATGATCGCTGCGGCAGAGACCTGCCATTGGTTCTCGGCCGGAGAGCTGTTGTACGGCCGTCCGATCAAGTCGTTCGGATGTACGTGCAGCTCCGAGGCGAGCAGGTTGAGCAGGCCGACGCGATCCAATTCGATGTGTCCGCGTTCCATCTTGGACACCCAGCCCTGCGTCTTGCCCAGGGCAGCAGCGAGGTCGGCTTGCGTCATGCCGAGGCGGAGTCGGGCGCGGCGGACGCGACGGCCGATCTGTTCGGCTTCTTCCAGCATCAGCGCTCCCCCCCAATGGGCGAGGCGCCGGCGGTCCAGCAGGCGGCGAGGCATCGTGCTCCATCCGTCGGGTTTCTACCCTTGACGGTACCGAGGCCGCGTGCCGCGTGGGCAGTGGTACAGGTCAGGAAGTGCCCCGTATGAGCGGCGGGCGGCCTGCGGCCCTGCGCACATCGTCCCGCCGAGGGGCATGTCCCGCGTCGTGGTGTACGGGATCAAGCGTGACACGTTCCGATATGAGGCTTCAGGTGATCTTCGTCGAGCCGGTGGTCCACCAGGCACCCTGCTGAGGCATATCGAGCGCCCGATGGGGCGGAGCGACCGCCGCCGACCTGCGCATTCCGGCGACTTGATCGGCTATACCACCCGGCGGGACGCCATCCGCGAACTCTGTTGCGCCCGAGACGGGGCCGGCGGCAGGGCGTGATGGGTCAGAGTGCGTGCAGCGTCTTGCGCATGACCGTGCAGGGCCTGCCGTGTGCGCGGTCCGGTCGACGGTCGATCACCTCGTACCCCAGCGCGGTCCAGAAGGCGAGGCCCTTGGAGTTGTTGTCGAGGACGGCGAGCCGGACCGCGGTGCGCCCGGCCGTGCGGAAGCGTTCCTCGACCAGTGCGGCGAACCGCCGCCCGTACCCCCGGCCCTGCACCCCGGCGTGCACCATCAGCAGCCCGATCCACGGGTCCGGGTCGAGCGGATCAGGATGCCGGGCGAGGGTCGCCGCGACGCCGACCAGCCGCCCCTCGCTGCGCGCCAGCAGCACCTCCGCCTCCCGGTGCGCCAGTTCATCGGCCAAGGCCGCCGCCACCTGGTCCTGCCGTACGTCGTCCGGGTCCGGGAAGTCGCCGCTGAGGGCGTGGAAGTCGCGGTTGGAGGCGTACAGCGCGGTGAGTTCGGCGAGCACGGGGGCCGGGATGTCACGGTCGGCGGGCAGGGGCTCCAGGATCACCGGTGCACCGTATCGCCCGTGTCCCGGGCGCCTGTGCCCGGCCGGTACCCGCTCGTCGGCCCCGGCAGCCCCGTCATCCGGCTCGCGCCCTCCGGCGTCGCCCCCGCCGCCGACGCCGGCCGGGGTTGCCTCCGCGAGACCGGACCGGACGACGCGGCCGGGCCGGACCGGTCCTGTCAGCCCGGTTCGGGCCCGGCCGCGTAGGGGTCAGACGTTGACGCCGAAGTCCTGGGCGATGCCGACCAGGCCGGACGCGTAGCCCTGGCCGACCGCGCGGAACTTCCACTCGGCGCCGTTGCGGTACAGCTCGCCGAAGACCATGGCCGTCTCCGTGGCGGCGTCCTCGGAGAGGTCGTAGCGGGCGATCTCGGCGCCGCCGGCCTGGTTGATGATGCGGATGTAGGCGTTGCGGACCTGGCCGAAGTTCTGGCCGCGGTTCTCGGCGTCGTAGATGGAGACCGGGAAGACGACCTTGTCGATGTCGGCCGGGAGGGCCGCCAGGTTGACGTTGATCGCCTCGTCGTCGCCCTCGCCCTCGCCGGTGCGGTTGTCACCCGTGTGGACGATCGTGTTGTCCGGGGTCTGCTTGTTGTTGAAGAAGACGAAGTGACCGTCCGAGTAGACCTTGCCCTGCGTGTTGACCGCGATCGCGGAGGCGTCCAGGTCGAAGTCCGTGCCGGTGGTGGTGCGGACGTCCCAGCCGAGGCCCACGGTGACGGCGGTCAGGCCCGGAGCCTCCTTGGTGAGCGAGACGTTGCCACCCTTGGACAGGCTTACAGCCATGGTTTGGGAGTCCCTTCCCTCGTTACGTACGTACGGCTTCGTACTGGGGACGAAGCTACCGTCACCGGGAAGAACGCCAAGGGGGGTCCAAGAGGTTCCGCATGCCTTTACCTTTTTTACCTTCCGCTAATTCGGGTGACGCGGAGCGGGCGGGGCGCGACCATGGACACATGTCCGGTCCCTACGTCATCCGTGGCTCCGTCTCCCTGCCCGAGGCCGAGCTGATGTGGCGTTTCTCACGCTCCTCGGGGCCCGGCGGGCAGCATGTCAACACCAGTGACTCCCAGGTGGAGTTGCGCTTCGACCTGGCGCGGACCGAGGCGCTTCCCCAGGTGTGGAAGGACCGGGCGTTGCGGCGCCTCGCGGGGCGGCTGACCGATGGCGTCATCGCCGTCCGCGCCTCCGAGCACCGGTCCCAGTGGCGCAACCGGGAGGCCGCCGCGGTGCGCCTCGCGGCGCTGCTCGCGCAGGCGACGGCCCCGCCGCCCAAGCCCCGCAAGCCGACCCGGATCCCACGCGGCATCAACGAGCGGCGCCTACGGGAGAAGAAGCAGCGCTCAGAAACCAAACGAGGCAGATCATCCCGCGACTGGACCTGACCCGCCGCCCCGTCAAGGCGTCCCACTCCGCCCGCCCCACGCCATCACTGCGTCAGCTTCAGTACCCCGACCGTCTGGCCGCCGCTGGTTTCCGTGGTGGTGCTGAAGCCCAGGCGTTGGTAGAAGCTCTCCGGGCCGGTCGGGCCGGGGTGCCAGCTGACGTAGAGGTGGCTGTCGCCGCGGCGGCGGAGTTCGGCGGCGACGGACTCGACCGCGAAACGGCCGTACCCCCGGCCCTGTTCGCCGGCCGCGATGTTCAGCCGCCACAGGCCCGAGCGGACCACGCTCCCGTCGCCGTGCCAGTCGATGCCGAGGAAGGCCATCAGGAAGCCGACCGGGCGGTCGTCGTCGCCGTCCACGATCAGTCGCGGCCAGGCGACGCCCGCGGGGTGCGCGTACGCCTCGGCGAGGGAGTGGGCGACGGGCCGTACCGCGTGCTCCTGCTCGGGCCTGACCCGGATGCCGAGGGCGGCGTCGACGGTGCGCGGTGTGATCTCTGCCAGGCGGGGCGTCATCCCGGCACGCTAGACCGGATGCCGATCACGGACCACGGAATTTCGCCCGCACCGCGCGAACTGTGCCGTTCCCCCCGGCGCTCACCCCAACTGCCGGTAGCGGCCCCGGAAATACAGCAGCGGCCTGCCGTCGGCGCTGGGCAGTTCCGCGGTCAGTACGCGGCCGATCACCAGCGTGTGGTCTCCGGCCGTGACCCGTTGTTCGGTCCGGCACTCCAGGGTCGCCAGGGCGCCGCGCACCAGGGGCGCGCGGGAGACCTCGCCGCGGGCGTAGGGGATGTCCTCGAACAGCAGCCGGTCGCTGAGGCGGCCCTTCATGGCGAACCGGCCCGCGATGTGGCGCTGGCTCTCGGAGAGCACGGAGACGGCCCACAGGGGCTGCTCGGCGAGCAGGTCGTCCATGCGGGCGCCCGTGCGCAGGCTGACCAGGACCAGCGGCGGCTCCAGGGAGACGGACAGGAAGGCCGTGGCCGTCATGCCGGCGTCCTCGCCGGCCGGCGCCCCGGGGTCGTCCGGGTCGAGCGGCGGCTCCTGCGCGGTCACCAGGACCACGCCCGCGGCCAGCCGGGACATGGCGGCCCGGAACTCGTCGTTGCTCACCCCCTCAGCATGCCCGGGAACGGTGGGGGCGGCGGGGGAGGGCAGCGGAGTTGGAGTGTTCAGCACGCCGGAAACGCTAATCTTCGCTGCGAGCGGGTCGCATCGGGCCTCCGCCCGAACCTGGTCCTAGGTCCATGGAACGAAGAAAGAGCGCAGAAGAGCGCAGAACAGCGAAGAAGCACGGCGAAGAGCGCGAAGGCGGACACTCTTCTCAATCGTTCACGTTCTCCTGTGACTTGAGTCACAAGACCGATGAATTGTTGACCCTGTGTACCGAGTGGGCAGCGCGCTGTGATTCAGTGGCGGGGAAGCTGCTGCAAGGGCACCACTGAAGAGAAGCGCCGAAGAGCACCCTTGATTCGCTGCGAGGTCTCGGGGGGAGGGCGAGCATGGAAATGGAGTCGGAGCCCTACGTCCGTCTTGCGTCCCTCCGGCAACTGCACCAGGCCATGGCCGACATGAACACGGCACGCAGCCTGGCGGACACGCTGCAGACCGTCGCCGACGGCGCCGTCACCGCCCTCGGGTACGAGATGGCCTGCGTCAACCTCGTACGCCCCGACGGCGACCTGGTGGTCGCCGCCTTCTCCGGGAACTCCGCCGCCGAGGCCCTCATCACCGGCCGGGTCGGCTCCCGCGAGTCCTGGGAGCGCCGGCTGACCATGGGCGAGGCATGGGGCGACCTGCGGTTCATACCGCACACCGAGGGCTGGGTCCTCGACGACGACGACGTTCCCCAGTGGTACACCGACGGGCCCGCGCCCCGCTTCGAGGACGAGTGGCACCCCGCCGACCGGCTCTTCGCGCCCATGTACGCGCCCGGCGTGCAGGGCGGCGGCTCCGGCGAACTGCTCGGCGTGATCTCCGTGGACAGGCCGCGCAACGGCCGGCATCCGGGCGCCTGGGGCCGCGAGGCCCTTCAGATGTACGCCTTCCAGGCCGCCATCGCGATCAGCAACGCCCGGCTCAGGTCCAACATGCAGCGCGCGCTGGTCCGCCTGGAGCGCGAGCAGCAGGCGCTGCGCGCGAGCGAGGAGAGCTTCCGGCAGGCGTTCGAGTACGCCCCCTCCGGCATGGCGATCGCCGAGATGGGCGGCGACCAGCACGGCCGCATCCTGCGCACCAACGACGCGCTGTGCCGCCTGCTGGGCCGCCCGGCCTCCGCGATGCGCCGCTACTCCTTCTCCGACCTGGTGCACCCCGAGGACATCGGCACGCTGCTGCGCACCTCCGCCGAGGGCGGCCGCGCGGAACTGCGCCTCGGCCGCCGCGACGGCTCCTACGTCTGGGTGTCGCTGCGCAACTCCGTCGTCGCCGACGCCGCCGACGGCCCGCGCTTCCTGCTCACCCACGTCGAGGACATAGAGGAGCGCAAGCGCCGCGAGCTGCAGCTCGCCCACCGCGCCTCGCACGACTCCCTCACCGGCCTGCCGAACTCCGCCGAACTGCGCTCACGCCTGTCGGCCCGCCTGTGCCGGCGTCCCGCGCACGCCGACGAGCTGGACTCCCTGGACGCCGCGTACGGCCATCCCGCCTACGACGTCAACGGCCACGGCTTCGACTTCGCCTCCGGCACGGACGCCTACGACGGCTTCGACCACCATGTGCACACCGTCGCCCCCGAGGACGACCGCGACGACGGCACCAAGGGCCTCGCGGTCCTCTTCTGCGACCTGGACGGCTTCAAGTCGATCAACGACCGGTTCGGGCACAACGCGGGCGACGCGGTCCTCATCGAGGTGGCGCGCCGGCTGTCGCGGGGTGTGCGCGACGGGGACACGGTGGCCCGGCTCGGCGGCGACGAGTTCGTCATCCTGGCCGACGGCCTCGGCAAGGCCGACGCCCAGGACCTGGCCGTACGCCTGCGCAACGAGATCATCCAGCCGATCCGGGCCGAGGGGCGGGCCGTGCGGGTGGGCGCCAGCTTCGGCATCGGCTGGGCACACTGCGGCATGACGGCGGACGAGGTGTTGAAATCCGCTGACGAACGGATGTACGTCGAGAAACGATCTCGTCCCAAACAGCACAGGCGGGCCGGATGAACCCCAGGTCGGTGGGCTGAAGCACATCGCGCCACCCGATTGGGTCAGCGAGAGCGGGTAGGCTCGCTCTTCAATACCCGTCTTCACCTGTCTTCCGTATCCGTACCGCATCCGCCCGCACCTGTTGAGGAGTACCTAGGGATGACGCCCGGCGACAACGGCGCGAGCACGCCCGAGGACGACGACCCGTTCGGCTACCTGTACGCCGATGGGCAGGCCAGGGGAGCCCAGCCGCCGTCCGGTGGCTACGGCTACCCGAACTCGGTCAACAGGGTGCGTGCGGTCGGCGAACGCCAGTACGGCCAGCAGGCCCCGGCCGCCTACGGACAGCAGACCGTGCCCCCGCAGCAGGGCGCCTACGGCCAGCCGAACGCCCACTACCAGGCCCCGGAGACCTTCCCCGGCGGCCCGCCGGCCGGCCAGCAGCCGCCGCCCGGCGGCGGCCGGGGCGGTCGCGGCCCGAACACCAAGGGCCTGCTGATCGGCGCGATCGCGGTGGTCGCCGCGGTTGTCATCGGCATCAGCGTCGCCATGCTCAACGGCAACTCGAACGACGACAAGGCCGACGGCGGCCCCTCGGCTTCTGCCTCGACGGGCAGCGCCGGCTCTCAGGAGTCGGCTTCGCCCAGTCCCTCGGCGACCGCTGCCACAGAGCCAGGTGTCCAGGACGCGGCGGGTCTGCCGCTTGTCGGCGGTGCCAGGGTCAGCACCGAGTTCTCCGGGGCCAGGGCCGACGGCGGCAAGTACGTCGACCAGATGACGCAGGTCGGGGCCTCGGTGACCTGGAAGGTCGACGTGCCCACGTCCGGCACGTACGACCTGTGGATTCGGTACGCCAACGCCGAGAAGGAAGCGGCGAGCGCGACGACCGTGGTCAACGGGAAGCCGCAGAGCTATAAGCCTGATCTGAGGAACTACGGCAAAGAGGGCGACTGGAACGCCTGGTACCGGTCCTACGTCTCCCTCCAGCTGGACAAGGGGACGAACACCGTCGCCATCACCTGCGGCCAGGGAGACGCCTGCCATTTCAACCTGGACCAATTGGCGCTGCTTGAAGAGGGACAGAAGCCTGACTGGTGACGTCTCAGGCGGCAGTGGTCTCGCTGGTTACTGTGACCCGCGGTCGTAGCTCGTCGTACGTCGGGCGGTCGAATTCGCCGGCTGTCGGGGCCGCCACGGTCGCGGCGGACAGGGCTGTCGCGCGGGTCAGGCGGTCCGGCCAGGGGAGGCGTTCCACCAGGCCGGACAGCAGGCCCGCGACCGCCGAGTCGCCGGCGCCGGTCGGGTTGCCGTGCACGGCGGCGGGCGGGGTGGCCCGCCAGTGGCCCTCCGGGGTGTGGGCGAGCAGCCCCCGCGGCCCGAGGGAGGCGACCACCGCGTGCGCGCCCCGCCTGCGCACGTCCCGGGCGGCCCGCAGCGGCTCGTGCGAGCCGGTGAGTTCGGCCAACTCGTCCGCGTTGGGCTTGACGATGTCCGGGCGGGCCGCCACCCCGCGGCGCAGCGGCTCACCGCTGGTGTCAAGGAGCACCGGGACCCCGGCCGACCGGGCCGCCCGTATCAGGCCCGCGTACGCCCCCACCGGCACCCCGGGCGGCAGGCTGCCGCACAGCGCCACCGCCGCGGCCGGCCCGAGCAGACCCGCGTACGCCTCCTGGAACGCGGCCCACTCGGCGGGAGCCACCTGCGGTCCCGGCTCGTTCAACTGGGTGGTGTCACCGGTGCGTTCGTCCACCACGGCGATCGTGCGCCGGGTCGCACCGGCGATCGGGACCAGCGCGTCCGCCACGCCCGGAATGTCCGCGAGCCGGTCGCGCACCTCCCGGCCCGTGCCGCCGCCCGCGAACCCGGTGACCGTCACCTCGTGCCCGAGGGCCGCCAGCACCCGGGCCACGTTCACACCCTTGCCGCCCGGCCGTTCGGCGACCGCGGACACCCGGTGCGAGGCGTGCGGCCGCAGCGACCGCACGCGGTAGGTGAGATCGAGAGCGGTGTTCAGTGTGACCGTGAGGATCACCCGGGCCGACCTCCCTCACTGCCTGAGCTGTGCCGTGTGTTCTGGTCCCGATCATGCCAAACAGTTGGCGACGGGCCCAGACCACGGGCGGTCGACCGGCTCCGGCCGACGCGCTGACCGGGGGACGTATCAGGGCAGTCGGGGATCGACCACCCACGCGCCCTGCCGCATCACGCCCCTGACCTCGAAGTCCGCGTCGAGGAGCACCAGGTCGGCGTCCTTGCCGGGTTCCAGGGAGCCCACCCGGTCGGCCAGGCCGAGCAGCCGCGCCGGGTTGGCGGACAGGGCCGCCACCACGTCCGGCACCGGCAGCCGGTCGACCGTCACCGCCCGCTTGAAGGCGCGGTCCAGGGTCAGGGTCGAGCCGGCGATCGAGCCGCCCCGCACCAGCCGGGCCACGCCGTCGCTGACCTCGACCTCCAGCGGGCCGAGCATATAGCGGCCGTCGCCGGTCCCGGCCGCGTCCATCGCGTCGGTGATGAACGCGACCCGCCCGGCGCCCGCGTGCCGGAACGCCAGTTCCAGCGCGGCCGGGTGCAGATGGGTGCCGTCGTTGATCAGCTCGACCGTGACCCGTTCGTCCGCCAGCAGGGCGGCGACCGGGCCGGGGGAGCGGTGGCCGAGCGGCGGCATCGCGTTGAACAGGTGGGTGGCGACCGTGGCGCCCGCGTCGATCGCCTGCACCGTCTGCTCGTACGTCGCGTCGGTGTGCCCGACGGCGGCGATGACGCCGTGCGCCGCCAGGAGCCGTACCGAGTCGATGCCGCCGGGCAGTTCGGCGGCGAGGGTGACCATCCGGGTCCAGCCGCGCCCCGCGTCGACCAGCCGGCGCACCTCCTCCGGGTCCGGGTCGCGCAGCAGTTCCTCGGAGTGCGCGCCCTTGCGGCACGGCGAGATGAACGGGCCCTCGAAGTGGATCCCGGCGAGTTCGCCCTGTTCGGCCAGCTCGGACAGCAGCCCGGCCTGCTTGACCAGGAAGTCCATGTCGTCGGTGACGGTGGAGGCGAGCAGCGTGGTGGTGCCGTGCTGCCGGTGGGTGCGGATGGCCGTCAGGATCTCGTCGGCCGTGCCCGAGAACGAGGCGCCCCCGCCGCCGTGGTTGTGCAGGTCGACGAAGCCGGGCACCAGCCAGTGCCCCCGTACGTCGATCACCCGGGCGTCCGCGGGGGCGGCGGCCGTGATCCTCGTGCCCTCGACGATCACGCGTCCGTCGGTCACGATCCCGGTGGGCAGCACCACCCGGGCGCCGGCAAGAACCGTACTGGGGGCCATCAGGCGGTTACCTCCGAAGGGTCAGTGGTTTCGAGGAGATCCCGGGCGAGGAGCCCCGCGCCCAGGCAGCCGGCGGTGTCCCCCAGGGCGGCGGGGACGATCGACGGGAGTTTCTGGAAGGTGACGCGGCGCCGGACGGCGTCCCGCAGCGGCCGGAACAGGGTCTGTCCCGCCTCGGCGAGCCCGCCGCCGATGATCAGCGTGCGCGGGTCCAGCAGGGTGAGCGCGGTGACCAGCCCGTCGGCCAGCGCGTCCACCGCCTCCTGCCAGACCCGGACGGCGTTCGGGTCACCGGACGCGACGGCCCGCGCGCAGTCGGCGGCGTCCGCGTCGGGCTTTCCGGAGGCGGCCGCCCAGGCCGCGCTCACCGCCGAAGCGGAGGCGTACCGCTCCAGGCAGCCGCGCTGCCCGCACGGACAGGCGGTACCGCCGGGCCGTACGACGACATGGCCGATCTCGCCCGCGAAGCCGTGCGCGCCGGCCTCCACCCGGCCGTCGAGGCCGATGGCGCCCGCGATGCCGGTGCCCAGGGGCACGAACAGGAAGCGGTCGGCGCCCTGGCCCGCGCCGATCCGGCCCTCGGCGAGACCGCCGGTGCGCACGTCGTGGCCGAGCGCCACCGGGATGCCGAGCCGGTCGGCGAGCAGGGCGCGCAGCGGTACGTCGCGCCAGCCCAGGTTGGCCGCGTAGGCGGCGATGCCGCGTTCCTCGTCGACGATGCCCGGCACCGCGATGCCGGCCGCGACCGCGGGTTCGCCGAACCGTTCGGCGCCGTGGGCGCGCAGTTCGGCGGCGAAGCCGAGGATGCCCTCGACCACCGCCTCGGGTCCGCGTTCGCGGCCGGTCGCGCGGCGGTCCTGGTACAGCAGCTCGCCGCCGTCCCCGACCAGGGCGGCCTTCATCCCGGTGCCGCCCACGTCGAGGGCGATGACATGTCTCACGGAGAACAGTGTGGACCGCGGACCCTCAAGAGGTCTAGTCCACTTACGCGGCGGAGGCGCCACGAGGCCGGGGCGAAGGGCGACTGGGACCACGGGGCAGGGGTACGAACGGCGACTTGGGGCATGGGGCCGGGAGACGAGCGGCGACTTGGGACATGGGCCGGGGGTGAAGGCGGCCGGATTCGCGGGGCTGGGGGTGAAGGGCGGGCGGAACCACGGGGCCGGGGGACGAGTGGCGACTTGGGGCATGGGGCATGGGGCATGGGGCAGGGGGTGAAGGGCGCCCGGATTCGCGGGGTCGGGGGACGAGCGGCGACCGGGACGCGGACGCCATGACGAACGGCGACCGGGACGCGCGGACGCTAGCCCTTCCGCACCGGGACCCCAGGAACGTCACCCCTTCCCGGACCGGGGCCCCCGGAACATCGCCCCTTCCTGGACCGGGACCCTGGGGACGTCATCACCCCTTCCTGGGCCGGGACCCTGGGGACGTCATCCCTTCCTGGGCCGGGGCCCTGGGGACGTGATCCTTCCCGGGCCTGGGCCCCGGGGGCGGGGTGGTGTCGGTGGTCGGCGTTACCGTTCAGGCATGGAAACGGACGACCGCCATGAGCTGGGCCGCCGTGAACAGGCCATTCTCGCGCTGGAGCGCCGGGGCTTTCCGGGGCCCGGCGCCAAGGAACGCGCGATACGCGAGGAGCTGGGCCTGGCCCCGGTCCGCTACTACCAGCTCCTGAACGCCCTGCTGGACGACGGGCGCGCACTGGCCCACGACCCGGTGACGGTCAACCGGCTGCGCCGGATCCGCGAGACCCGCCGCACCGAGCGCTGACCCACGCTGCCAGGCGTGCGGGGCGGTTCGCGTGGATAGGGTCGGGTCATGGGCACCCATATGACGGACTCGACCGAGCCCCAGGACGCGCTTCCGACGCCCGTGACACAGGCCGGGCGGGCCGGGCTCGCCGCCGTGATCGCACGGCCCCGCACCGCGGTGATCGGCCTCGACTTCGACGGGACGCTCGCGCCGATCGTGGCCGACCCCGATCAGGCACGCGCACACCCGGACGCCGTACCCGCGCTCGCCGCCCTCGCCCCGAAGGTGGCCGCCATCGCGGTGGTCACAGGACGCCCGGCCGGCGTCGCGGTCCGCTACGGCGGCTTCGCGGGCGTACCCGGCCTGGAGCACCTGGTCGTCCTCGGCCACTACGGCGCCGAACGCTGGGACGCGGTCAGCGGCACCGTCAGCGCCCCCGCCCCGCACCCCGGCGTCGCCGCCGTCCGTGCCGAGCTGCCCGGCTTCCTCGACCGGATCGGTGCCTGGCGGGGCACCTGGATCGAGGAGAAGGGGCGGGCCGTGGCCGTGCACACCCGCCGCGCCGAGGATCCGCAGGCCGCGTTCGAGGCGCTGCGCGGTCCGCTCGCCGAGCTGGCCACCCGGCACGGCCTGATCGTCGAGCCCGGCCGCCTGGTCCTCGAACTGCGCCCGCCCGGCATGGACAAGGGCGTCGCGCTGCTGGAGTACGTACGGGAGATCGGTGCGGCGTCCGTCGTGTACGGCGGCGACGACCTCGGTGACCTGCCGGCCTTCGCGGCCGTCGACAGGCTCCGCTCCGACGGCGTGCCCGGCCTGCTGGTGTGCAGCGGCAGCAGCGAGGTGACCGAACTCGCCGACCGCGCCGACCTGGTCGTGGACGGTCCGGCCGGAGTGGTGCGGCTGCTGCGGACGCTCGCCGGTCAGCTGGACCGGCCGGCCTGAAGGGCGTGCAGCTGGTCCAGGAACCACTGGGCCGGCGGCAGCGCGGTGGCCGCGGCGGCCAGCCGCTTGGTCCGCTCCGCCCGTTCGTCGCCCGGCAGGGTGAGCGCCCGGTGCAGGGCGTCCGCCGTGCCCCCGATGTCGTACGGGTTGACGGTGATCGCGTCCTCGCCCAGCTCCTCGTACGCCCCGGCCTCCCGGGACAGCACCAGCGCGCAGCCCTGGTCGGAGACGACCGGCACCTCCTTGGCGACCAGGTTCATGCCGTCCCTGATGGGGTTCACCAGGGCCACGTCCGCCAGCCGGTAGGCGGCCAGCGAGCGTGCGAAGTCGTCCTCGACGTGCAGCAGCACCGGCGTCCAGCCCGGCGTCCCGAATCGCGCGTTGATCTCCTCCGCGACGCGCCGCACCTCGGCGGTGTAGTCCCGGTACACGGCCAGGTCCTGGCGCGAGGGGTAGGCGAAGGCGATGTGCACGACCCGCTCGCGCCACTCGGGGCGGTCCGTCAGCAGCTGCCGGTACGCCAGCAGCCCGCGCACGATGTTCTTGGACAGCTCGGTGCGGTCCACCCGCACGATCGCCTTGCGGTCCGCGCCGATCTCCGCGCGCAGCGCCGTCATCCGCTCGGCCACGTCCGGCTCGTGCGCACGCGCGCGCAGGAAGTCCGCGTCGGCGCCCAGACCGTGCACGCCGATGCGGGTGCCGGACGGGATGCCGGGACCGAGGACCAGGTGGCAGCAGTCGGTGAAGGCGTCCGCCCAGCGCCGGGTGAGGAACGCGGCGCGGTCCGCGCCCAGGATGCCGCCGAGCAGTTCGGCCGCGATGTCGTCGGGCAGCAGCCGGAAGTAGTCGGGCGGCGCCCACGGGGTGTGCGAGAAGTGGCCGATGCGCAGGTCGGGGCGGAGCTGCCGGAGCATCCGGGGGGCCAGCGCCAGGTGGTAGTCCTGTACGACGACGGCCGCGCCCTCGGCCGCCTCCTCGGCCAGCGCCTCGGCGAACGCCCGGTTGTAGGTCTGGTACGACGCCCACTGCCGCCGGAACTCCGCGTCGAAGACCGGCTCCAGCGGGGTCTGGTAGAGCATGTGGTGCACGAACCACAGCACCGAGTTGGCGATGCCGTTGTAGGCGTCGGCGTACACGTCGGCCGGAATGTCCAGCATCCGCACGCCGGGCTCGCCGACCCCGCGGCGTACCGCCTCGCGGTCGCCGTCGGACAGCGCCGAGCACACCCACAGGGCGTCCGCGTCGGGGCCGATCGCCGAGAGCCCCGAGACCAGGCCGCCGCCGCCTCGCCGGGCGGCCAGCGAGCCGTCCTTGCGGACGGAGTACGAGACCGGGCCGCGGTTGGACGCGACCAGCACCTGGGCAGCACCGTACGTGAAAGCCATAAGCCCCAACCTAGCCCGCCCCACAAACCCTCAAACGTACGGTCCGCTCCCGTGTGGGCCGGGCACCTCCGGCGTCGGCTTCAGGCCACTTGGCGGGTGGTGTATTCCGTTATCTGGGTCATGGGTGGGCGTTCCTCGGTGTCCACCGGGTAGGTGCGCGGTTCGAAGCCGTGCTCGCCGCGTTCGAACTGGGTGAGGGAGGGGCGTACGAGGTGCCCGCGGGCCAGCCGCAGCTGCGCGGTGCGGTAGATCGCGGCGGCCATCCGGCCCAGCGCCTGCCCGTCCTGGTGCCGGTGCTTGCGCACGCCGACGTCGACCTGGGCGAGGGCGTCCAGGCCCACCAGGTGCAGGGCGTCGATGAGCATGCCCAGTTCGACGCCGTACCCGACGGGGAACGGCAGCCGCTCCAGCAGTGAGCGGCGGGCCGCGTACTCGCCGCCGAGCGGCTGCACGAAACCGGCCAGCTGCGGCCAGTGCAGATTGAGCAGCGGTCGGGCCATCAGCTCGGTGACCCGGCCGCCCTGGCCCGCCGCGCCGGCCAGCGGGCGGTCGTACATGGCCTTGACCAGGTCGACGTCCGGTTCGGTGAGCAGCGGCCCGACGATCCCGGTGACGAAGTCGGCGGAGAACTCCCGCAGGTCCGCGTCGACGAAGCAGACGATGTCCCCGCCGGTGACGAGCAGCGAGCGCCACAGGACCTCGCCCTTGCCGGGCGCGGCGGGCAGCCGCGGCAGGATGGCGTCGCGGTGCACCACCCGGGCGCCCGCCGCGGCGGCCACCTCGGAGGTGCGGTCGGTGGACCCGGAGTCGACCACGACGATCTCGTCGACCAGCGGCGCCTGCCGCATGAGGTCGCGCCGGATGACGGCCACGATGTCGCCGACCGTCCCCTCCTCGTTGAGCGCGGGCAGCACGACGGAAACCGACTGGCCCGTACGCTGTTTCGCGGCGAGGATCTTGTGCAGCGGCCGGTCGGTCACGGACCAGGAGCGGGTGGCCAGCCAGCGCTCGACTTCTTCCAGCACAGTCAGCTGCTCCTCACTGTCGTGATCACACCGGGTGCATGTGTGATCCATCTCGCGGTTCGGACGACTATCTCAACTGTCCTGGCCGTCGGTTACAGTCTTGAACAACGCGGATGACCATCGCATGTCAGGGGTCGTCGGCGTTCACAACCGCATACAGCTCATCCAGAGGGGCAGAGGGACACGGCCCGATGAAGCCCCGGCAACCCTCCAGCCGGTTCTCGTACCGATCGCTGCGCAAGCCGATCGTTTCCGCGAGGCTCCCGGCTAGGGAAGGTGCCAAATCCGTCTCACGGCGAGATGCGTCGTGAGGAAGATGAGGAGAAAGGGCCTCGCCTCACATGGCTGTGCAGACTGTTGCAAGCACCACGAACCAGTCGGTGGACCTCGGTCCCGCCGCGGCCCTGAGCTGCCGCGAGTGCGGTCACCGGGTGCCGCTCGGCCCGGTGTTCGCCTGCGAGGAGTGTTTCGGCCCGCTGGAGATCGCGTACGACTTCTCGGCGTACGACACCGAGGAGCTGCGCCGGACGATCGAGGCGGGTCCCGCGAACATCTGGCGCTATGCGCCGCTGCTGCCCGTCCCCGCGGACGTGGCCGAAAAGCCCAATCTGAACCCGGGCTGGACCAAGCTGGTCCAGGCCGACAACCTGGCCCGCGAACTCGGCGTCACCGGCGGCCTGTACGTGAAGGACGACTCCGGCAACCCGACGCACTCCTTCAAGGACCGGGTGGTCGCCCAGGCGCTGGAGGCGGCGCGCGCCTTCGGCTTCACGACCCTGTCCTGCTCCTCGACCGGCAACCTCGCCGGGGCCGTCGGCGCCGCGGCGGCCCGGTCCGGCCTGCGCTCCTGTGTGTTCATCCCGTACGACCTGGAGCAGGGCAAGGTCGTCATGGCCGCGATCTACGGCGGTGAGCTCGTCGGCATCGAGGGCAACTACGACGACGTGAACCGCTTCTGCTCCGAGCTGATCGGCGACCCGGCGGGCGAGGGCTGGGGCTTCGTCAACGTCAACCTGCGCCCGTACTACGCGGAGGGCTCCAAGACCCTGGCGTACGAGATCTGCGAGCAGCTCGGCTGGCGGCTGCCCGACCAGATCGTCGTGCCGATCGCTTCCGGCTCCCAGCTCACCAAGATCGACAAGGGGCTGCGGGAGCTGATCGCGCTGGGTCTGGTCGAGGACCGGCCGTACAAGATCTTCGGCGCGCAGGCCGAGGGCTGCTCGCCGGTGTCCACCGCGTTCAAGGCCGGTCATGACGTGGTCCGCCCGCAGAAGCCGAACACGATCGCCAAGTCGCTGGCGATCGGCAACCCGGCCGACGGGCCGTACGTGCTGGACATCGCGCGCCGCACGGGCGGTGCGGTGGAGGACGTGACGGACGAACAGGTCGTCGACGCGATCAAGCTGCTGGCGCGCACCGAGGGCGTCTTCGCGGAGACGGCCGGCGGTGTCACCGTGGGCGTGACGAAGAAGCTCATCGACGAGGGCGTCCTCGACCCGGCGCTCACCACGGTCGTCCTCAACACCGGCGACGGCCTCAAGACCCTCGACGCGGTGGCCGGCACCGGCCTGACCGCCACCATCCGCCCGAACCTGGACTCCTTCCGAGAGGCTGGCCTCGCATGAGCGTGACCGTTCGCATCCCGACCATCCTGCGTACCTACACGGGCGGCCTGTCCGAGGTGAGCGCCGAGGGCGCGAACCTCGCGGAGGTGATCGCCGACCTGGAGAAGAACCACACCGGCATCTCCGCGCGCGTCCTGGACGACCAGGGCAAGCTGCGCCGTTTCGTGAACGTGTACGTCAACGACGACGACGTCCGTTTCGAGCAGGGCCTTGAGACGGCGACGCCGGACGGTGCGGGCGTGTCCATCATCCCGGCCGTGGCCGGCGGCTGACGGTCCGTCACCTTCGGTGACTTCGGTTACCGACTGTTCGTCCGATGGCCCCCTCCGTGAGAGAAGCGGAGGGGGTCATTCCGTGGGGTTGAGCGCGGTAGAGTTGGGGAACGCGTCCCCGGCCTCCGGGTCGGAAGCCCCGGATTCAATCCGCACAGCCGCCAAGAAGTCGCCAAAGTCCATGCGTTCTTCGCGGCTTTTATTCCTTTTATAGGGCCCGACTTGCCCTGAATTCTGCCGAATTCTCGGCAGATTCCCGACCGAGTGCGTCCAGATTTCTCGTCCGATTGACCTGTTGCAGACGGCAGTTGGACAGATACATTCAGCCGCGGTCGACGCGTTCCGGCGCACGCCCCCAACCTTGGGGGGTGAGGTCTGACCCGGGTCCGCGAAGTGTGGATCTGTGCAAGGGCCAGTAATAGGGGAGTTAGGCATGGCTCAGGGCACCGTCAAGTGGTTCAACGCGGAGAAGGGGTACGGCTTCATCGCGGTCGACGGTGGTGCGGACGTCTTCGTCCACTACAGCGCGATTCAGATGGACGGCTACCGCACCCTGGAAGAGGGCCAGCGGGTCGAGTTCGAGATCTCGCAGGGCCAGAAGGGCCCGCAGGCCGACATGGTTCGCGTCACCGCCTGAACATTCTCAGCGCGAAGGGTCCGCACCTTCCGGGGTGCGGGCCCTTCGTCGTGCCCGGGCAGCAGGGCCGCGCCGCGGGGCGTGGGCCTGGACCACAGGGTCCATGTCACAGCTCCCATGCCGCATGGGCCGGTGCCGCGGTGTCCGCAGGGGCCGGTGCCGCGGTGTCCGGGTCGTCGCGCCGGGGGGCGCGCGCCCGGCGCGACGACCCGGCCGCGCGCCCCGCGACGGGTCCGCGGCGCGGGCGCACCTTGCACTCGGGTGGGTCGAGTGCTAATCATTGGCGTTAGCACTCTGAAGGTGAGAGTGACAATGATGGACCGGGTCGGTGAGGCCCGTGGGCCGGGTGGGGCAAGGAACCACAAGGCCGGCGAGCCGTCCGTCGCGGGCGCGGGCGCGGTCCGAAGGAATCACCCCCAGTCCTGGAGGGACCACTTCACATGGCCAAGATCATCGCGTTCGACGAGGAGGCGCGGCGCGGCCTTGAGCGCGGTATGAACCAGCTCGCCGACGCCGTCAAGGTCACCCTCGGCCCCAAGGGCCGCAACGTCGTCCTTGAGAAGAAGTGGGGCGCCCCCACGATCACCAACGATGGTGTGTCCATCGCCAAGGAGATCGAGCTGGAGGACCCGTACGAGAAGATCGGCGCCGAGCTGGTCAAGGAAGTCGCCAAGAAGACCGACGACGTCGCCGGTGACGGTACGACCACCGCGACCGTCCTCGCCCAGGCCCTGGTCAAGGAGGGCCTGCGCAACGTCGCCGCCGGCGCCAACCCGATGGCCCTGAAGCGCGGTATCGAGAAGGCCGTCGAGGCCGTCTCCGCCGCCCTGCTGGAGCAGGCGAAGGACGTCGAGACCAAGGAGCAGATCGCCTCCACGGCCTCCATCTCCGCCGCCGACACCCAGATCGGCGAGCTGATCGCCGAGGCCATGGACAAGGTCGGCAAGGAAGGCGTCATCACCGTCGAGGAGTCGCAGACCTTCGGTCTGGAGCTTGAGCTCACCGAGGGCATGCGCTTCGACAAGGGCTACATCTCGGCGTACTTCGCCACCGACATGGAGCGTATGGAGGCGTCGCTCGACGACCCGTACATCCTGATCGCCAACTCCAAGATCAGCTCCGTCAAGGACCTGCTCCCGCTCCTTGAGAAGGTCATGCAGTCGGGCAAGCCGCTGCTGATCATCGCCGAGGACGTCGAGGGCGAGGCCCTGTCGACCCTGGTCGTCAACAAGATCCGCGGCACCTTCAAGTCCGTCGCCGTCAAGGCGCCGGGCTTCGGCGACCGCCGCAAGGCCATGCTCGGCGACATCGCCATCCTCACGGGCGGCGAGGTCATCTCCGAGGAGGTCGGCCTCAAGCTGGAGAACGCGACCCTGGACCTCCTGGGCCGCGCCCGCAAGGTCGTCATCACCAAGGACGAGACCACCATCGTCGACGGTGCCGGCTCCTCCGAGCAGGTCAACGGCCGGGTCAACCAGATCCGCGCCGAGATCGAGAACAGCGACTCGGACTACGACCGCGAGAAGCTCCAGGAGCGTCTGGCCAAGCTGGCCGGCGGCGTCGCCGTCATCAAGGCCGGTGCCGCCACCGAGGTGGAGCTCAAGGAGCGCAAGCACCGCATCGAGGACGCCGTGCGCAACGCCAAGGCGGCCGTCGAGGAGGGCATCGTCGCCGGTGGTGGCGTGGCCCTGCTGCAGACCACCAGCGTCTTCGAGAAGCTGGAGCTGGACGGTGACGAGGCGACCGGCGCGCAGGCCGTGAAGCTCGCCCTGGAGGCCCCGCTCAAGCAGATCGCCGTCAACGCCGGCCTTGAGGGCGGCGTCGTGGTCGAGAAGGTCCGCAACCTCACCCCGGGTCACGGCCTGAACGCCGCGACCGGCGAGTACGTCGACCTGGTCGCCGAGGGCATCATCGACCCGGCGAAGGTGACGCGTTCCGCCCTGCAGAACGCCGCCTCCATCGCCGCGCTGTTCCTCACCACCGAGGCCGTCATCGCCGACAAGCCGGAGAAGGCCGCGCCGGCCGCTCCGGGCGGCATGCCGGGCGGTGACATGGACTTCTGATCCTCCCTGAGGATCGGACCCGTCCGCCACACACCGAGGGCGGCACTCCCTGACCCCAGGGAGTGCCGCCCTCGGGCATGTCACGCCCCGCCGCCGCGGCCTCGGGGGGCGGGCATCGAGCGCCAGAAGGCGCGGGACATCACCTTCTGCTCGTGCTTGGTCTGCTCCGTCGTCAGGTGTTCCTGGAAGTCCCGCCCGTGCACGCCCAGCGCCTCGGCGGTGAGCCAGTCGGCGTACCAGGGGAGCCCGCCTGTCTGCAGCGCGCCGACCAGCGTGGCCAGATCGGCGACGGGCCGGGTCCGCACGACCTGGGTCAGGAGGCGTCGCACCACCTGATCCGTCCGGCGGACGTGGGTGCTCTCGGCGGTCAGTCGCTTCGTCAGCAGCATCAGGTCGAGGACCGGGCAGTCGCAGCAGCACGCGGCGACGACCGCGTCCAGGTGCCCGTCGAGCGACGCTGACTCCAGAGCCAGCAGCAGCGCCGCCAGGGCCGAGGGCGTCATCTCCCGGGCGTGCCGGCACAGGACCTGCCGGCTGCCGTAGTGCGAACCGTCCTGGACCAGGGCCTTGAGGAAGTGCCCCGCGTGCCCGACGAGTTCGTCGTGCACCGTGCAGCGGAAGACGGTGTCGGCCTGCTCCGGCAGCCCGCAGTCGACCATGCGGGTGAGCAGCCGGGCGGCGTCCTGCGGCGAGAGGGTCCTGACCGCCGCCCGCAGCACCGCCTCGGCGCCCGGCGTCATCCCCGAAAGGGCCACGACCGTCTCCCTGACCGCTCTCTCGGACCTGCCGCGCACGGTCTGCAGCAGCAGGTCCGTCGAGAGGTGGTGACGCCCCGTCAGATACAGCTCGCTGATCAGCACCGCGATGTCGGCGCCCGAACGGGACGACGAGACCCCGTGCAGCACGGACCAGACCCGGTGGTCCCGCAGGGCGAGGACGAGCGGGAGCAGATGTCCGACGCCGCGGTTCTGCGTGTGCCGGAAGACGGTCTCGGCGTCCTGCGCGAGCCCGTGCCGGTCCAGGGCGTGGATGAACTCCACCACGTCCGAGGCGGACCGGGCCGCCGCTGCCGTCAGTTGCAGGGCGTCCGCGTAGCGCGGCAGGCAGGCTTCGCGCAGCGCGACGGACAGCGTCACCAGGTCCGCCACCGGGCGTTTCGCCGCGGCGGCGGACACGGCCGTGCCGAGGGCGGCGGCGAGTTCCCCGTCGGACAGGAGCGCCGTCACGGACACCACGTCGGCGACCGGCCGGACCACGGCCACGGCCGACAGCAGGCTCTCGGCGTACTCGGCGAGCCCGGCACGGTGCAGCGTCAGGGTGAGGGCGGCCGCGTCCTCGGGCTGGTGGTACTTCACCGAGGACTGCACCAGGATCAGTACGTACTCCTCCAGCCCCGCGCGGAGCAGCTCCCTGGCCAGAGCACTGGTGTCGTCCACGGACCGCACCATCACCATGGCCGGCAGCGCGGTGCGGGCGTGCGTGTCGAACCCCGCCTGGCGCAGCCCGGACAGCAGGCCGGCGACCTCCTCGACCGTGCGCGACTGGCTCGCCGAGCGGACCAGTTCGCTCGCCACGGCCTGTCGGGTGCGCAGTTCCAGGTCCCCCACGGCCCGCACCAGTTCGGGCACCGAGGATCTGCGGTCCGCCTCCTCCAGCATCGCCGTGATCGACGGGGTCTCGCCCTGCCCCGGACCGTCCCCGCCCAGTTCCTGAAGGGCATCGAGCCGGGCATCCAGCCGGTGGCAGCGGTCCTCGGCGGCGATCAGCTCGGCACGGGTGACCGCCAGCGCCTCCTGGAGGTAGATCACCTGTTCCTGGAGGTCGCCGCACTCCTCCTCCAGTCGTATGTGCTCGCCGCGCCAGAGTTCCATGTCGGCCCGATGGGAGAGCACCTGCTCCGCCATCTGGGTCTCCAGGTTCCGGCACCAGCCGCGCACCTTGGCCAGCCGGTCCTCCCGGTCCAGCAGCATCACGGCCAGGGCGCGCTCACGGGTCGTGATCCGCCGGACCTCCTCGTCGGCCTCGGCCAGCCGGTGCTGGAGTTCCTGCACCTCGCTGCCGTGCCGGTTGGACTTCAGAGCGGCCCGGTGCAGTTCGCGCACGGCCGACTCCGCATCGGGAGTGAGGGCCGCCCCGGACTCCCGCGCGTCCGCGACCAGGCCGGCGACGAAGTCCCACGGGGGGACACGGCCGTTGAGGTAGCGGGTCACGGTGCTCGCGTCCAGGTGCCGGCGCGCGGCATAGCGCCGCACGCTGATGCCCAGGCTGAGGAAGATCTGTCGCAGGTCCTCCGCCAGGTTCCGCCTCTCGGGCGGCAGGTCGTCCTTCAAGGGGCGCAGCCGTACGGGACGGGCCGGGCAGGCCGCGGCTTCCGCGTCACGGGCGGGCGCTGGTGCGTCGCGCATGGTGCCAGTATCGCGCTGCTTCAACTCACGTGGTGCGAAAGAGCGTTGCCGTCCAGAACGGCAACGCCCGGCAACGTTGACACCCGCCACGGCAACGCTGACACCTGCAACGGCAACGCTGACACCCGCCACGGCAACGCTGACACCTGCAACGGCAACGCCGACGGCGTGCTCGCGGGCCCCTGACGAGGGTGCGATCGGCCACCATCGGGCTGTGGGCACAGGCCCCACACCGAGCACGAGGAGAGGTCATGACGAAGTCCGGTGAGGCCGAGCGGTCGCACGTGGTCCGGAAGGCATTCTGGCGAAGGCTCGCCCGGCAGGCGGCCCTCGGTGCCGCCGGTGCCGTCGGTTCCGGGTTCGTCAGCCTGCTGCTGTGGTGGCTGCGTGAGCACTGGACCGTCTGAGGCGACGTGCGGTGCGCGCGTGGGGCGCGGTGGAGTCGGCCACGCGCGTGGCCGGCCGCCCGCGCGGACCCCCGACGGGCGGGTCAGTCGGCCGGGTCGGGTAGCGCGGCGCGTAGATGGCCGTCGGACTGTTCCAGGAGGCGGGCGGCCGTCGGGGCGTCGACACCGGCCAGGATGGCCAGGATCGCGTTCTTCACCTCGCCGCCGGTCTCGGTCAGGGCCCGCTCGATCTCCTCGTCCCCCGCGCCGGTGGCCAGGGCGACGATACGGCGGGAGCGGGCGCGCAGCTTGTCGTTGGAGGCGCGCACGTCGACCATCAGGTTCCCGTACGTCTTGCCCAGCCGGATCATCGTGATCGTCGACAGCATGTTGAGGACCAGCTTCTGCGCGGTGCCCGCCTTCAGCCGGGTGGACCCGGTGATCAGCTCGGGGCCGACGACGACCTCGATGCCGTGCTCGGCCGCCGCCGCTAGCGCGCTGTCCGCGTTGCAGGCAAGGCCGACGGTCAGGGCGCCCAGGGCGCGGGCGTGCTCGACCGCGCCGATCGCGTACGGGGTGCGGCCGGAGGCGGAGACGCCGACCACCGTGTCGTTCGAGCCGAGCGCGAGCGAGTCGAGGTCCTTGCGGGCCAGTTCCTTCGAGTCCTCCGCGCCCTCGACGGAGGTCACCATCGCCTCGGCGCCGCCCGCGATCAGGCCGACGACCCTGGCGGGGTCGGTGTTGAAGGTGGGCGGGCACTCGGAGGCGTCCAGGACACCGAGGCGGCCCGCGGTGCCCGCGCCCGCGTAGACCAGCCGGCCGCCGCGGCCCATGCGCGCGGCGATCGCGTCGATGGCCGCGGCGATCCGCGGGAGGCACGCGGCGACGGCGGCCGGCACCGCGGTGTCCTCGCCGTTCATCAGCCGGGCGATCTCCAGGGTGGGCAGCTTGTCGATGCCGGCGAGTTCGGGCCGGAACGCCTCGGTGGTGAGCGTCTCCAGTTCGGCGCGGAGCTGACGGTGGTCGGACGTGGAGGTCATGAAGGGCGGCTCTTTCTGGTGCTTCCAGTGCTTCCGGTGCTTCCAGTGCTTCCGGTGCTTCCGGTGCTTCCAGGCTGCTTCCGGTGCTTCCGGTGTCTCCAGCGCTTCGCGGTGAACGGGGCGAGCGGAGTCCGCCGCGGTCCGGCGGCGCCCCGAACGGGGCGAGGCTGTGTTGACTACGCGGCTCCGCCGCGTGGGCGTGACCGGCCATGGCGGTGCGGCGGCCGAACGACGACGCCCAACGGCTCGGCCGGCGGAGCACGCGGCGCTCAGCGGTGCCGGTGGGCCAGCGCCTCGTAGGAAGCGGCGAGCGCGGGCGCGGCGGTCTCGTACGTGCGCTGTGCCACTCCGATGAACAGGCAGTCCACGACGAGGAGTTGACTGGTCCGTGAGGACATCGCGGCGGGCCGCAGCTCGCTCTCCCGGGAGATGGAGGTGGTGAGCACGTGGTCGGCGTACTGGGTGACGGGTCCGTCCGGCCGGCCGGTGATGGCGATGGTGGTGGCCCCGTGCTCGAACGCGGCCCGCAGCGGCTCGATGACGTCCCCCGTCGAGCCGGAGTGGGTGATCGCGATGGCCACGTCCCCGGAGCGCAGCTGCACCGCGTTCGTCACCGCGAGATGCGGATCGCTGTGGGCGTGGGCTATCACCCCTATCCGCAGCAGCTTCTGGGTGAGGTCCTGGGCGACCAGCCCGGACGCGCCGATCCCGTACACATCGGTGCGCCGTGCGCCGGCGAGCGCGGCGACCGCCGCGCCCAGTTGCACCGTGTCGAGCCCGGCGGCCGTGTCGGCGAGGGTCTGCTGCTCGTCGTAGGCGAGCTTGGCGACGACGTCGGCGATCGGGTCGTCGACCGCGATGTCGGTGGTGAGCGCGGGGGCGCGGCCGGACTGCTGCTGGGCGGCCAGGCCGGCGAGGGCGAGCCGCAGGTCGCGGTAGCCCGGGTAGCCGAGCAACCGGGCCGTCCGTACGACCGTTGCCTCGCTGGTGCCGGTGAGTTCGGCGAGACCGGTGACCGTGAGGGCCGCGCAGCCCGCCGGGTCGCCCGCCACGGCCTCCGCGACCCGTTGCATCGAACGGGTCATGGACGGGGCGAGCGTGCGCACCTTGGCGGTGAGGGCGGCCGGCGCCGGCGGCGCGTTCCCGATGCCGCCGGGGGTGCCGAAAATTTCCTTCACGTCCTGGGTCACATCTGAAAGGTATTTTCGGCTGGTGTCGGGGTCAAGACCACGCACAATGGGGGCATGGAACCCATCAGCCCGCTGGAACGTGCCCTGCACACGGCCCGCGCCCGCGTGCTCGCCGACCTGGTCGCCGGCGAGGTCGCCGAGGCGGACGTGGTCTCGCTGGTCGAGGACTCGGTCGCGCAGCGCCGTTGGTGGGTGGAGCAGTGGCCGGACGGGGCGGCCTATGTGGCCGGACTCGTCGCGCAGGACGTACAGGACGCGCTGCTTGAGCGGTACGGACGCTGGCCGCTGTGTCCGGTGTGCGGCTCCGGTGACCCGCACGCGCTGGACGTCGAGCCGGAACTCGGCCCCGACCCGCACTGGGTCTGCCACCAGGCGGGCGTGAAGGTCGCGGCGGTCGGCTCCCTGGGCCGAGCCACAGGCGGAGTCCCGTCCTCGTAGGACACCGGCACTGCCGGCATCCCTGGCCCCGCTGAACTGACGCCCGCGGGCGGGGTGGCGACCGGGGCGGCGGCGGTGGCCGCGCGGGCACGGTGGGGGTGCGAGACCGTGACACGGCGCGGCGACCGGCAGGCGGCGCGGTGACCGCGCACCGTGGGGCCGGGCTGCCGGAAGGGCTGCGTGCCGTGGGCCGGGCTGCCGGTAGGGGGTGTGTGCCGCGGACCGGTCTCCCCGAAGGGGCTGCGTGTCGTGGGGTGGTGCCGCCGGAAGGGCCTGCGGGGTGTGGGGCCGTGTCGGCTGAAGGGGGGTCAGGCGCGGCGGACGTACAGGGTGAGTGAGCGGTTCGAGCCGTGTCGTTCGGCGTACGCGGACTCCTCAGCCGCCGCGGCCCGGCCGAATCCGGTGCGGGCCAGCACGCCCTGCGACGGGAGATTGGCGCGGTCGACGCGCGCGAACAGCCGGTCCACCTCGTCCCGGGCCAGCGCCCACTCGGCCAGCGCGCCCAGCGCCTCGGTCGCGTAGCCCCGGCCGCGGGCGGCCTCGACAAGGTCGTAGCCGATCTCCACGCGGCCCTCCTCGTCCGGGGCGGAGTGGAAGCCCAGGCCGCCGACCGCCCGGCCGTCGTCCCGGCGGACCAGCACGAACAGCCCGAACTCGGGCCGGTGCGACCCGGATTCATACGCCTCGACCAGCATCCCGGCGGCATCCCGGGTGCCCTGGTACGGCCCGCCGTCGAGCCAGTCGAAGCCGCCGTCGCCACCCAGCCGCAGATCGCGCGCGGCGGCGGGCCGTACCCCCTGGAGGGTGAGCCGCCCGGCCGGGAGCACCAGGTTGTTGTACCAGCGCCAGTCGGTGACCGGGGCCCGGCCGGGCAACTCGCCGCGGCCGGTCGCCCACAGCAGGGTCGGCCAGGGCGCGGGCCCGGGCCGGACGTGCGGGAAGACGCAGGTCAGGACGGACTCGGCGAGTTCCGCCCGCGGCTCATAGGGCAGCCCGAGCCCCGCGGCCATGTCGTACGTGTGCAGCAGCACCTCGGCGATGCCCATCGCGGCGAAGCCCTGGCGGTCCGCGCTCCCGAAGGGGAACGGGTGGAAGGCGCGCACCTCGCGCGGGGTGGTGCGGACGGTGGTGGCGAGCAGCACGCCGGTGGTCTCGATCACCTGGAGCAGGCCGACGTTGCCGGCCGCGGGCATGCCCTCGTCACCCTCGCCGTCCAGGGTGATGTCGAAGGGGACGTACGCGTCCTGCGCCCGCCCCGCCAACTGCCCGGCGTACGCGATGAGATCGCTCGCGACATGCACGGCGGTCCGCCGGACGCTCCAGTCCAGCCGACCCGCCCGTACCGCCGTCCAGTCCCGGTCCACCGCCGTGCGCAGCGTCGCCACACAGCCCGCGACGGCCTCGTCCACCTGGTCCCCGCCCACTGCCTGCATGCGGCGCAGACTAGATCATCGGACCGGTGCGCGGACCTGGTTTTCCGGCTGGCCGGCGCCGGCCCCGGCGACGACGCGGGACACGGACGCACGGCGGTGCAGCCGCAGGGTCCCCGCCCGCGGTCAGCCGGTCAGCAGCTCCAGCTCGGCGGAGAGGTTGTAGCGGGCGGTCGGCTCCCACGCACGCTGCCCGTACGGCGTGCGGAACAGCCGGGGCAGCTGAAGCAAGTGGCGCAGGATCGCGGCGCGGCCGTCCCGGAAGGCGTCGTTCGGAACGAAGTGGTACTCCTCGCGGATCGCGGCCGTGTAGGCGGCGTACGCGGCCGGCGGCGCCGCCAGGACGGCCAGGTCGGCGTCGCACAGCACCTGTCCGTCACGGTCGTCCGGGGCCGGGTCGTGCGTGACCGTGAGCCGGACCAGCCGGGCCACCTCGGCGGTCCTGTCCGCCGGGACGCCGGCCTCCGGCAGCGCGCGCTCGGCGAGGCGGGCCGACCGCTCCTCGTTCTCGGAGCGGTCGGGGAGGTAGACGGCGTCGTGGAACCAGGCGGCCAGGCGTACGACGTCCGGGTCGGCGGCGTACTCCGCCAGCGTGTCGATGTGGTCCAGGACGCCAGTGAGATGCGCGAGCGTGTGATACCTGCGCTGCGGCTCCTGCCAACGGGCGAGCAGCCGATCGGCATACGGCAACGGATCGGGCCCGCCCCCGCCCCCACGAACCCCGTCCAGGGCCACCCCCCACCGCCCCCGCAACCCCTCGACATCGACCATGCCCCCATTCTCCCCCGCCCCAAAGGCCCGCGGTCCGGCAGCGCCCCGTTAGGGGCGCGGGGCTGTGTTGAATTTGCGGCTCCGCCGCGTGCGCGCGCCAAGCCACAACGCACCCGCACGGCCCCACGATGCAGCAACCCCCCGACCCGCCAGCCACAACGCACCCGAACCATGGTCGGCCAACCCGGCGGAGCCCTACCGTTGGGGCCATGACCGACACACACGAACCCCGGGACCCCGAACTCCCCGGCCGGCTCCTCGCCGTAGAACGCGACGCCCTGCTCCCCCTGCTCCGCTCCCTGCCCGACGCGGATTTCGCGCGGGCGATCGAGGCGTGCCCGGGCTGGACGGTACGGGATGTGGTCGCACACTGTGCGGCCGTGCTGACGCGAGTGGTGGAGCGCCGCTTCGAGCCGGGCGTGTTCTCACCCGAGTCGAACGAGCGGGACATCGCCGAACGGGCCGAGCGCACGCACGCGCAGGTCGTCGACGAACTGGAGCGCGGAATGACCGAGGCCGGGCCGGTGATCGCGCGGGCCGGCGGGGCGCTGGACATGATCGCGCTGGGCGAGTGGGTGCACGCCGGCGATCTGCGGGAGACGTTCGGCGTGCCGGGTGCCTACGCCGGGCCGGGGACGCCGCACGCGCTCACCCTGCTGGCCCGGGTGACCCGCGAGAAGGGGCATCTGCCGGTGCACGCCGACCTGGACGACGTGGACGAACCGCTGCGGCTGGGCGCGGCCGACGGTGCGCGCAACCCGGCCCGCTTCATCGGGGACAGCGCCACGCTGGTACGGCTCTACGCGGGCAGGCCGCTGGCCGGCATCTCGTACGAACTGGTGGGCGCGGCGGCACCGGAGCTGAACATCTTCGGCTGACGGGGGCGATCTCGCGGGGCCGGGTCGGGCGGGCGTACCCTTTCGATTGGACTAGACCTGTAGCGGTCCAGGGGAACACCGTCGGAAAGGGGTCCTATGAGCACGCGTGCAGTCCTGGAGGTGATCGCCCTCGGAGTGGAGGACGCGGTCGCCGCGCAGGCGGGAGGCGCGGACCGCCTCGAACTGGTCACCGACATGGCGGCCGACGGGCTGACCCCGTCGGTGGCGACCTTCACCGGGATCCGTGCCGCCGTCGACATCGACCTGCGCGTGATGCTGCGGCTCTCCGACGGGTTCGCGGCCGGTGGAACGGAGGGCGTGGAGCGGCTGGTGCGGGCGGCGCGGGAGCTGCGGTGGGCGGGGGCCGACCAGTTCGTGCTCGGATTCCTGGACGCCGGCGGCGGACCGGACCTGGGCGCGCTGGAGCGGGTCGTCGCCGCACTGGACGGCTGCCCGTGGACCTTCCACCGCGCGATCGACCGGGCCGCCGACCGGGACGCCCTGCGCAAACAGCTCGCCGAACTGCCCGGCCTCGACGCCTATCTGACCGCCGGATCGGCGGCCGGCGTCGACGACGGGCTGCCCACGCTGCTCGCGGAGGCGCGGCGCGGACAGGAGCCCGGCTACGAGCCGACGGTCATGGTCGGCGGTGGCCTGCGCCTCGACCACGTCCCGGCACTCCGCTCCGCGGGCATCACCGCGTTCCACATCGGCGGCGCGGCCCGCCCCGACGGCTGGACGGGCCCGCTGTCCCCCCGCTCGGTGACGCGCTGGCGCCGAGCACTGGACGAAACCGACGCTTCCTGAAGAGAGCGTGGGCCGAGTGTGCTCGGGCCTTGCGTCTGTTCTGTTTGCTCTGGGCGTCTGGACCTACCATCGGAGTACAGCAGCCGGAGCAAACGCACTGGGGTGGTCGTGAGCAACTGGGCCGATCTTACGAACGGTAAGCGCATCAAGCACCTGCGGGGCTCCGATCTGACGCAGCAGGGGCTCGCCGACGCTGCGGGGTTGTCCCTCGCCCTGGTGCAGAAGGCCGAGCAGGACCGGGGCGAGTTGTCCGTCGGTTCACTGCTCAAACTAGCCCACGCGCTGAACACGGACGTATCCGTGATCCTGGGCCAGCAGGCACCGCGCCGAGGGATGAACCAGGGCGACCGGGCTGCACTGCGCCAACTGTCCGATGCCGTGCACGAGAGCGCCCTCGGTGAGTGGGAAGGCATCGACGACCCGAGCACCGTCGACGAACTGAGTGAGGCCCGCGACCGCGCGTGGGCTGCCTACTGGGCGAGCGATACGGCGACGGTGAGTAGCTACGCCTCGAAGGTCCTCATGGAAGGACAGGCCAGGTACGCCAGCGCCACTGGCAGCGAGCGTGAGCAGTTGGGATCGATCCTGGCGAGCACGTATCGCGTAGCCGCTTCGTGCTCGAACGGATTCGGGCAACGTGACCTTGCGTTGAGCGCGCTCACATCGGCGAAGCACCTTGCGAAGAAAATCGACAACCCCGTCATGACGGCGCTACTTGAATCCACGCTGTCATGGATCTACCTGCGTGGCGCCAAGTTGCCCCGTGCCGTGGCCGTGGCCGAACGTGCGGCACTGGCGATCGAGCCGTCGTTCAGCAACGGGTCTCGCCCGCAGTTGCTCGCGTACGGGCGGCTGATGATCTCAGCGGCCGTGGCGGCGTCGAGGCGCGAGGACGAGAGCGCAGCCGACGACTACATTTCGCAGGCGCACGCCGCTGCCGCGAGGCTCGGCCGAGACGAGAAGCTGTACGGGACCAGCTTCGGCCCAACGGCGGCGAAGACCGAGGCCGTTGGAATCCACGTCGCGCTGAAGAATTACGGGCGCGCGCTCAAGCTGGCCAGTCACCCCGACATGAAGAAGCTCCCCAAGTCCATGTCGAAGGTGGCCCGCAACCGTTACAAGCTCGATGTTGCACTCGCGCAGTGCGCGGCCGGCCTCTATGACCAGGCGGGAGACACGCTGATCGAGGTAGGGCTCGACGCTCCGGAGTGGGTCAGGCATCAGGCGCTGCCCGGTGTCATCGCCAAGCGTCTCGCGAAGGTGTCCACAGCGCGCGTACGGAACATCAGCGAACTCATCGGCGTGCCCTTGATCGTGTGAGTCCTACGGAGCGTACGAGTTGGGGCCGGACGACCTCGCCCGGTCCTACGCCTCATCACTTCACTGTGCGTGATCAAGTGGGCACGATTGATGCATGGTCAGCGTGGAGAGCGGGCAGAGGCAGGGACGGACCAGGGTCCGTCGAACTGAAGGTGACCTGAGACGGCGTCAGGCACTGGCGGACGCGGCGGCGGGTATCACGCCGGGCGAGGCCGACGTACCGGCCGAGGCCGCGCAGATCGAGCGGTTCCGCTGTGTGGTCTACCTGTGTGGTGCTCCCAACACGAACATCGCGGCATCTTGCAAGGAGTGCATGGAGTACGCGGAGGCGTTCGGGTGGGAGATCACGGACGTGATCGAGGAACGCGCAGGGTTGCTGCCGCCGCAAGGGCGTAACGGGCTGGGGCAGGCCGTAGAGCGCATCAAGAGCGGTGAGGCTGGGGCGGTGCTCACGGCGTGGCGCTCGATGATCTCGTCTGTTCCGCAGGAGTACGACGAGGTGGCACGCGAGATCGAGAAGGCAGGGGGCTTCCTGCACGTCACGGACTCGGTGCGCAGCGAGCAGGGGGCGGCGCGGTGACCCGGCGCGTGTTCCGCTACATACCGTTCACCATCGAGCAGGATCAGACGGCGGAACCGGAGTACGAAGCGCATTGCGTGTCCGGCGACGAAACCGAGTGCGGCGCACAGTCCGGAACGCACCGCGACCCGGCACCGGTCGAGGAGTGGCAGCGCAGGCACACGCAGGAGACAGGGCACCGGCGCTACCGCCGGAACTTCGGCGACTACGCAGTGATGCGGCCCCCGGTGGAACTGGCCGCACTCGCGCGGGCGAACGGAGGTACCGCGTGATGTTCGCTCCGGCCGTTGAGCGTCCGTGGCGCGATGTGTGGCCCCTGATCGCGCAGACGGGCGACGGTAACGCGTGGGTGACGGGCGCGTGTTGGTTGTACTGCCGCCGTGAGGGTTTGGCCGTGCTGTGGGTCGGCTCGGTGACCACGCCCGGCGCGACGGGGGACGTGTACGCCTGTGGGCCGTGCATCGCGGAGCTTGACCACATGCTGCGCATCCAGGCGCATGACCGGGATGGGATCACAGACCGCGCCGCGCAGTCCGCCACGCCCGCCGTTCCCGCCCACGTGCCCCCGCCGCGCTCACCGCCCGCGGACGGTTCCGGCGGCCGTCACCGTACGCTCCGCCGCAGACTTGACCTGTACGCCGCGGCCCTGCCGATCGAGGTGGCGCAATGACGAGACCAAGACGTGTGAGCGCTGGCAGACCGAGAAGCGCAACGGCCTTACTGCCGGGATGACTGTCAACCGGCTCTCCCACACAACCTGACAAGGGGCGCCACCAGACGACTCCCGCCCCGGTTACTGCGAGAGGACAGCCCGGTGCCGGGCGGGCCGCAAGTGCACAGCGACGCCGGGAAATCCTCGGCATCGGCAGAGTTCAAGGAGGAATAGCGTGGAAGAGTTCACGCCCCCGCCGAAGCTCGTTCGCCGCTTCGAGAAGTTGTTCACGACCAAAGCGCAGCGGCGGGTGCAGTCACCGGCTGAGACGCACGAGTACAAGAAGGTCTCCGGTTCGTCGGACGGCGCCAAGACATACGACACCACCGCCACCTGAACCGTTCTACCTCAATGCCCGAGGGGACGGAACCTCGCACCCCTCGGGCTCATCCGAAGGGAGAGCACGCATGATCAAGTTACGTCTCACTCCATATGCGAGCACGGTATGGGCGTGGAACGGGCGCTGGTACGTCACTGCCGACGGGACGAGCGAGATCGCTCCATACGATCACCCCTTGGTGGAACACGTCGCTGTGACGGACGGTACCCGCACACTTCTCGTCGTACGTGAGCGCGTCGCGGGCCGGGAAACGCACGATCCAGCACCCCGCAAGGTCACCCCTGCTGAGTTCGAAGAGGCTCGCACTCTGGCGGAGCAGTGGCCCACGGACTACGTACTCGTAGAAACCACTCCCGGCGATCCATGCCGTGTCACCGCAGGCCCCGGAGGCGTCGCGCCGCTCTACGTCGCACACGACCGTACGAGCCTGCACGGTTCGTGGGACATGGCCGACCTTGCCGAACACGCCGTCGGCCTCAGCCCTCGTGAAGTCGCGCGGTTGCTGATCTACCGGCCCCGGTACAGCACCGAGACGGTGTTCCGGGGCATCCACCGCGTGACCGAGCGCGGGACCGCCATCTACGGCGGTCACCTCTACCTGCACTACCCCGAGCCGGTATTGCACAGCGGGCCGCGCGAACTGGCCCCTGATGCCGATGTTCTCGGAGCGTTCGTTGAAGCGATGGATGCTGCCCTCGACCTCCGGCCGATCGACTGCGTGGAGACGGTGCTGCACCTCACGGGCGGGTTCGACTCCGGCACCGTGGGAACCCGTCTCGCCGAGCGGTATCCGGCCCGCTTCCCGACGGCCGCTCTCCTGATCGCCGGCCCGGGGCGCGCACACCAGATCCGCCGCCGCTCGGAGATCATCAAGGCGCTGCAGTTCGCGGAGTCGGATCACCTGGTCGACGCCTTGGAGCACGCGCCGTTGTCGCCGGAGTGCGCCCGGGTGAGGGGCGAGAAGGTCAGTCCGTACGAGGAGCCGCTTCACCGGCCGTTCACCAAGCTCACTGAGGACCTGGCGAACCATGGTGCTCGTGTGGTTGTGACCGGGCTAGGCGGAGACGAGATGGTGGCCCTGTCTCAGGCCGAGTATCCGCACAAGTCCATGGGCGAGACCAGCGATGCCCTGCACTGGATCGGAGACCGAGCGCGCGCCGCGCTGGAGTTCGCCGACGACGGCATTGCCCCGCCTGCTGCCGTCAACTCGATGACCTTGCTCTCGATGGAGACCACAGCACCTGTACTCATGCGGGCGGGCATCTGGCCCGTGCATCCGTTCGCCAACCCGGGCATGGTCCAACTCGGCGAATGGCTCCCCATGCACTGGCGTGAATTGAAGCAGCTTCAACGGCGACGGCTAGCCTCCCTCGGGCTGAGCCCAGACGTCACCGAATCCCGAGCGCGGGAGTCGTTCGCGGAGGTCGTTCAACACACCCTTACCACGATCGCGCGTCCCCTGTTCGCCAAGATGCTCCACGACGGCTCGCCGCTCTTCGACGAGAAGCTGGTGGACCCCAACGGCCTGCGAGTGGCTGTCCGTCAGCTGAGTGAAGGGCCGTACCGCGAGGACGGAGACGCGCAGCTCCTCGAAGTCCTCGACCTCCACTTCGCCGCTCAATCCTTCCTGTAGTCCCACTCAGCCACCAGGAGACAGCGTGTTCAACATGCGTCCCGCCACAGCCGATGACATCCCCGCCGTTGAAGAAATGATCCTCGCCCGCTCCAACTGGCTGGAGGACCGCGGGCTTCCGAGCTGGCGGGAAAGCGCGTCCGAACTCGCGCGGCAGGCGGAGAATTCCGATGGTGACGTGTGGGTCCTCGCCGAGGGCGACGGGCGGATCATCGGATGCACCACCGTTCAGGAACAGACCCCCCCGTGGGGCTGGACGGAAGACGAGTTGAACGAGGCGGCTCATTACCTGTATTCGACCGTCACCGACCCTGCTTACCGCGACAGGAAGCCGGGAACCGTGATGGGGCTGTGGGCGGTGGACCGCGCCGCGCAGGAAGGGCGCACATGGGTTCGCCGTGGCTGCCACTTCCCCGGACTGGTGAGGTACAACGAGACCCAGGGCTTCAAGCTGGTACACGAAGTGCAGCGCACACACGCCAAGGTCTATCTGATGGGCCGCCGGGCCGAGCGCGTCACTGACCTTGACGAGAGGTTCCGGGCGCTGTAGAGGGCTCTGCCCACACCCGTGTGCCGGCGTGCCGGCCGCTGGTGTGTCCTCTCGGCCGACTGCATGTGGCCACGCGGGTTCGTGGTTGCGGCTCTGCCCCAGTCTGCTGTTTTGCCCCGGTCCGCTGTGGTGGCCCTGCGCGCGGGCGGGTGCGGGGCTTTCTTCCCCGCCGTTCCCGCCTTCCCCGCCCGCGCCGTGTCCCGGTGTCAGGTCAGCTGGGGTGGGAGGGGGGTGGTGTGGGTGATGATCAGGCCCGATACCGCTCGGGTCAGGGCCACGTACAGGCGGCGCAGGCCGGTGCGTTCGTCCGGTTCCGCGTCGACCACGGCCCGCGGCTCGTCCAGGACCACGTAGTCGTACTCCAGGCCCTTGGCCAGCGACGCCGGGACCAGGGTGACGCGTGCCTCCCGCGTCGTCTCCTCGCCCGGTGCCAGATAGGTGATCCCGGCCGCCGTGAGCGCATCGGCCAGCACCGGGATCCGCGCGTCGGCCGCGATCAGACCGGTCGAGCCCTCGTTGCGCAGCAACTCCTCGCAGGCCGCGACCACCTCACCGGTGCCGTCGACCGCGCGCAGGTCGAAGAAGCCCGGATTCTCCCGGACCGACGCGACCGGCGTGAGGCCGGGAGCGATGTGCGGCAGCAGCCGGGATGCGTACGCGATGACGTCCGTCGGCACCCGGAAGCCCGCGGTCAGTTCCTCGATCACGCCGTCCGCCTTGCCCAGGTGCGCCAGCGCCTCGTCCCAGCTGCGGGTCGCCCACGGGGTGGTGCCCTGCGCCAGGTCGCCGAGGACGGTCGCGCTGCCGGTCGTGCAGCGTCGGCCCACCGCCCGGTACTGCATCGGGGACAGGTCCTGCGCCTCGTCCAGCACCACATGCCCCAGTGAGTGCGTGCGCTGTACGAGGTCGGTGGCCTCGTCGATGAGCACGGCGTCCGCGGCCGACCACCTGGCCGACTTCACGCTGCGCACCGGCTTCGACCGCAGCAGCGTCTTCTGCTCGTCCTGCGACAGCAGCCCCTCCGCGTGCGCCGCGAGGAAGTCCGCGTCGGTCAGCAGCCGCAGCACCAGCTTCGCCGGATCGACCGGCGGCCAGATCGCCTTGACCGCCGCCTTCACCGCGCTGTTGCGGGCCACCGCGTCCTGCACCCGGTCGTCCGGCGCCTCGCCCGCCCGCTCCATCTGCACCAGCACGGCATGCGCGATCCGCTGCGGCAGGGCCTCGCGGGCGGCCCCGTACCGGATGTCACGGGCCAGCAACTCCCGGACGATCTCCTCCAGTTCGTATGCCGGAACCCGCCAGCGCCGCGAGCCGCGCACCACCACGACCGGCTCGGTGGGCATCGTCACCTGTGCGTACAGGGCCCGCTTCAGCACCTCGGCCAGCCGCGCGTCGCCCTTGACGAGCGCGGTCGCCGCCTCGTCCGTGCCGCGCACCTCCACATGCCCGACCAGGTCGTCGACGGTGGCCTGCCGCACCGCCAGCTCGCCGAGCGCGGGCAGCACCTGCTCGATGTAGTTCAGGAAGGACCGGTTCGGCCCGATGACCAGGGTGCCGGTGCGGGCCAGCCGCTCCCGGTGCGCGTACAGCAGATAGGCGACCCGGTGCAGTCCGACGGCGGTCTTCCCGGTGCCGGGGCCGCCCTGGACGCAGACCGTGCCGGCCAGGCCGGAGCGCACGATCTCGTCCTGCTCTGGCTGGATCGTGGCGACGATGTCCCGCATCGGGCCCACGCGCGGCCGTTCGATCTCCTGCTGGAGCAGCTTGCTGGTGCGGGCCTCCTCCGCCGGGTCCGACAGATGCTCGTCCTCGTACGCCGTCAGATCCCCGCCGGTGTAGCCGAAGCGGCGGCGCAGCGCGACGTCCATCGGGTCCTTTTTGGACGCCCGGTAGAACGGCTGGGACACCGGCGCACGCCAGTCGATGACCATCGGATCGCCCTCGGCGTCGTGCACGTGCCGCCGCCCGATGTAGAACCGCTCGCCCGGCGCGCCCTCGGCCCGGTCCGCGCCCGGCGGGTACAGGTAGTCGAGCCGGCCGAAGAACAGGGGGGTGTCGCTGAGGTCGGCCAGCGCCTTGATGCGCTCGTCGATCTGCCGTGTCAGCACCTCGGCGTTGACCCAGTTCGCGGTGACGTCACTGATGTCGAGGGATTCGACGTCCTCACGCATGGCGCGCAGGGCGGCACGGGACTCGGCGAGGTGGGAGCGTTCCCGGGCGAGCGGGTCGTCCAGCGGATCGTGGGCGGGCGTGGACAAGGCGGTGCCTCCGGTCGGGGTGCTGCGAGGGCGGGTGCACGGACCGTGCGCGGACGGGCGCGGTCGCGTGACGGGAAGCCGTCCGGTTTCCGGCCGGACGGCGGCACTCCGGGAGGGAGGCGGGCAAGAGCGGAGATTCTAATGACGAGCCCCACACCGAAGCCAATGCTTTTTCGTCCCCTAGGGGCCCCTAGGGGACGTCTCCGCCTTGCCTAGGGGAGGGGGGTCCCTCCGGAGAGGTATGTGCGGGGGGCCGGGATTGGCTCCGCAGACCGATGACGACCTGGGGTTCGAAGTTCCACCATGGAGACATGAGCGCTGCAACCATCCACCCGGCCCCCTCCGGCCCGGCCGGCGCCACGGCCGTCGTCGGCAAGCACCATCACCGCCTGGGCAACGTCCTGCGTGCCGTCAAGGTGTTCGCGGAGGCGGCGTTCGGCGTCGTCATCCTCGGTGAGTACGGCGAGGAAGCGGGCGTTCGCCGTAAGTAACCCATAGGTTCACCTCCGTGGCACAACGGACGGTGACGCCTTACGTCCTCCTGACCCTGTCCCTGCTCTCCTTCACCGCCCTGTGCGTCCTGCAACGCGCCCCGATGGCCGACGCGCTGGTCTACCGGGCCGAGGGCGAGGCCGTCGTCCACGGCGGCGACCTGTACGGCTTCACCGTCACCGAGTGGCGGCTGCCGGCGACCTACCCGCCGTTCGCGGCGGTCCTGTTCGTGCCGGCGACCTGGATCCCCCTCCCGGCCATGAAGGCGGCCTTCGTCGCGGGCAACGTGCTCCTGCTCGCCCGTCTCGTCGTCCTCTCGGCCCGGCTCGCGGGCCGGACGGTCCGGGCGCCGCAGGTGTGTGCGGCCACCGCCCTGACCCTGTGGCTCGAACCGGTCTTCCAGACGGTCCTGTTCGGCCAGATCAACCTGGCGCTCGCCTGCCTCGTCCTCGGGGACCTCACCCGCCCGCCGGGCGCCCGCGCCAAGGGCCTCGCCCTGGGTGTGGCGGCCGGCATCAAGCTGACTCCGGCCGTCTTCGTCGTCCATCTCCTGCTGACCGGGCGCCGACGGGAGGCGGCGACGGCCATGGCCGGCTTCGCCGGGACCGTCGCCCTCGGCGCGGTCCTGCTCCCGGCCGCCAGCGCAGAATTCTGGACCGGAGGGCTCTTCGAGACCGGCCGGGTGGGCAAGGTCTGGATCGTCGACAACCAGTCGCTGCCGGGCCTGATCGCGCGGGCGGCGGGCGATGGGGCACCGGGTCCGGCCTGGGCGCTCCCGGTCGCCGTCGTGGCCGTCGCGGGCCTGTGGGCGGCGGCCCGGGCGACGCGGGAGCGGCACGGCATCCTGCTCGCGGCGGGCACCGCCCTGCTGGTGTCACCGATCAGCTGGTCCCACCACTGGGTGTGGTGCGTCCCGCTGCTCGCCGTGCTCCTCGCCGAGGGCCGCATCCCGCTCGCGGCGCTGACGGCGGCCGTGTTCACCGCCCGCACCATGTGGCTGCTGCCGCACGAGGGCGACCTGGACCTGCGGCTCCCGGGGTGGCAGCAGCCGCTAGCGTCCCCGTACCCGCTGCTCGCCCTCGCCCTGCTGGCCGCGACCCTCGTCCCGCGGCGCCGCTCGGTCTCCCGAGCACCCGAAGACCTCCGGACGGGCCGGCAAGCCGTCGGCCTACCGCACGGCACAGCCACCGGACCACCCCCATGACATACCCGTCGAGGACCGCCGGCTCACGCGCACTCGGATCCCCGAAGACTTCCGCTGACCGGGCCACCGGCTCCTCGAAAGGCACCGGGTGGCGGCCGCTCCGTACGAAGTGGTGCACGATCCGGTCCCGGCCGCCGGGCACGGCGTCCCGTAGTCCGCGGGCCGGCGCGGCGGGGGCAGCGGGGGCGCCGCCGTGGTGCGCACGACACGTCGCACATCGAGCACGGAATGGGTCCCGTCCTCGCGCTGCCCAGGCCGTCGACCCGACGGGGCCACCGTGGGCGACAGGTGTGACGAAGGGCGGCTGACGGAGCGCGGCGCGTGGCTCAGGTCTCGGTCAGGATCTCGTCCGCGTCCACGATGCGGTAGGCGTACCCCTGCTCCGCCAGGAACCGCTGGCGGTGTGCGGCGAAGTCCTGGTCGATGGTGTCGCGGGCCACCACGGAGTAGAAGTGGGCCTGGTGTCCGTCGGCCTTGGGGCGCAGCACCCGCCCGAGCCGCTGGGCCTCCTCCTGCCGGGAGCCGAAGGTGCCCGACACCTGGATGGCGACCGTCGCCTCCGGCAGGTCGATGGAGAAGTTGGCGACCTTGGACACGACGAGCACGCTGATCTCGCCCTCACGGAACGCGTCGAACAGCTTCTCGCGCTGCGCGTTGGACGTCTCCCCCTTGATCACCGGCGCATTCAAGTGCTCGCCCAGCTCGTCGAGTTGGTCGATGTACTGGCCGATGACGAGGATCTGCTGCCCGGCGAACCGGCGCACCAGGGCCTCGGTGACCCGGCGCTTGGTGTCGGTCGTCGCGCAGAAGCGGTACTTCTCCTCCGTCTCCGCGGTCGCGTACGCGAGCCGTTCCGCGTCGGTCAGGTTCACCCGGACCTCGACGCAGTCGGCGGGCGCGATATAGCCCTGCGCCTCGATCTCCTTCCACGGCGCGTCGAACCGCTTGGGCCCGATGAGCGAGAACACGTCCGACTCGCGGCCGTCCTCGCGCACCAGCGTCGCCGTCAGCCCGAGCCGGCGGCGCGCCTGCAGATCGGCGGTGAACTTGAAGACGGGGGCCGGCAGCAGATGCACCTCGTCGTAGACGATGAGCCCCCAGTCACGGGAGTCGAACAGCTCCAGATGCGGGTAGATCCCCTTCCGCTTCGTCGTCAGCACCTGGTACGTGGCGATGGTGACCGGCCGGATCTCCTTCTTCGTACCGCTGTACTCCCCGATCTCGTCCTCGGTCAGCGAGGTCCGCCGCACCAGCTCGTGCTTCCACTGCCGGGCCGAGACCGTGTTGGTGACGAGGATCAGGGTGGTCGACTTGGCCTGCGCCATCGACCCGGCGCCGACCAGCGTCTTGCCCGCGCCGCAGGGCAGCACCACGACCCCGCTTCCGCCGTGCCAGAAGTTCTCCACGGCCTGCTTCTGGTAGGCCCGCAGCGCCCAGCCGTCCTCGCGCAGCTCGATCGGGTGCGCCTCCCCGTCCACGTATCCGGCGAGGTCTTCGGCCGGCCAGCCCAGCTTCAGCAGCACCTGCTTGATCTGGCCGCGTTCGGAGGGGTGCACGGCGACGGTGTCGGGGTCGATCCGGGCGCCGACGAGCGGCGCGATCCGCTTGGACCTGAGCACTTCTTCCAGGACCGGCCGGTCGCTGCTGGTGAGCACGAGGCCGTGCGCCGGGTGTTTGCTCAGGGTGAGCCGCCCGTAGCGGTCCATGGTCTCGGCGATGTCCACGAGCAGCGCGTGCGGCACGGGGTAGCGGCTGTACTGCACGAGCGCGTCGACGACCTGCTCCGCGTCATGCCCGGCCGCCCGCGCGTTCCACAGGCCGAGCGGCGTCACCCGGTAGGTGTGGATGTGCTCCGGCGCCCGCTCCAGCTCGGCGAACGGCGCGATGGCCCGACGACAGTCGTCGGCCCGCTCGTGGTCGACCTCCAGGAGCAGGGTCTTGTCGGACTGGACGATCAGCGGACCATTCACGCGCGGCACCCTTTCCCTATGGCCACAGTCTCGGCCAAACGTCCAGTGTGCCCTACCGGCAGGTGATCACGGCGGGGCTCCGGTCAGTCGGCGGCCAGTTCCGCGACGCCCGTGACGCGGTGCAGGGGGTAGGTGCGTACCTCGTCCGCCGTGTGGTCGTACGCCGTCACGAAGCCGCCCTCGACCCGGATGGGCGCGATCACGCGCTGGCTCGCGGCGCCCTCGGCGTTCACGTACCCGATCCACAGCGCCTCGCCCGTCAGGACGGCCGCCTGCATGGTCGCCAGGGTCTCGGCGGAGCTGGTGCGCGGCAGGTCGCCGCCCGCCGTCGCCGCGCCCGCGGGCCTGCGCGGGGTGGTGGCCGCCAGGTCGCCGGCGCGGATCGCGCGGATCGCGGCGGTCAGCAGGGTCGCGTCGGGGACGGGCGGGCCGTCGGGGACCGGTTCGGGGGCGGTGCGGTGCGGGGTGCGGTGGGCGTGGGCGCGGGCGATCAGCACATCGCCCTCGGCGGACTCGGCGGCGGGCGCGTACCCCATCGCGCGCAGGCCATCGAGCAGCGCCGCCGGGTCGGCCTGCGCCGCCAGCACGGTGGGCGCCAGCCTGCGCAGCCGCAGGGCGGCCGACCGGCGGTCGGCGAGGATTTCGTTCAGCAGCGCGTCGTCGTCGCAGCGTACGTACGCGGAGGCCGCGCCCACCCGTAGCCTGCCGTGCTTGCGGGCGACGTCGTCGATCAGGTACGTCAGCGGCTGCGGGACCGGGGTGCGGGAGTGCGCGGCGAGGAAGGCGTGCAGGTCGGCGGCGGTCCGGCCGGCGTCCAGGGCGCGGCGTACGGAGGCGGGCGTGAAGCGGTAGACCGTCGCGCCGCCCTTTGACTCCACGTCCGCGAGCACGCCCAGCGTGGCGGCCAGCGGTCGTTCCAGCGGTCCCGGCGCCACCGCCGTCAGGTCCGCCTGGAGCAGGACGTGGTCCAGCGGCTCGGGCAGCAGCGGCGCGAGCAGCCCGGCGGCCACGGCGGCGGCCGCCGCACGCTCGGCCGGGGGAAGGGGCTCGCGGGGCGCGGGCGGGCGCCGACGGTGGTGCGCGGGCAGTTTGTCCCCGGGCCCGTCCGCCGGGCCACCGGCACCCCGGCCACCGTCTGCCCGGCCACCGTCTGCCCGGCCACCGTCTGCCTGGCCGTCGGCCCCCCGGCCACCGGCACCCTGGCCACCGTCTGCCCGGCCACCGTCTGCCTGGCCGTCGGCCCCCCGGCCACCGGCACCCTGGCCACCGTCCGCCTGGCCACCGTCCGCCTGGCCACCGTCTGCCTGGCCGTCGGCCCCCCGGCCACCGGCACCCTGCCCACCGTCCGCCTGCCCACCGGCCGTCGGGCCGGCCGCTCCCGGGCCGCCGTCGGACCGGCGGCGGCCGCTCGGCGCGGGCGCCGCGGTGGCCGTGCCCGCGGGCACGGATGCGCCGAGCAGCGCGCGGCCGTGGGCGGACAGGGCGCCGCGGCCGGTGACGCCCAGCAGCTCCGCCTCCGCCGGTGTCCAGCGCGCGATCCGGGAACGCAGGTCCTCCTCGCCGCCCCGCGGCCGGCCCCCCTCGCGCTCCGGGGCGCCCACCGGGCCGCGCAGCGGACGCTCCCAGCGCAGCCGGGCCAGCACCGAGTCGAGGTCCGGCGCGGCGCCCTCCGGCAGCGCGGCCAGCAGCCCCAGCACCCGGCGCCGCACCTCGGGCGCCACGGAGCGGTCGAGACCCGGCCCGAGCGCCGCCAACGTACGGTCCTTGGTGTCCCGCCCGCCGACCAGACCCGGCGTCCGGGTCGCCGTCAGCCACGCCTCGGCGAGCCGCGCCCAGCGCTCGGCCGGGGGCAGCTCCAGCCACTCGTCGTAGGCCGGGGTCGCCGCGTACCGCTCGTCGGCCTCGCCGTCGGAGGCCAGCAGGCCCGCCGCGTAGGCCAGTTCGACCCAGAACGCGGCGACCGGTTCGGACACGTCGAGGGCGACGGCCGTACGCTTCAGATCGCGGACGCTGAGCCCGCCGGCCCGCAGCACCGTCGGACCGCCCTCGTCCCAGTCCTTGAGCAGGTCCTCCACGGTCGCCAGCGCGGTGTACGCCTGCCCGGCCGCCGTCGCGTCCACGATCCGCGCGGGATGCGTCGCGGCCGTCTCCACCGGCGGCGGTACGGCCTCGGGCGCGCGGTGCGCGCGGCCCGCGCGCAGATGCAGCGCGACCTCGCGGGGCAGTACGACGGTGCCGGGCGCCGTCGGCAGCAGCAGACCGCGGTCGAGCAGCCAGCGCAGATGGGCGGCCGGCTCGGACGTGACCTGGCCGTACGGCGGCCCCCAGACGAGCCGGGCCAGCACCTCGCGGGACTCCGCCGGGGCGCCGGACAGCAGCGCGGCCATCCGGGCGCGGTCGGTGAACAGGGCGCTGAGCGCGGTCACGGCGGAGACCGAGTCATGGGTCGACGGCAGGCCCGCGGCCGTGACGATCTCCTGGATCCGGCCCGGCGACATGCCCGCGGTGGCTTCCCGCACGGTCGGGCCGAGGCCGGTCGGGGACGGGTGCTGCGGGGTCGGGGCCAGCACCTCACGGGCCGTGCGGACCAGCCGCAGCCGGTCGTCGGCGCCCCACACCAGGGCCTGTTCGCGCAGGGTGGCGAGGGCGTCGGGCAGGGCGGCGGCGACGGTCCGGTCGCCGGCGTCGCCCGCCATCAGGCCCAGCAACTCGTCGTAGGACGCCGGGTCCGCCGCCACGGCCAGGGCCTGGGCCGTCTGCAGCACGAACAGGTCGAGGCGCTCCAGGGCGCGCAGCACCGAGGCCCGGGTGCCGGCCCGGGTGGCGAGCTGGGTGAGGTCGCCGGGCACGGGGGTGACGAGGTCGGGCCGGCTGCGCAGCAGCGCGGCCAGGGAGGCGTCGTCCCTGGCGCGGAGCGCCTCCGCGAGGGAACGCGGCGGTGTTGCCGGGTTGCTCATCCGACCCACGGTAGCGGGTACGGGGTCGACGCCGGGAGCGCATGCCCCCGGCGACGGCATCCGCCGCGGCCCCGCGCACCGCCCCCGCCCGACGACGCGCTGCCCGCGGGCGTGCGCGCCGACGTGCGGGGCGGCCTGCGCTACCGTCGTCCCGACGGGGTATCCAACGCACCGGCCCCGGAGGGGACTTCGTGGGTATCGAGAGCGACCGGGTCGTCTACGAGTATCTGAGCCGCGTCGGCGACATCGCGCAGCAGCGCCAGTTGCCGTCGGCCGACCGCATGCGCCTGGTGTCCGAGCTGCGCAACGAGATCGACCGGCACCGGGCCAGGACCACCGTGGACAGTCCCGCCGCGGTGCGCCGCATCCTCGCCCGGCTGGGCACGCCGGACGAGGTCGTGGCGGCGGCCGGCGGGGGCGGCGGGGTGCCGCAGTCGCCGCCCGCCGCCGTGCCGGTGCAGCCCGCGCCGCGCGAGCCCGGGCCGAAGGGGTTGCTGGGTCCGAAGGGGCTGCTGGGGCAGTGGGGCTCGGGGGAGAAGGGCAACGGGGGCGACGCCGAGGGGCCGCGGGAGAGAGGGAAGGGGCTGCGTCGGGTCGTGCCCCGGCCGCGTCCCGCGGAGCCGGCGGCCCCGGCCCGTCCGGACGCCCCCTCACCGCCGCACCTCGCCGGGGAGGACGAACTCGGCGACAGCGCCCTGCAACCCGACTGGTGGCGGGTGGACGACAGCCCGTTCGGGGCCGGGGACAGCGTGCCCGGGTTCGTCGGGGGAGTGGAGATCCCCGAACTCCTCAAGCCGCCGCCGAAGGAACCGGAGGCCGAGCCGAAGGAGGCCGCGAAGGCGGAGACGGCGCCCGCGGCGGCGCCCGAACCCGCCGTGCCCGAGACGGCCGACCTGCCTCCGCGCCGCCGGCTGCCGCTGCCCCGCCCCGCCGCGGGCTGGACCAACCCGCTGCTCCTGCTCGCCGCCGCGGCCCTGGTCGCCGGGGCGGTGCTGGGCAACTGGTTCGCGCTGATCGTCGGCTGGCTCATCGCCTACGGCTCCCGTCGCCTCACCGCGGCGGAGAGCAAGTGGGCCGTCATGGGCCTGCCCGGCCTGGCGCTCGCGGGCGGCCTGGTCTGGCTGTGGGGCAGGAACGAGGGCCGCTGGGGCGACCCCATCGCCCAGGGCCAGATGAGAGACGCCCTGGCCGAGACGTGGCCCTGGACGGTACGGGCCGCGGCCCTCACCTCGGCCGCCTACCTCCTCTGGCGCTCCCAGCGCCGCCGCTGACCGCGTCCGCGGCTTCGACGGGACGGTCCGATACGGTCGGCCGGGTCGGCTGCGACACCGGACGTGCAGCGCCGACCCGGCCGCGCCTGGCCGTTCCCAGCGCCGCCGCTGACCGCGTCCGCGGCTTCGGCGGGACGATCCGGTGCGGTCGGCCGGGTCGGCTGCGACACCGGGCGTGCAGTGCCGACCCGGCCGCGCCCGGCCGCTTCATGCCCCGGCCGCCCCGAGCGCGCACCTGGTGCCGCAACAGGCGCCCTCTCGCCGCACCGGCCGAAAGCCCACGTACGTCCAGCAGGTCCAGTACGAGGACTTCCGTCCGGCACGCCGAGAGCAAGCACCGGACGCCGCTCCTTGACAGGCGGTGCCTGCCGCGGCACTGGTCGGCACGCCTGGTGCCCGCTGTCCGCAGGGGGTGGCCCGGGTGGCCGCGGAGGGGTGGGGCGGTCGGCCGGCGGGGGCGGTGGGCACAATGGCGGGCATGAGTTCTCGCGTGCTGACCGTCGGGTTCGACCTCGACATGACCCTGATCGACTCCCGGCCCGGCATCCACGCCTGTTACACGGCGCTGGCGGAGCGTACGGGAACCCACATCGACGCCGATCTGGCCATCACCCGGCTCGGCCCCCCGCTCGCCGACGAGTTGGTCAACTGGTTCCCGGCCGAGCAGGTCGCCCCGATGGCGGACCTGTACCGCGAGATGTACCCGGCGATCGCCATCGCCGCGACCCCCGCGATGCCCGGCGCCCGCGAGGCGATCGAGGCGGTGCGCGCATCGGGCGGCCGGGCGATCGTGGTCACCGCGAAGTACGAGCCGAACGCCAAGCTGCACCTCAGCCACCTCGGCATGGAGCCCGACGCGGTCGTCGGCGACCTGTGGGCGGAGGGCAAGGCGGAGGCGCTGCGCGAGCACGGCGCGAGCGTCTACGTCGGCGACCACGTCGGAGACGTACGCGGTGCCCGTGCCGCCGGCGCCCTCTCCGTGGCCGTGGCCACCGGCCCGTGCGACGCGGAGGAACTGCGCACCGCGGGCGCGGACGTCGTCCTCGACGACCTGTCCGCCTTCCCGCGCTGGCTGGCCGGCTACCGCGAGGCGCCGCGCGCCTGACGCCGTCCGGCCGCGATCGACCGCAGCACCCCCGCGCCGGCCACGAGGAATCCGACTCCCATGAGCATGCTCAGGCCGAACATGTACGTCGGAAAGGGCTGCGCGCCCAGGAACAGCGGGGCCACGGTGACGAGAGTGGCCACGGCACCGAGGAAGAAGACGACGGCACCGGCGCGGATCAGCCCGTCACCGGGCGCGGCGGAATTCGCTTGGGTTGTTTCACGCACCGCACCAGGGTAGTTCCCGGCCGGGCGCGGGTATTGCGGGGGTTGAACGGCGAAGAAAACATGAGTATTTCCGGAAAGGCGGCTCTCAGGGCCGGCGGGAGGGGGAAAAGCCGCCCGACGAGTTGACGTGCCGGAGGCGTATGCCGTCACCCGGTCGGCGGCCACTTCGCTGCCCTCCGCTCGAAGACCGCCGTATCCGGAAGCTTGGCCGCCGCATCGGGTGGTCATCACACTTCCCTCACCTCGCTGAGCCGCTATCCCGCCACTCGTGGCGCATGGCAGCCCCGTGCCGTTTTAAGGCATGTCCCGCTGGAGAGACCCCCGGTAAGGTGTCATGACGGCAGTTCAACCGGCGTCTGGGGCGTCCGGGACCGATCGAGGGAGCGTGTGCTTTGCCGACTGGCAAGGTCAAATGGTTCAACAGTGAGAAGGGCTTCGGCTTTCTCTCCCGTGACGACGGCGGTGACGTCTTCGTCCATTCCTCGGTTCTCCCCGCCGGAGTCGATGCGCTCAAGCCGGGACAGCGCGTGGAGTTCGGGGTGGTCGCCGGCCAGCGGGGCGACCAGGCCCTGTCGGTCGTCGTCCTCGACCCGACCCCGTCGGTCGCGGCGGCCCAGCGCAAGAAACCGGACGAGCTGGCCTCCATCGTGCAGGACCTGACGACGCTCCTGGAGAACATCACCCCGATGCTGGAGAAGGGCCGTTACCCCGACAAGACCTCAGGCAAGAAGATCGCCGGTCTGCTGCGCGCGGTCGCCGACCAACTGGACGTATAGCCCGCGGCCCGCGGAGCATCCCGCCCCGGGCCGCGCCCGGTCAGGGGAAGTCGAGCGCGGTCGGGCGGAGGGCGGGTACGAGCCCTTCGGCCGCCGCGCGGGTGAGCAGGCCCCGGATCGCCGCGTACCCGTCCTCACCGAGGTCCGACGTGAACTCGTTGACGTACAGCCCGATGTGCTGGTCGGCGACGGCGGGATCCATCTCCTGGGCGTGTTCCATGACGTAGGGCCGCGATGCCTCGGGGTCGTCCCAGGCGGCGTGCACGGACGCGTGGACCGACTCGGCGAGCAGCCGCAGCGTGTCCGCGCCCAGCGACCGTTTGGCGACGATCGCGCCGAGCGGGATCGGCAGCCCGGTCGTGGCCTCCCAGTGCTCGCCCATGTCGGCGAGTTTGTGCAGCCCGTAGTTCTGGTAGGTGAACCGCGCCTCGTGGATCACAAGCCCCGCGTCGATCTTCCCGTCCCGCACGGCCGGCATGATCTCGTGGAACGGCATGACGACGATCTCTCCGACGCCCTGCGGCAGGGTGTCCGCGGCCCACAGCCGGAACAGCAGATAGGCGGTCGACCGCTCGCTCGGCACGGCCACCGTCCGCCCGGTGAGGTCCGCATCCGGCTCCCGGGTGAGCACGAGCGGCCCGCAGCCCCGGCCCAGCGCGCCGCCGCAGGGCAGCAGCGCGTACTCGTCGAGGACGTACGGCAGCACCGCGTACGACACCTTCAGCACGTCGAACTCACCGCGTTCGGCCATGCCGTTGGTGATGTCGATGTCCGCGAAGGTGACGTCGAGCGCGGGCGCGCCGGGGATCCGGCCGTGGGCGAGGGCGTCGAAGACGAAGGTGTCGTTCGGGCAGGGGGAGTAGGCGATCTGCAGCGGTCGGCTCTCAGGGCTCATGCGGGTTCCAACTCTCCAGTGCGGGCGCGAGCTTCCCGAAGCCCTCGGTGAGGGCCGCGAGGGCGTCGCCGATGCGCCAGGCGGCGCGGTCGCGCGGGCCGACGGGGTTGGACACCGCGCGTACTTCGAGGACGGGCACCCGGTGCGCTGCGGCCGCTTCGGCCACCCCGAAGCCCTCCATGGCCTCCGCGAGCGCCCGGGGATGGCGGGCGCGCAGCGCGTCGGCGCGGGCCGCGGTCCCGGTCACGGTCGAGACGGTGAGCACGGTCCCGGCGCGTGCCCCGGTCGCCGCGGTCACCTCCCGTACGAGTGTTTCCGGCGGACGGTGGCTGACGGTGCCGAAGCCGAGCCCGGTGACCGGGACGAAGCCGTCGGCGGTCTCGGCGCCCAGGTCGGCCGCGGTGATCTCGTCGGCGACGATGAGCGAGCCGACGGGCGCCGCGGGCCGGAAACCGCCGGCGATCCCGGCACTGACCACGAGCGCGTACGGGGCGCCGTGCAGGGCAGCGGCGGTCAGGGCGCCGGCGGTGCGGGCGGCGGCGAGGGCGGGGCCGACACCGGCGGCGAGCAGGTCGTAGGTGTGCGCGCCGGTGATCCGGTGGAGTGTGCCGCCCGGCAGACGCACCTCGCGTGCCGGTCCGGCGAGCGCCTGTGCCACCGCGTCCCGCTCGGCGGGGACCGCGGTGGCGACGAGGAAACGCTTGCCGGACGTGGTCAGGATGCCTTCTTCAGCTTGAAGGACCACAGTCCCTTGACGGTCTTGTCGCCTTCCTTGACCGACACCAGGGTCGAGTTGCCCTGTGCGCCGTACTGGGCGTTGAAGAAGACGCTGCCGGGGATGGTGCGGTACGTCTTGGTGCTGGACTCGGTGAGCGGCTGACCGTTCATCAGGATCGTCCAGCCGCTGTCGGCGATCTTCGGGTCGACGCCGAAGCGGACGGTCTCTTCCGGGTCCACCGTGATGGACTTGATGCCGGTGTCCTTGAGGCAGTTCCCGAGGGCGGCCGTGTCCAGGGCCTTGCCGTCGTTGTAGCAGGTCGCTTCGGAGTTGACCGAGCTGGTGCCGACGGTGACCGTTGCGATCGGGGTCGGCTTCTCGCAGGCCGTGAGGACGAGCAGTCCGGCGGAAACGGCGCCGGCGGCGGCGACGGCGCGGCGGCGTCGCGGAGCGGATTGCATGGTCATGGCCGAAGGCTATCGGGCGCCCCTGGGGCGCCCCCCACCTGGGGGCGGCGTGCCCGGTTCGTTACGCCACTCGCGGCCGGGCCGCCCCGCCGTGCCGGGCCGAGGCGAGCAGCCCGCGCACGGTCGTCAGCCAGCCGGCGGCCACGAGGACGGCGGCCACGGCCAGGCCCAGGGTGCCGTTGAGCGGCATCACGATGCCGACGGCGCCGCCGAACACCCACGCCATCTGCAGGAGCGTCTCCGACCGCGCGAACGCCGACGTGCGGACCGGCTCCGGCACGTCCCGCTGGATCAGCGCGTCCAGGGACAGCTTGGCCAGCGCCTGCGCGAACCCGGCGACCGCCGCCAGGCACGCCACCAGGAACGCGCCGAAGAACACCGCGGCGACGACCGCCGTGCCCAGCGCCACCGCGACCACCGTCACGATGATGATCTCCGGTGCCCGGGACCGCAGCCAGGCCCCGACCGCCGTGCCGAGCGCGTTGCCCGCGCCGGCCGCGACACCCACTATCCCCAGCGAGACCGCCGCGCTCTCACCGGTCAGCGGATGCTCACGCAGCAGGAAGGCGAGGAAGAAGATCAGGAAGCCGGACAGACAGCGCAGCGCGGCGTTCGCGCCCAGCGCGTGCGTGACGGCCGGGCCGACCGTGCGCAGCCCCGGACGCCTGGCGCCGGTGCGGCGCGGGCCGCGCAGATGCTCCGCGTCCGCGGCGAGCAGCGCGACGTCCTCGCCCTTGGCGGAGTCGACCTTCCGCGGCAGCGAGAACGACAGGAACGTACCCGCCGCGAAGATCACGAAGGCGCCGTACAGCGGCCAGGGGTCGCCGAGGGCGTGCAGGCCCGCCCCGATCGGGGCGGCCACCCCGGTGGCCAGCAGCCCGGCGAGGGTCACCCGGGAGTTCGCCTTCACCAGGGAGAAACGGGGCGGCAGCAGCCGGGGCACGACCGCGCTGCGCACCACGCCGTACGCCTTCGACGCCACGAGCACCCCGAGCGCGGCCGGGTACAGCTCCAGGCTGCCGCTCGCGACCGCCCCGGAGATGATCAGCGCCAGCAGGGCACGGGCCAGCATCGCGGCGGCCATCGCGGCGCGCCGGCCGTGCGGCAGCCGGTCGAGCAGCGGGCCGATCACCGGCGCGAGGACCGTGAACGGGGCCATGGTGATCGCGAGATAGAGCGCGACCCGGCCGCGGGCCTCGTCCGTCGGCACCGAGAAGAACACGGTGGACGCGAGCGCCACGGTGATCATCACATCGCCGGCGCCGTTGACGGCGTGCAGTTCGATCAGCTTGCCGAGCCCGGACTCGCCGGCGCCGTGCGCGTGCGTGGCCCTCCTGATGCCGCGGGCCGCGCCGGCGACCGGGAGGTGCAGGGCACGGCCGACCGCGCGGACGGCACCGCCCACACGGCCCGCACCGCCACCTCGACTGCTCCCCTTCACGCCGCCGACGCGGGCGGTGCCCTGGGGCGACCTCGCGGCTGCCACGACGTTCATAGTGCCCTGAGAATCCTTTTCCTAGAGCACTTGTCGCCGAGCGAGTCGGCGGGAGCACAACCGTGGAGTGGGTGAAGGACCGGCCGAAGAGCGGGGGACGTCGCTGGTGAGACGGGTGGCGGGGCCCGCCAAGGGTGCGGGTCCGCAGCGCGGGAACCGGCGGCGGGGCGGCCGTACGGCCGGTGGCGCCACGGCCCGCCGAGGACTCGGAGGCGGTCCGGAAACGGCCTTGGGCGGCAGGGAAGCGGCCGTCGGTGTAGGCCGAGCGCACACGAACAGGTAGCGTGCGTATCTCAGCCATCCCGCAGAATGGATGGCAGAGGTGCGCCCGAGCGCGATCGGACGCGGACGTCGATGCGGCCCACAGGTCCGCTCCGTCCGCCCCACCGCCTTCAGGCAGGCGCACCCGTGAGACGGCGTAGGAGAGAAGCGATACCTGTGAGCGCAGCGACAACGCGAAGCCGCACCCCCGACCGCCTGTGCGCCGAGGCCGTCGACCTCGCCCGCGCCGCAGCCGAGGAGGCGGCCGCGCCCGGCGTGGTCGGCGAGCACACCGGGCTGGTGTCCGAGGGCGACCGTGTTGTCACGCACTTCTTCGAGTGCAAGGAACTGGGCTACCGGGGCTGGCGCTGGGCGGTGACCGTGGCCCGGGCCTCGCGCGCCAAGGTGGTCACCCTCGACGAGGCGGTCCTGCTGCCCGGCCCCGACGCGCTGCTCGCGCCGGAGTGGGTGCCGTGGAGCGAGCGGCTGCGGCCCGGCGACCTGGGCCCCGGCGACCTGCTGCCCACCGAGTCCGAGGACCTGCGTCTGGAGCCGGGCTACACCGGCGAGGAAGAGCCGCCGGTGCACTCCGCGGTCTCCGAGGAGATGGCGGAACTGGCCGAGGCGGAGGACGCGGAGGTCACCGCGGGCGCCCCCGCGACGCTCCCGGCGGCGCCGTCCCGCGGGTCGATCGCGGCGGTGGCGGAAGAACTCGGCATGCGCCGCGCCCGGGTCCTGTCCCGTTACGGCCTGCACCTGGCCGCCGACCGCTGGGAGGAGGCGTTCGGCGCCCGGACGCCGATGGCGCAGGCGGCGCCCGCGCCCTGCGTCAGCTGCGGCTTCCTGCTGCCTCTCGGCGGCTCCCTCGGGCAGGCGTTCGGCGTCTGCGCGAACGAGTTCGCCCCGGCGGACGGCCGCGTGGTCTCCCTCGCGTACGGCTGCGGCGGCCACTCCGAAGCGGCCGTCATGCCCAAGCCGCCCCAGCCGGCGGCGCCGGTCATCGACGAGACCCGGGTGGACCCCTTCCCGCTGCGCCCGGCACCGGACTCCGGCTCGGTACCGACGATCACCGACGAGTCGACGGCGGAACTCGGCCACTCGTAGCCTCGGGCTCCGTTCGCCGCGCACTGTCTGGTCGCTCGGGGTTGTCATCCGCTCGCCTGTGCCGTCGGTCGTGTGCGGCGCCGTCGTGGTTGTTCGCGCAGTTCCCCGCGCCCCTTTGGGGCGGCTCCGGGCGTGGGTCTGTGCCCGCCCGTGCGCGGGCTGTGAGCGGCTTGCCTGGGTTGTGGGGTCGCTTGGGGGGTCATGTGCTTGCCTGTGCCGTCGGTCGTGTGCGGCGCTGTCGTGGTTGGTCGCGCAGTTCCCCGCGCCCCTTTGGGGCGCTTCGGCGGGCCTGCTTGCTGGGGCACCGCCGTGCGCGGGCGTGCGGGGCTACCTTGGCAGCACACCGTGGCACGGGTCCGCCGTTCGCCCGGCCGGACCCGGCACCCCGGTGCCCAAGGAGCGGTACCTTCGTCGTCACCGCCCCGACGAGGAGAGTGAACGTGAGCAAGTTCGTGCGGCCCGCGGCCGAGGGTGCCGACCCCTTCGGCACGGCCCGTCTGCGCCGCGGTGTCCTCGACGCCTGGGCCACCAGCCCCGCCCGCTTCCGCGAGGACGCCAACGCGGAGGAGGACCTGGTCCTCGGCGGCTACCGCGACCGGCTCGTGATCGAGCTGGCGCAGAACGCCGCCGACGCCGCGGCCCGCGCCCACGTGCCCGGCCGGTTCCGTCTCACCCTCCGCGACGGCGTCCTGTTCGCCGCCAACACCGGCGCCCCCCTGGACGCGGCCGGAGTCGAATCGCTCGCCACCCTCCGCGCCTCCGCCAAACGCGATGCCGACGCCGCCACCGACGCCGCCAACACCGGCGCCACCGGCGCGGGACACGGCACCGTCGGCCGCTTCGGCGTCGGCTTCTCCGCCGTGCTCGCCGTCACCGACGAACCCGCCGTCGTCGGCCGGCACGGCGGCGTCCGCTGGTCGCTCGCCGAGGCCCGCCAACTCGCCGCCGACACCGCCGGGCGCAGCCCCGGCCTCGGCGACGAGATCCGGCGCCGCGACGGACACGTACCGCTGCTGCGGCTGCCGTTCGCCGCCGAGGGCACCGCACCGGACCCCTACGACACGGTCGTCATCCTGCCGCTGCGCGACGCGGCCGCGGCCGACCTCGCCGAACGGCTCCTGCACGCCGTGGACGACGCCCTGCTGCTCGCCCTGCCCGGCCTTGCCGAGGTCGTCGTCGAGATCAACGACGACGCCCCGCGCACCCTGCGCCGCGGCACGGACGGCACCGGCACGGTCGTGGCGGACTCGCGCGACGGCACCACCCGCTGGCGTACCGTCGCCGCGCACGGCCCGCTCACCCCCGACCTGCTCGCCGACCGCCCCGTCGAGGAACGCCTGCGCCCGCACTGGTCGGTGACCTGGGCCGTACCGGTCGGCCCCGACGGCGCCCCGGCCCGCCCCCGCACCGCGCCCGTCATGCACGCCCCCACCCCCAGCGACGAGCCCCTGGGCGTGCCCGCGCTGCTGATCGCCTCCTTCCCGTTGGACACCACCCGCCGGCACGCCGCGCCGGGCCCGCTGACCGACTTCCTGGTGCAGCGCGCGGCGGACGCGTACGCCGAACTCCTCGCCGGCTGGCGGCCGGTGACCGAGGGCATCATCGACCTGGTGCCCGGACCGCTCGGCAAGGGCGAACTCGACGGTGCGCTGCGCCAGGCCATCCTGGAGCGCCTTCCGCGGACCGCGTTCCTGCCGCCGGCCGCCGAGGCCAAGGAGGACGACGCCGAGGACCTTCCCGAGACGCTGCGCCCCAGGGACGCCGAGATCGTCGAGGGCGCGGGCGCCGACACCGTGCACGTGCTCGCCGAGGTGCTGCCCACGCTGCTGCCCGGCGGCCTCGAACGCCGGGTGGAGCTGCGCACGCTGGGCGTCGCCCGGCTGCCGCTCGCCGACGCGATCGACCGGCTGGCCGGGCTGGAGAAGGAGCCCGGCTGGTGGCGGCGGCTGTACGACAGCCTTGCCGGGGTCGACCCGGACCGGCTGTCCGGACTGCCCGTCCCGCTCGCCGGGGACACCGGCCAGGGCCAGGGCCCGGGAGCGGTGCGTACCACCATCGGCCCCCGGCAGGTGCTGCTGCCCACCCCGGACGCCGCCCGCATCGATCCGGGGACGCTCGCCCGGCTCGGCCTGAAGGTCGCACACCCCGACGCCGCGCATCCGATCCTGGAGAAGCTGGGCGCGCTGCCCGCGACCCCGCGCGCCGTGCTGACCACGCCCCAGGTGCGTGCCGCGGTCGCCGCCTCCCTGGACGAGGAGGGCGCCGTCGGCTGGGAGGAGGACGCGCCGGACGCGGAGGAACTGGCGGACACCGTCCTCGCCCTGGTCCGCGACGCGGGCCTGGAACCGGGCGACGAACCCTGGCTGGGCGCCCTGGCGCTGCCCGACGAGGACGGCGAACTCGCCCCCGCCGGTGAACTGGTGCTGCCCGGCAGCCCGTTCGCCCGGGTCATCCGCGAGGGAGAACTGGCCGCCGTGGACGCCGAATTGGCGCAGCGGTGGGGCGAACAGCCGCTGGCCGCCTGCGGGGTGCTGGCCGACTTCGCGCTGGTGCGGGCCACCGACGTGGTGCTCGACCCGGACGAACTGGAGCCCCGCGAAGGGGACTTCGCCGAACCGGACGACGCGGGACTGCTGGACGCCGTGGACGTGTGGTGCGAGGACGTCCTCGACCGGTTCCCGGACACGCCGGTGCCCCCGGTCGCCACCGAACTCGTCGCCGTGCGCGACCTCGACCTCGTCGACGACGACCACTGGCCCGAGGCGCTTGCCCTGCTCGCCCGCCCGCCGCTGCGCGACGCGCTCACCCAGCCGGTGCGCATCCTGCTGCCGGACGGCACCCACGAGGTGGTACGGCCGTACACGGCGTGGTGGCTGCGCGGGCACCCCGTGCTGGACGGCCGGCGGCCCGCCGGGCTGCTCGCGGCGGGCGGCGACCCGCTGCTCCACGGGCTGTACGACGAGGCCGACGCGACCGGCTTCGCCGACGAGCAGGTGCTGCGGGCCCTCGGCGTGCGCACGTCGGTCGCCGCGCTGCTCGACGAACCGGGCGGGGCCGCCGAGCTGCTGGACCGGCTCGCCGACCCGGACCGGCCCGTCACCCCCGCCCAACTGCACGGGCTGTACGGTGCGCTGGCCGAGCTGGAACCGGAGCAGGTGACCCTGCCGGACGAGCTGCGGGCCGTCGTGGACGGCCGGGTCGAGGTGGTCGACGCTGCCGACGCCGTCGTCGTCGACTCGCCCGACCTGCTGCCCTTCACCGCGGGTGTCCCGCTGCTGCCGGTGCGGCCCGCCCGGGCCGCGGAGCTGGCGGAACTCTTCCAGGTACGGCGGCTGAGCGAGTCCGTCACCGGGCAGGTGGACTCGGCCGGAACCGAGCACGAGGTGCCGGACGCGGTACGGGTGCTGCTCGGCCCGCGCACCCCCGGCAGCTATGTCGAGCACGAGGAACTGGTGGTCGACGGCGTCGACATCGACTGGCGGCTGACGGCCGACGGCGTGCTGCACGCCGCGACCCTGGAGGGCGTCGCCGCCGGACTCGCCTGGGCGGCCGGCCAGTGGCCGCGCCGCTTCGAGGTGGCGGCCCTCCTGGAGGACCCGTCCCGCACAGAAGAACTGTCCCGCAACCGCTGGTTCGACTGACCCCGCAGGCCAGGACCATCCCCCACCCCGGGGCGCCCGAACCACACCTACCGCCCGCCCCACGCCGGACTGTGCCCACCCCGCACCGGCCGGGCCGACCCCAGGCCGGCTCCGGGAGCCACCCGGTCGACCGACCCGGGCAGGCCCCCGCCGAACACGCTCCCCCACCCAAACCGACCCCCAACCCAGGCCCCCGGCCGCCCGGGCCACCCCCGGCGGCGAGCCGCACCCACCGCCCGGCCGCACCGCCCGGCCGCACCGCACCCACCAACTGAGCCACCTCCACCGCCCAGTCCACCCCCGGCGGCCGGGTCGCGTCGACCGTTCGGGCTGCCACCTGGCGGTCGGGTCACACCTGTCGCCCGGCCCAGCCCCGGCGGCGAGCCGCACCCACCGGCCAGGCCGCACCCGCCGACTGAGCCACCCACCGCCCAGACCCCCACCGCCCGGACCACCCACCGCCCAGACCACCCACCGCCCGGACCACCCACCGCCCGGACCACCCACCGCCCGGACCACCCACCGCCCGGACCACCCACCGCCCGGACCACCCACCGCCCGGACCACCCACCGCCCAGTCCACCCCCGGCGGGCGGGCCGTGTCCGCCGCTCAGGCCCCGCCCGGCGGCCGAACCACTAGGACGCTCACAATTTCTTCAAATTGCGTACAACCATCGCCCGCCGCCGTGGATCTGATCACCTGAGTCAACAGACTCCACGATCACTTGGGCCCCGCGGCGACGAGCCGCGTGCGACGACCGCCGGCGGGGTCCCTCTCTCCATGCAGGGGAACGCATGCGCATTCGTGCCACCGTGGCCGCCGTCACCGGCGCCCTGGCCCTGTCCGCCCTCGCCGTTCCGGCGGCGCACGCCGCCGGCGGCTCCTCGTACGACCGCGACGACGTCGTGAAGGCCGTGCAGGCCGCCCACCGGGCCGCCGCCGGCAAGTCCGCGTTCAGCACCGCGGGCGCCCAGGACACCGGCGTGCCCTACGCGCTGGACCTCTCCTTCTCCAACGTGAAGATCAACAAGGGCAAGCCGATCGTCGTCGGGACCACCAACAAGGTCCGCGTCCCGGTCAGCTACACCGTCACGCACGCCGCCGACATCGACCTCCAGGCGCCCGACTTCGTGCTGGACGTCGAGATCTACCGCGGCTCCTACACCGCCCCGAAGAACGTCCTGATCGGCGACGACTGGCCGACCTGCGTCGACAACTCGGCGACCAAGGCCACCTGCAAGGGCACCATCGACGTCTACCCGGACTTCGAGCTGACCAACGCGGACGCCACCACCTGGAAGGCGAACGGCTACGCGATCGACTTCAACGACCAGGACCCGACCTCCGACAACATCGACTTGAGCAAGGTCGGTTACGCCGAGCAGGACGCCCTGGCCACCACCAAGCTCCAGCGCTTCTCCAAGCTGACCGTCGACGCCTCGCCGGAGCCGGTCAAGAAGGGCAAGACCATCACGGTCACCGGCAAGCTGTCCCGGGCCAGCTGGGACGACGGCAAGTACCACGGCTACGCCGGCCAGTCGGTCAAGCTCCAGTTCCGCAAGAAGAGCTCCAGCACCTACACCACGCTGAAGACCATCAAGTCGAGCTCGACGGGCGCCCTGAAGACCACCACCAAGGCCACGGTCGACGGCTACTACCGCTACAGCTTCGCGGGCACCTCGACCACCCCGGCGGTCAGCGCCACGGGCGACTACGTCGACGTGAAGTAACCCCCAGCGCGGACACCACCCCTTTCGGCCCCGGGAAACCCCGGGGCCGAAACGTTGCCGCACGCGCCGCCCGGCCGGAAACCCTGAAAACCGGCCTATACGGGGAAGCGGTGGTCGACCCATTTCCACAGGAGTTCCAGGGCCGCCGCGCCGAGTACCGCGATGCCCACCGCCGTCCACGGCATCGTGACGCCGACCAGCTTCAGCGCGAAGAAGTCCTGAAGGGCGGGTACGGCCAGGACGAACAGGAAGGCCACGCCCATCGCGGCGACCAGGGCCACCCGCCACCACGTGTAGGGCCGGGCGATGATCGCCAGCACCCACATGGAGATCAGGAACAGCGTGAGGGTGGCCGCGCTGGTCTGCGCGGACAGCGCGTCGGGGCCCGTGTAGTGGTGCCGGGCGAGCAGGTAGGTGACGAAGGTGGCGACGCCTGCCACCACCCCGCCCGGGATCGAGTAGCGCATCACCCGCCGCACGAAGTGGGGTCTGGCACGCTCCGTGTTCGGGGCGAGCGCCAGGAAGAAGGCCGGGACGCCGATGGTCAGCGTGGACAGCAGGGTCAGATGCCGGGGCAGGAAGGGGTACTCGACCTGCCAGCACACCACCAGCAGGGCCAGCAGCACCGAGTAGACGGTCTTCACCAGGAACAGCGTGGCCACCCGGGTGATGTTGCCGATGACCCGGCGGCCCTCGGCGACCACCGACGGCAGCGTGGCGAAGCTGTTGTTGAGCAGCACGATCTGGGCGACCGCGCGGGTGGCCTCGGAGCCGGAGCCCATCGAGACGCCGATGTCGGCGTCCTTGAGGGCGAGGACGTCGTTGACCCCGTCGCCGGTCATCGCGACCGTGTGCCCGCGGTGCTGGAGCGCGCCGACCATATCCCGTTTCTGCTGCGGGGTGACCCGGCCGAAGACGGTGGCCTTGTCCAGCGCGTCCGCCATCTCGCTCCGCTCGACGGGCAGCCGGCGCGCGTCCACCGCCGCCCCGCTCAGCCCCAGCTTGGCGGCGACCGCTCCGACCGACACGGCGTTGTCGCCGGAGATGACCTTGGCGTGGACGTTCTGGTCGGCGAAGTAGCGCAGGGTGTCGGCCGCGTCGGGGCGCAGCCGCTGCTCCAGGACGACCAGGGCGGTGGCGTGGGCGCCCTTGGCGACGTCGGTGTCGTCGAGGTCGCGGACGGCGCGGGCGAGCAGCAGGACCCGCAGGCCCTGTTCGTTGAGCCGTTCGGTCTCGGCCAGGGCCGGGTCGCCGTCGGTGAGCAGGACGTCCGGGGCGCCGAGCAGCCAGGTGCTGTTCTCGCCGTCCGCCTCGCTGAACGTGGCCCCGCTGTACTTGCGGGCGGAGGAGAACGGCAGCGACTCCACGCAGCGCCACTCCTCGCTGTCCGGATAGGCGTCGATGATCGCCTGGAGGGAGGCGTTGGGCCGCGGGTCCGACTCGCCGAGCGCGCCGAGGACCTTGCGTACGTACGTCTCGTCGCTGCCGCCGAGCGGGCGCAGCTCGGTGACGTCCATGCCGCCCTCGGTGAGAGTGCCGGTCTTGTCGAGGCAGACGGTGTCGATGCGGGCCAGGCCCTCGATGGCGGGCAGTTCCTGGACGAGGCACTGCTTGCGGCCGAGCCGGATCACACCGATCGCGAAGGCGACGGAGGTGAGCAGGACCAGGCCCTCGGGGACCATCGGGACGATGCCGCCGACGGTGCGGGCGACGGCGTCCTTCACGTTGTTGTCCTTGACGACGAGCTGGGTGATCACCAGGCCGACGGCGGCCGGGACCATCATCCAGGTCACGTACTTCAGGATGGTGGAGATGCCGGTGCGCAGCTCGGAGTGGACGAGGGTGAAGCGGGACGCCTCCTCGGCGAGCTGGGCGGCGTAGGCCTCGCGGCCGACCTTGGTGGCGACGAAGGCGCCGCCGCCGGCGACGACGAAGCTGCCGGACATGACCCGGTCGCCGGGATGCTTGACGACGGGGTCGGCCTCGCCGGTGAGCAGTGACTCGTCGATCTCCAGACCGTCGGTCTCGGCGCACACGCCGTCCACGACGATCTTGTCCCCGGGGCCGATCTCGATGAGGTCGTCGAGCACGATCTCGGAGGTGCCGATCTCGACGGCGTCACCGTCGCGGCGGACGGTCGGCCGGGCCTCGCCGATGACGGCGAGCGAGTCGAGGGTCTTCTTCGCGCGCCACTCCTGGACGATGCCGATGCCGGTGTTGGCGAGGATCACGAAGCCGAAGAGGCTGTCCTGGATCGGGGCGACGACCAGCATGACCAGCCACAGGACGCCGATGATCGCGTTGAAGCGGGTGAAGACGTTCGCGCGGACGATCTCGGCGAGGGAGCGGCTGGAGCGTACCGGGACATCGTTGACCTGACCGCGGGCGACGCGCTCGGCGACGTCGGCGGCGGTCAGACCGGTCGAGGGGGTCGACGGAACGGGTACCGGGTGCACAGGATCCAGTTCGGCGCCCGCGTCGATGTGCGTCATGCCATCGACGGTACGTGTGCTCCTGCGGCTTCACCCGCCGAGGGGGCAGAAGATCCGACCTGGGGAGGAGACGGGTCGTGCAGTGGTAGTACGAGTCGGGCGGCGGGTAGGAGAGGCGGCCCGCCTCCGGGTCATTCCGCGGTCGTCGGACGGCCGGTCCCCCGCTGCTCGGCGGCCCGCTTGATCGCCGCGTCCCGCTTGCGGACGTACCAGATGCCGATCAGGCCGAGGCCGCCGCCGGCCAGGCAGGTCCACAGCCACCAGGTGTGGCCGTGCTCGTCGAACCAGCCGTAGAAGGGGAGTTGGACGAGGAAGAGGACGAACCAGATGATCGTGCCGCCGGTGATGGTGGCGACGACGGGGCCTTCCAGGGGCTCCGGTGCCTCGTGCTGGGGGGATCCGGAAGAGAGAGCGGCCATGCGCACAGCTTACGAGGCGCTGTGCCGACGCCCGCCGCCCGCCGTGGTCTACGCGCGGAGATAGCGATCTGGACCTTATACGTTCATACTGAAACCGTTTGTCTCTGGCCACTTCTGTTCGTATGAAACTCCAACGCGGTGAGGGGGAATCCCCGTTGGTGATGAGGTCCCGCATGTCCACCTCGGCACGCGCCAAGGTTCCCGCCCCGGAGCAGCCGGGCGGGGCGCCCGCCTTCGGCGCCCTCGACCGCCACTTCAAGATCTCCGAGCGCGGCAGCACCCTGGCGCGCGAGATCCGCGGCGGCTTCGCCACGTTCTTTGCGATGGCGTACATCATCGTGCTGAACCCGATCATTCTCGGCAGCGCGAAGGACATGTACGGGCATCAGCTCGATCACGGCCAGCTGGTGACGGCCACCGCCGTGACGGCCGCCTTCACCACCCTGCTGATGGGCGTCATCGGCAACGTACCGATCGCGCTCGCCGCCGGCCTCGGTGTGAACTCCGTCGTCGCGCTCCAGCTCGCACCCCGGATGTCCTGGCCCGACGCCATGGGCATGGTCGTCCTCGCCGGCTTCGTGGTGATGCTGCTCGTCGCCACCGGGCTGCGCGAACGCGTCATGAACGCCGTGCCCTACGGCCTGCGCAAGTCCATCTCCATCGGCATCGGCCTGTTCATCATGCTGATCGGGCTCGTCGACTCCGGCTTCGTCAGCCGTATCCCGGACGCCGCCCAGACCACCGTCCCGCTCCAGCTCGGCGGCGACGGCCATCTCAACGGCTGGCCGGTCCTCGTCTTCGTGCTCGGCGCGCTGCTCACCCTGGTGCTGCTCGTGCGCAAGGTCTCCGGGGCGATCCTCATCTCGATCGTCTCGATGACGGTGCTCGCGCTGATCATCAACGCCGTCGCGACGGTGCCGTCCTGGGGCCTGACCACCCCGAAGTGGCCCGGCAACCCCGTCGCCACCCCCGACTTCGGACTGCTCGGCAAGGTCAGCCTCTTCGGCGGGTTCGACAAGGTCGGCGTCCTGACCGGCATCCTCTTCGTCTTCACGGTCCTGCTGTCCTGCTTCTTCGACGCCATGGGCACGATCATGGGCGTCAGCGACGAGGCCAGGCTGACCGACGCACAGGGGCAGATGCCCGGCATCAACAAGGTCCTCTTCGTGGACGGCATCGCCGTCGCCGCCGGCGGCGCCAGCTCCTCATCGGCCACCACCTGCTTCGTGGAGTCCACGGCAGGCGTCGGCGAGGGGGCCCGCACCGGCTTCGCCAACATCGTCACCGGCGCGCTGTTCGCGCTGGCCCTGTTCCTGACGCCGGTCGCCACGATGGTGCCGTCCCAGGCGGCCACCCCGGCGCTGCTCGCGGTCGGCTTCCTGATCCTGGCCGGCTCGGTCAGGGAGATCGACTGGTCCGACTACACGATCGCGATCCCGGCGTTCGTCACGATGCTGATGATGCCGTTCACCTACTCGATCACCAACGGCATCGGCATGGGCTTCATCACCTTCGTGGTGCTGCGCCTCGCGGCCGGCCGCGCCCGGGAGATCCCCGTACCGATGTACGTCGTCTCCGCGGTCTTCGCCTTCTACTACCTGATGCCGGCCCTCGACCTGACCTGAGCGGGGGCCTTCGGCCCGACCTCAGCGGGGGCTCTCCGTTCGACCTGGGCCGGGGCTCTCGGCTTGGCCTGGGTGGGGGTTTTCGGTCTGGCTTGGGCGGGGACTTTCCGCCCGACTGGAGCGGGGGCTCTCGGCTCGACCTGGGCCAAGGCTCTCGGTCTGACCTGAGCGCGGGCCTTCGGCCCGACCTGAGCCGGGACCCGAGCGGGGATCCTCCGTCCGACCCGAGCCGGGGCGGTGCTCGGCCCCACCTGAGCGGGGATCCTCCGTCCGGCCTGAGCCGGGGTGCTCTGCCCCACCTGGGCCGGGGCGCTCGGGTCTACCCGGGTCGGGGGCGTGTCCCCCGTTCATCTGACCCCGTAGAACTTCTCCGTCTCCTCGACGGCGGTCTGGAACCGCTCGTCGAAGTCGTTCCGAATGAGCGTCCGGACCACATAGTCCTGGACGCTCATTCCTCTTCTGGCGGCATGGTGCCGGAGTCGTTCGAGCAGGTCGTGGTCTATCCGCAGGCTGAGCACACTGGTCCCCATGGACACGAGGGTCGCGGCAGTCACCGGAGCGGTGCGTCACGTTCCGCATCCACATCACCCGTATGAGTGACGATGGGAATCAGTGGCCGGGGTCACGGGCATCCGTGGCGCCCGGAGTGGTCTTTAGTCAGAGTAATGAGTTACCCTAACAAACATGTCGGACCTCACCCATGGCGACGACGCCGCCGCCGTGAACTCCCTGCGCTCCGCCGTGATGCGGCTGTCCCGTCGGCTCAAGCACCAGCGGGTCGACGAGTCGCTGAGCCCCACCGAGATGTCGGTGCTCGGCACCCTGTCCAACTGCGGCCAGGCCACCCCCGGCGAACTGGCCCGCAAGGAGCACGTCCAGCCGCCGTCGATGACCCGCATCGTGGCGCTGCTCGAAGCCAAGGGACTGGTCCGTCTGGAGCCGCACCCCGAGGACCGGCGCCAGAAGGTCGTCACCAGGACCGAGCAGGCCGAGGCGATGCTTGAGGAGAGCCGCCGCAAGCGCAACGCGTTCCTGGCCGGCCTGGTCGACGGCCTCGACGAGGACGAGTGGGCCACACTCCGCGCCGCCGCCCCCGTCCTGGAAAAGCTCGCACACCTGTGAACCCCGCCCGGCCCGTCCGGCCCCGCGAGTGAGCCGCAGGGGCGCACCGGCACCGGCGCAACGCGCCGGCGGCGGGCGCCCCGTTCATCATGACCAGTTCAAGAGGAGGCGAACCCTTTGAGTACGGGATCCGGAGCAGCTTCCGCCCCCGCACCGACCACTACCACCACTGCTCGCACCCGCCGGTCCTCGATGTTCAGCTCGCTGAAGATCAGGAACTACCGGCTCTTCTTCATCGGCCAGGTCGTCTCCAACACCGGCACCTGGATGCAGCGCATAGCCCAGGACTGGCTGGTGCTCAGCCTCACCGGTTCCTCCACGGCCGTCGGCGTCACGACGGCCTTGCAGTTCCTGCCGATGCTGCTGTTCGGCCTCTACGGCGGCGTCCTCGTCGACCGTCTGCCCAAGCGGCCCACCCTCCTCGTCACCCAGACGTCGATGGCCGTCACCGGCCTCGCGCTCGCCGCGCTGACCCTGTCAGGACACGTCCAGGTGTGGCACGTCTACCTCGCCGCCTTCGCCGTCGGACTCGCCACCGTCGTGGACAACCCCGCCCGCCAGTCCTTCGTCTCCGAGATGGTCGGCCCCGACCAGTTGCAGAACGCGGTCAGCCTGAACTCCGCGAACTTCCAGTCCGCCCGGCTGATCGGCCCCGCCGTCGCGGGTGTACTGATCACCGGCGTCGGCACCGGCTGGGCCTTCCTGTTCAACGGTCTGTCCTTCGTCGCCCCCATCGCCGGACTCCTGCTGATGCGCGCCCGTGAGCTGCACGTCGTCGAGCCGACCCCGCGCGGCAAGGGCCAGCTGCGGGAGGGACTGCGCTATGTCGCGGGCCGTCCCGAGCTGATCTGGCCGATCGTCCTGGTCGGCTTCATCGGCACCTTCGGCTTCAACTTCCCGGTCTGGCTGTCGGCCTACGCCGACGACGTCTTCCACGCGGGCGCCGGCGCCTACAGCCTCTTCAACACGCTGATGGCGGTCGGTTCGGTGGCTGGCGCGCTGCTCGCCGCCCGCCGTGGCACCGCACGGCTGCGGATCCTGACCGCCGCCGCGGTGGCCTTCGGCACCCTGGAGGTCGTCGCCGCGCTCGCCCCGTCCTACTGGCTGTTCGCACTGCTCATGGTCCCGATCGGGATCTTCGGGCTGACGGTCAACGTGACCGCGAACACCTCGGTCCAGATGGCCACCGACCCGGCGATGCGGGGCCGGGTGATGGCCCTGTTCATGATGGTCTTCATGGGCGGTACGCCGCTGGGCGCCCCCGTCGTCGGCTGGATCACCGACGCCTACGGCCCCCGGGTCGGCTTCGCCGTCGGCGGCGTCATCTCGGCCGCGGCGGCCGGCGTCATCGGCGTGCTCCTGGCCCGCATCGGCGGACTGCGCCTCGCGGTGGGCTGGCACCACGGCCACCCGCAGGTCCGCTTCGTACGGCGTGAGCCGGAGCGCGAGCCGGAGCTGGCGGCGGCGAGCCGCCGAGGCACAGCACAAACGCACGCCTGACTTTGGGGGATTAGCCGGGAGTTCACCTGGCGAGACACGGCGGCATCCGAAGGTCCGATCGCGGGCGGGGCACTCTACCGGCAGGGTCTGACAATCGGCCTCGCCCGAACCTCGTGTCGCCGGCACGCCTCACCGTACGGCCCAACACCGACACCCATGCCGGACCGCACAGCGTCCGCCGCGCCCACGCGTCCAACAGTCCACGTGGGACCCCCAGTACGCGCACCGTCACAGATCGAACTCCAGGTGTTCCACGTCGGTGAACTCCACCTCCAGGCCGTGGGCGCGGCGGCCGCTGTCGCGGAAGTAGATCTCGCCGAGCGTTTCGGCGGCGGCCTGCCGCAGCTGGTCGTCGGTGGCGCCGGCGTCCTGTGCCCGGAAGAGGCAGGCCGTGATCCGGGCCGTCAGGGCCTTGTGCCTCCTGCCCGGGAGATCAGTGGTTGCTGCCCAGGCGGTCGAGGACCGCGCCGACCGGACGGGCGGCGCGGTGGGGTTCGAGTTCGGTGGCGAGGCCGGCGAGCAGGGTGGTGCACCGGCCGGACTCGACCATGGCGGCTATGTCCATCGCGGTGGTCGCGGTCTCGGCGGCCGCGTCGAGGTCGCGGCGGCGGGCCTGTGCGGTGGAGATCCAGGTGAGGTAGAGAGAGGACGCGGTCGCGCATCGCGCCCGGCTCCAGCGCGGCCAGACCATCGGTCAGCAGGCTCTCGGCCGTCGCGGGGTCGCCCAGATCGAGGAAGGCTCTGCCGGTCTCGGCCATGTGGCTGGGCCGGCACATCCAGTACGCCCAGCCTGGGTTGTCGTCCCCCGTACGGGCGCGTTCGTACTCGGTCTCCGCTTGCGCCAGGAGGTGGGCGGCCTGCTTGGCGTCGCCGGTGGCCGCGGTCGCACGTACCCGCCAGGCGTCGATCATCGAGGCCACCAGCGGCGTCGTGCGGGTGCCGGCGATGTCCCGGGCGGTGGCGAGTAAGTCGCTGCCCATGCCGGGCTGATCGTCGTAGACGCAGGCCAGGGCGAGGTTGGCGAGCAGGTAGGCGCTGTGGGCGGGGTCGGCCGCTTCGGCGGAGGCCCGCAGGGCGGCGTGCCAGGCGCGCTGGGCGCCGGGGGTGTTGCCGGCGTCGAACTCGGCCCAGCCGAGGAAACGGGCGTACTCAGCGGCGAGGAAGTGGAGGTCAGTGGTGAGCTGGCCAAGTGTGGCGGGCGTGCCGCAGCAGCTTGGTGACCATCTTCAGGTCGGCGCGGGCGCTGGTGGTGCAGGCGGTGCCGCCGAGGGAGCGCTGCTGGCCGTCACCTATACCGATGAGCGCATGGGCGAGCAGGATGATGTCCTGTACGCCGAGCGGATCGCCGCGGACCGCACCTCGATCACCCACGCGTGGGTGCACGGAACGAGGGACAGTGTCCAGCACTTCGATGGACTGGCGGATCCGGCCGCGTTGCCGTTCACCGACACGCCGTGGTTCACGCTCGGGCTGCTGGCCATCAAGGCCGCCCAGCTCGCACCCGTGACCGCGTACGGTTCGGCCGCGCATCTGACCGGCCGCGGCGGCGACGACGTCCTGGACGCCGTGCCCAGCATGGTCATCGACCAGTACCGTTCCGGGAAGCGCCTGGGGTGGTTCCAGGACCGCTCCCATACGCCGGAACCCGACGGGTTCGGCGCATGCCGGGGCGGCCCTGACGGGCCAGCGGCGCTCCGGGCACGGCAGCCCGCCCGCAGGGTCAGACGTTCTCCGGGTCAAGGCCCTGCGCCCGTGCGAGAGCGGGCAGCACGCGCTCGATCATGTCGAGACGCTGGGTGACCCTGAGCACCACGTTGAAGAACGCCCACCCGCAGCAGCTCGTCGACGACATCCTGCGCGTCATCGCGGCCGATCAGTAGGGCAAACAGGAGGTCGCCGACGGGGTCGTGGTTCGTGGGCCGAAGCTGACCACGGCCGGGCCGAAGTGGAAATCGATGTGGGAATGGTGACTGAGCGCTCCACTTGGCGGATGAGCGGTCGATTTGGCGGACTGAGCACGCTGCATGGCGGGTGTGGAGGGTTGCCCGCAGGTGGATACGGGGGCCTGCCGGATGGCCTGCGCCCTGCGTGCGCGGTCAGGCTGTCGGGCATGACAAAGAGCCCCGGGACCCTGCTCAAGATTTTTGTGCTGGCGGGAGTGGCCGCGGTCCTGGCGACCCGTGCCTTCCTCGCCCTGACGGGTTACCCCAAGCTGGGCGGCGGCCCGGGCAGCCATTTGCACATCGCACACATGCTGTGGGGCGGTCTGCTCATGCTCGTGGCGTTGGTCTCGCTGCTGCTCGTGCCGACGCCTCGCGTGCGGCTGTGGGGCGGCGCAGTGGCCGGGGGCGCCGGCTTCGGGCTGTTTATCGACGAGGTCGGCAAGCTCGTCACCGACATCGGTTACTTCTACCGCCCGGCGGCCGGGATCATCTACCTCTCATTCGCCGCGCTGGCCGCACTCGCCTGGCATACGGACGGCCGGACCGGCACGCCACGAAGGTGCATGCTGCGCCCTGCCGCAGACCGCGTTGCGAGGAGCCGTCCGCTGGTCGCCGCCGTCGTTGCCTATACCGCTGTGCACGGCTGCCTGCTGCTCGGTGGGATCGCTGCCGACGCCGCCGCGGGTGACCTGGCCGGCGAGCGCGAGTGGGGCGCAGTCAGTGCGGCGGCCGGATGCGCGGCCGCCACGGTGGCGCTGAGCACACGGGGCCTGCTCCTATGGCGCCGGGATCGCCCCGCCGCGCTGCGGGTGCTGCGCGCATCGCTACTCGTGGACCTGCTGTTCGGGCAGGCATTCCTGTTCACCATCAACCAGTTCTCGGCCGTAACCGGATGGGCCCTCGGCCTGGTGCAACTCTGGGTGCTCTCGGCTGAGCTGAGGCTGCTCGACGCCACCATAGGAAGGAGAGGCCACCGGGATCCCCGCCCGCAGGACCGTCTCGCCGGCGCTGAGACCACACCCGCCAGCTCGCCTGCTCAACTCCGCCAACCAGAACGCTCAGTCGCCGACTGAAACACTCAGTCACAGGAATGCGGCCGTCGCGCCAAGAGACGACCGGCTACAGGCCGAACTCCAGGTGTTCCACGTCGGTGAACTCCACCTCCAGGCCGCGGGCACGGCGCCCGCTGTCGCGGAAGTACACCTCCCCGAGCGCTTCGGCGGCGGCCTGCCGCAGCTGGTCGTCAGTGGCGCCGGCGTCCTGGGCCCGGAAGAGGCGGGCCGCATGCTCGGGAGGCAGGGCGAGGGTGAGGTGCCGGAGGCGGGCGTCGTCGGTGGTGCCGGGCGCCGCGGTGAACCCGAAGCGGGCCCTGGTCTCCACACCGCTGGCATTCCCCGCGGCACCGGGCGCACAGCCCGTGTGGCAGGCCGTCCAGATGCGAGGCCGGACGCCTGCCGCAGCCGCGGCAGCACTTCGCGCACAGGGAACACAGGCGTTCGTTGCCGACGTACGTGTCCCACGGACGGCTCTGGCAGCGGCAGCACAGGTTGCTCTGACCTCCCGCGGGGCGGGCCGGCTCCCGCGGGGTGGGCCGGAGACGGCACCCGTCCCGGCCGACCCGGGAGGCACCTGCCGGGCTGACCCGGGGTGGGCCGGGGCGGCGCCCGCCCCGGGTCACACCCTGCGGGCCAGCACCTGCCCGGGCCAGGCATGCTCGCCGACCGTGAAGGACTCGGCCGGCGTGAAGCCGTTGCGCTCGTAGTAGGCGACCAGTTTGCGGTCGCCGCCCGCGTAGCAGTCCACCCGCAGCAGCGAGACGCCCGAGCGACGGGTCTGCGCCACCGCGTGCCCGAGCAGCGCGGCCCCGACACCGAGGCCCTTGAAACGGCGGTCGGAGGCCAGGATGTGGATATAGCGCTCGGGCTCGTCCGCGGGCCGGACATAGGGCGCGGGCGCGTCGGTGAGGGTGAGCGTGGCCGCCGGCACCCCGTCGTACTCGGCGATGAACGGGGTGCCCTCGGCGACGTACCGCTCGACCAGCGCCACCGCCCGCGGATTCGCCGACCAGGGCGTCGACCCCCACTGCTCCGTGCGCCCCTGGGCGACCAGCCACGCGACACCGCTGTCGAACATGCCGAGGATCAGCGGGACGTCGTCCGCCCCTCCCGCCCTGATCGTGATCTTCTCGCTTCGCTCCACGTCCGCCATGATGCCCCCCTCGGCCCGTCTGGGAGGGTGAGGTATGAGACTTTTCGCCGCCGTGCTGCCCCCGGAGGACGTCGCCGGTGAACTCGCCGCCGAGATCGCCCGGTTGCGGCGGCTGCCCGGCGCGGACGGGCTGCGCTGGACCGGCCGCCCCGGCTGGCACTTCACCCTCGCCTTCTACGGCGAGGTCGACGACACGCTCGTATGGGACCTGTCGGACCGCCTGGCGCGCGCGGCCGGGCGCAGCGCACCCTTTCCGCTGGCGCTCGCGGGCGGTGGGCAGTTCGGCCACGGGCAAGCGGTGTGGACCGGGGCGCGGGGCGATCTGGAGGCGCTGCGCCGGCTGGCCGGGCGGGCGGAGGCGGCGGGACGGAAGGCGGGGGTGCCGATGGGGGAGCACCGGCACTACAAGGCCCACCTGACCGTGGCCCGCGGCCGTGGCCCGGTGGACGCCCGGCCGTACGTCCGGGATCTCGCCGCCTTCACCAGCCGGACCTGGACCGTGGCCGACCTCGTCCTGGTGCGCAGCAACCTGCCGAGGTCAGGGGTCCCCGGCGAGCAGCCCCGTTACGAGTCGGTCGCCCGCTGGGCGCTCGGCGGGGCCGGTTAACCTCGGATACGTGGACCCGAAAACCCGGAACCGGATCATGGCCGGTGCGCTTGTGCTCTTGCTCGTCGTGGTGGCCTTGGCGGCGGCGTTCGGCTGACCGCGCTGGCCTTCGGCGACTTGGCCGTTTGTTGGGTGCGGTGCCGTCGTGGCTGTTTGCGCAGTTCCCCGCGGCCCCTTCGGGGACTTCGGCCGTCGGTTGGGTGCGGTGCCGTCGTGGTTGTTCGCGCAGTTCCCCGCGCCCCTTGGGGGGCTTTGGCTGTTGGTTGGGTGCGGCGTCGTTGTGGTTGTTTGCGCAGTTCCCCGCGCCCCTTGGGGGGCTTTGGCTGTTGGTTGGGTGCGGCGTCGTTGTGGTTGTTCGCGCAGTTCCCCGCGCCCCTTGGGGGGCTTCGGCTGTTGGTTGGGTGCGGCGCCATCGTGGTTGTTTGCGCAGTTCCCCGCGCCCCTTCGGGGCGGTTGCCGGGGAGGTTGTGTGTTGAGACGGTGCGGTCGGCCACAGGGGGTGGCCGGCCGTGCCGTGTGTTTTTCGTGCCGTCGTCGGCAGTCGCCCCGGTCGTGGGTCGGCTGCCGGAGGCTTCGGGGGTGTTACCAGGCGAAGGCCTCCGGGGAGGGGCCGGGGCCCGGGAAGATCTCGTCGAGGCCGTCCAGGAGGTCCTGGGACAGCTCCAGGTCCACCGCTCGTAGGGCCGACTCCAACTGCTCGGCGGTGCGCGGGCCGACGATCGGGCCGGTCACGCCGGGCCGGGTCAGCAGCCAGGCCAGGGCCGTCTCGCCCGGGTCGACGCCGTGCTTGTCGAGCAGGTCCTCGTACGCCTGGATCTGCGCCCGCCGGGAGGTGTCGGCGAGTGCGTCCGCCGCCCGGCCCGAAGCGCGCCTCCCGCCCTGTGCCTGCTTCTTGAGCACGCCGCCGAGCAGCCCGCCGTGCAGCGGCGACCACGGGATGACCCCGAGGCCGTATTCCTGGGCCGCCGGGATGACCTCCATCTCGGCGCGGCGCTCGGCGAGGTTGTACAGGCACTGCTCGCTGACCAGCCCGATGGTCCCGCCCCGCCGCTCGGCGACCTCATTGGCCTGGGCGATCTTGTAGCCGGGGAAGTTGCTCGACCCGACGTAGAGGATCTTGCCCTGCTGGACGAGGACGTCGATCGCCTGCCAGATCTCCTCGAAGGGGGTGCTGCGGTCGACGTGGTGGAACTGGTACAGGTCGATGTGGTCGGTCTGCAGGCGCTTGAGGCTGGCGTCCACCGCCCGCCGGATGTTCAGCGCGGAGAGCTTGTCGTGGTTGGGCCAGGCGTCGCCGTCGCCGGCCATGTTGCCGTACACCTTGGTGGCGAGGACGACCTTGTCGCGCCGCTCGCCGCCCTTCGCGAACCAGTTCCCGATGATCTTCTCGGTGCGGCCCTTGTTCTCACCCCACCCGTAGACGTTCGCGGTGTCGAAGAGGTTGATGCCCGAGTCCAGCGCCGCGTCCATGATGGCGTGACTGTCGGCCTCGTCCGTCAGCGGGCCGAAGTTCATGGTGCCGAGGACGAGGCGGCTGACCTTGAGTCCCGTGCGTCCAAGCTGCGTGTACTTCATGGACACCCAGCCAACGACTTGGAGTGCGCTCTATGCAAGCGCATGGAGAGGACGGATACCCTTCGTGGACGAGGGCTGCCGCGCGGTGCAACGGTACGCTCGGTGACCGGGACACGGGGAGAGTGGCACATGTCCGGTGATGACGGCGTCGGCATCGTCGTACGGCTCGTTCGTCGTGTTCTCGGCGATGGCGTGCTCGGTATCTATCGGCACGGCTCCGCCACCCTGGGCGGTCTGCGTCCGGACAGCGATCTCGATGTGCTCGTCGTCGTACGTGAGCGGCTGACGGACGGTCAACGCCGGGAGCTGACCCGGGACTTGCTCAAGATCTCGGGCCGTGACGGGCGGCGCTACGTCGAGCTGACCGTCGTCGTCCAGTCGGACGTCCGCCCCTGGCGCCACCCGCCCGTCTGCGACTTCCTGTACGGCGACTGGCTGCGCCCCGACTTCGAGCGGGGCGCGGTGCCGGCCCGGGAGCCGAGCCCCGACCTCGCCCCGCTCCTCACCATGACCCTGCTGGCCGGCACACCGCCCCTCCAGGGCCCGCCGCCCGCCGACGTCCTCGACCCCGTTCCGCACGAGGACCTGCTGCGCGGCATCACCGCCGGCATCCCGGAACTGATGGCCGACATCGAGCACGACACCCGTAATGTCCTGCTCACCCTCGCCCGCATCTGGACCACCGTCGTCACCGGAACCGTATGTGCCAAGGACGCCGCCGCCGACTGGGTGCTCCCTCGGCTGCCCGAGCCGCACCGGCCGGCCCTGACGCTGGCCCGGGACGCGTACCTGGGCCGCACCGCGGACGACTGGACCGACCGTCTGCCGCAGGCCCGCGCGTGTGCCGAGCACATCCGGCTGGCGGTCGCGACGGCATCCGCCACGCATGACCGCGGCGTTCCCGAACGGTCCTGGTCCGGTCCTAGTCCGTGGGGAACTCGTCCGTGTTGAGGATGAGGTCGACCACCGTTCCGGTCAGGTCGATGTCGGTGCCGAAGTCCACCCTCGTCTGTACTGCGTAGTCATCGCCCTTGGGGTTGGTGTGGACGTGGCACCGCCTCTGGTAGGGGTCGACGATGACGTAGACGGGGACTTCGGCGACCGCGTACGCGGCCTTCTTGGGGCCGTAGTCGTTGGCGGCCGTGCCCTTGGAGATGACCTCGGCGACGAACTCGACGTCGCCGCACCGCCACAGGCCGCCGGGTGTCCGCTCGGCTCCCTCGGCCACGAGCGTGACGTCCGAGGCGAAGCCGTTGAGGTGGCCCGGGTAGTCGATGCGGACGTCCGACTTCACGCGCTTGCGCGGATACTTGGTGCGCAGTTGGTCGTAGATGTCGGCAATGATCTCCCAGTGCGTGTCCCGCTGCGGCGACATGAAGACGGCCCCCTCGACGATCTCGACCTTGTAACCCTCGGGGGTGGTTCGCTCCAGTGACTCGAACAGATTGTCCAGAGTCAGCTCTCCGTCTTCCTCAGCCATCTCGATCCTGTCTGCAAGGACGGTCATCGTGGCGCTCCTCCCCGGCCGCCCCACGGACAGGTGCGGCCGCGCGGTACAACGATACGCACCGTGACCAGGAGACGCCGTAAATCGGTCAACTTGTTCCGGCCGCGTACTGGTGCCCGATCCCCCACGCCCCCCACATCGCCCCCGCGAACGCCTCCGCCAGTTTGTGTTCGCCGCTCCGGTTCGGGTGGGTGCCGTCGTAGGTGTCCGTGTGGATGTCGTACGGCTCCGGTAGGGAGGCCAGCAGGAGCGGGGAGGACGGCTCGTCCAGGTCCGCCACCGCCTTCGCCAGCAGTTCGTTGAACCGGGTCACCTGGTCGGCGAAGTGCGGGTCCGTCGCGGCGCGGATGTTCGGGATGACCGGGAGCAGCACCATGCGGACGGCCGGGTCGGCCTCGCGCGCGGCGGCGACGAAGGCGCGGGCGTTGCGGGCGGTCTGCTCGGCGTCCGTGTAGAAGCCGAGGTCGATCAGGCCCAGCGAGACCAGCAGCACGTCCGGCCGGCGCTCGCGGATCGCCTCGCCGATCAGCGGGGCCATGTGCAGCCAGCCCTCGCCCCAGCCGGCCAGGTGGCCGCGGGGGAAGTCGGGCTCGGCGTAGGCGTAGGAGGTCGGCGCGTCCGCGGACTTGTCGTACAGCGTCTCCCGCGGGCCGACGAGCGTGAACGGGCCGCCGTACGTCGCGCACAGGTGCCGCCAGAGCCGGTAACGCCATGTGTGGTCGCCCGCGCTTCCGATGGTCATGGAATCACCGACGGGCATCAACCTGAGCATCCGCTCATGATGGTCGATCACGGCGGCGGGCGGGGTGTGAGGCCCACCACGTCGGGCCGGCCGCGGGCCGGGATGGCAGGCTTGGGTCATGCGTCGATCGTTGGCCCTCTTCGCCGGGGCCCTGCTCACGGGTGCCCTCGCCGTGCCGCCCGCCTCCGCGGCCGACGGTGACGGGGGGTTCACGATCCAGGACCCGCGGATCACCGAGTCCAGTGGCCTGGCCGCCTCCCGGCTGCACCCGGGCATCTACTGGACGCACAACGACAGCGACGACGGGCCGTACCTCTACGCCGTGGACGGCGCCACCGGCAGGACCGTCGCCACGGTGACGCTGAGCGGCATCGGTTCCCCGCGCGACGTCGAGGCGATCTCCATCGGACCCGGCAACCAGATCTACGTCGGTGACATCGGCGACAACCTCGACGGCTCGTGGCCGTACGTCTGGATCTACCGGCTGCCCGAGCCCAGGACGCTGAAGGACCAGACGATCCGCGCGACGCAGTACGTGGTGAAGTACGCGAACGGCGCGCGCAACGCGGAGTCGCTGGCCGTGCACCCCACAACGGGACGGGTGTACATCATCGACAAGAAGGAGGACGGCGGGCACCTGTACGAGGGGCCCGCGCGGCTGTCGGCGTCCGGCACCAACGTCTTCGAGCCGGTCGCGCCGGTCGACCTGTGGGCCACCGACGCCGCCTTCTCGCCGGACGGCCGGCAACTCGCGGTGCGCGGCTACTTCGGCGGGATCCTCTACGACTGGAACGGCGGCGACATCCGGCGCCGGCAGCGGCTCGACGTGCCCTTGCAGCGGCAGGGGGAGTCCGTGACCTACTCGGCGGACGGGACCAAGCTGCTGTACGGCAGCGAGGGCGCCGGTAGTTCGGTGACGGCCGAGGACGCGCCCGGGGGCGGCGGGGGCTCCGCCCCGTCCTCCGGTAACGGGCACGCCGCGGCCGGCGGGGCGGGCGGCGTGAGCGCCGGCTCCGGCCTGAAGGTCGCCGGGCTCGTCGCGGTGGCCGCCGTCGCCCTGCTCTGGCTGCGTCGGCTGCGCCGCCGCGACTGAGCGCGGGCGGCGCGTGCCGCGCATCTTGACGCGTGCATGGTGTGCCAGTTTGCTGGGTGGTGCGCGGTGCATGGGAGCGCTCCCATGAGTTCCGGGGCCGCGCCTCCCCGAGAGGACTCAGCCATATGTTCCGCTGCCATATGTCCGACCCACACGTGTCCGGGCCGCACGTGTCCGGCCCTCACGTGTCGGACCGGAACATGTCGGATCGGCACGTGTCCGACCGCTCTATGTTCGGCTGGCACACGTACGGCCGCCCTATGCTCGACCGCCGCGCGTCCGGCCGCTCTATGCCCGGCCGCCGCGCGTCCGGCCGCTCTATGGTCGGCCGCCACACGTCCGGCCGCCCCATGTCCCGCTTCCGCGGATGGCGAAGGGCGCTGTGTGCCGTCGCCGCGGCGCTCCTGTTACCGCTGTTCTCCCTGGCCGCCCTGGTCGCCGCCGGGCCCGCGCACGCCGCGGCCGACGCCGGGGCCGGCTACTGGCACACCAGCGGCCGGCAGATCCTGGACGCGGCCGGACAGCCGGTGCGCGTCGCCGGCATCAACTGGTTCGGCTTCGAGACCGGCAACCACGTCGTGCACGGCCTCTGGTCCCGCGACTACAAGAGCATGATCGACCAGATGAAGTCGCTCGGCTACAACACCATCCGGCTGCCCTACAGCGACGACATCCTCAAGTCCGGCACCGTCCCCGACAGCATCGACTTCTCCGGCGGCAAGAACGCCGACCTCCAGGGGCTCACCTCGCTCCAGGTCATGGACCGCATCGTGGCCCACGCGGGCCAGGACGGCATGAAGGTCATCCTCGACCGGCACCGCCCCGACTCCGGCGGCCAGTCGGCGCTCTGGTACACCGCAGCCGTCCCCGAGTCGACGTGGATCGCCAACCTCAAGGCGCTGGCGACCCGTTACCGGGGCCAGGACACCGTCATCGGCATCGACCTGCACAACGAGCCGCACGACCCCGCCTGCTGGGGCTGCGGCGACCAGGCCACCGACTGGCGGCTGGCCGCGCAGCGCGCCGGCGACGCCGTCCTGTCCGCCAACCCCGACCTGCTGGTCTTCGTCGAGGGCGTGCAGACGTACAACGGGGTCTCCGGGTGGTGGGGCGGCAACCTGATGGGCGTCGCCCAGTATCCGGTCCAGCTCGACGTGCCCAACCGGGTCGTGTACTCGGCCCACGACTACGCCACCAGCGTCGCCCAGCAGAGCTGGTTCAGCGACCCCACGTTCCCCGCCAACATGCCCGGCGTCTGGGACAGGTACTGGGGCTACATCTTCAAGCAGAACATCGCCCCCGTGTGGGTGGGTGAGTTCGGTACGACGCTCCAGTCCACCGTGGACCAGAAGTGGCTGGCCGCCCTGGTGGACTACCTCCGGCCGACGGCGGCGTACGGCGCCGACAGCTTCCACTGGACGTTCTGGTCGTGGAACCCCAACTCCGGTGACACCGGCGGCATCCTGAAGGACGACTGGACGACCGTGGACACCGTGAAGGACGGATACCTGGCGAGCGTCAAGGCGCCCGGCTTCCCGGGCGGCGGTGGCGACGACGACGGCGGCGGGAGCACGCCCGCGTGCAGCGCCGTCTACACCGTCAGCAGCGACTGGGGCAGCGGCTTCAACGCCGATGTGCGGATCACCAACACCGGCACCACCCCCATCACCTCCTGGAAGGTGACCTGGACGTGGAGCGGCGGGCAGCGGGTGACCTCCCTGTGGAACGCCACGTACACCCAGAGCGGGGCGAGCGTCACGGCGGTGAACGCCGCGCACAACGGGGCGATCGCCGCGGGCGGTTCGGCCGGTTTCGGTTTCGGCGGCGCGCCGGGCGGCGGCAGCGTGCCGAGCCTGACCTGCACGGCCACCTGACCGGCCCGCACGAGCGAAGGGCGCCCGGCGACGAAGCACCGGGCGCCCGTGCGCCGTACCGGAAGCGGCGGGTCAGCGCCGTACGGAAGCGGTCAGAGCTTTTCGATCACGTAGTCCACGCAGCGGGTCAGCGCCTCGACGTCCGCCGGGTCGACGGCCGGGAACATCGCGATGCGCAGCTGGTTGCGGCCGAGCTTGCGGTACGGCTCGGTGTCGACGATGCCGTTGGCGCGCAGCACCTTGGCGACGGCCGCCGCGTCGATGTCGTCGGCGAAGTCGATCGTGCCGACGACCTGGGAGCGCTTGGCCGCCTCGGCGACGAACGGGGTGGCGTACTTGGACTCCTCCGCCCAGGAGTACAGGCGGGTCGAGGAGTCCTTGGTGCGGGCCGTGGACCAGGCGAGGCCGCCCTGGCCGTTGAGCCATTCCAGCTGCTGGTTCAGCAGGAACAGGGTGGCCAGCGCCGGGGTGTTGTACGTCTGGTTCTTGCGCGAGTTGTCGATCGCCGTGGGCAGCGAGAAGAACTCGGGGACGTGCCGGCCGCTCGCGTGGATCCGCTCGGCGCGCTCGATCGCCGCCGGGGAGAACACGCCGATCCACAGGCCGCCGTCGGAGGCGAAGGACTTCTGCGGGGCGAAGTAGTAGACGTCGGTCTCGGCGATGTCGACCGGGAGGCCGCCGGCGCCGCTGGTCGCGTCCACCAGCACCAGCGCGCCCTCGTCGGCGCCGGCCACCCGCCTGATCGGCATGGCGACACCGGTCGAGGTCTCGTTGTGCGTGAAGGCGTAGACGTCGACGCCCGCCTCGGCCCGTGCCTCCGGGTGGGTGCCGGGGTCGGTGGCGATGACCGTGGGCTCGGCCAGCCACGGCGCCAGCTTGGCGGCCTTGGCGAACTTGGACGAGAACTCGCCGAACGTGAGGTGCTGCGACTTGTTCTCGATCAGCCCGTGGGTGGCGATGTCCCAGAACGCGGTGGAGCCGCCGTTGCCGAGGACGACCTCGTAGCCGTCCGGGAGCGAGAACAGGGCGCCGATGCCCTCGCGCACCTGGCCGACCAGGTTCTTCACCGGGGCCTGGCGGTGGGAGGTGCCCAGCAGGGACGTACCGGTGGCGGCCAGCGCGTCCAGCGCCTCCACCCGGACCTTGGAGGGACCCGCGCCGAACCGACCGTCCGCGGGCTTGATGTCAGCAGGAATCTGGATCTCAGCCACGAGGTGAGGTTAGCCGCGGAAGAAACCCGGGCGAAACCTCGTCCGTCGGCTGAGACGGCGTTTCGGACGACGCGCCCTCGCGTGGCCGACACCCGTGCGCGGGGGCCCGGCACCGGCGCGCACGCCCACCGGCTCCGCGCCGGTGACGGCTTCGGCGCCGCGCGGCGCCGATGATCCGATGGGCGCCCCGGCCCTTGGCGGCGACCCGATGGCCGCCCCGCGACCCCCGTTCGCACGCCCGACTGCCCCCTGCGAACGCGGCCCCGGGCTCCATTCGTGCCCGAGGGTCCCGGCGGCGCGGCTCGCCCACATTCACGGTGCTCCCCGCGGCGCCCGGCGGGGCGGATCCCAGCGGATTCCAGGGGGCCCTGGCTTCCCGTGCGCGCCCGAGGATCTGGCGCCGTGCTCGAAGGCTTCCGCGTCCGCGCCCGAAAGGGTCGGCTCCGGTGGGTGTGGGCCACGCCCATGTGCCCGCGCCCCATCCCCGCCTGGGGCCCCGGCTCCCGTGCCCGTCCTCGGAGTGCTCGGCGTCCGCCGTGCAGGCCCCGTGCCCCGTGTGTGGGGGTGCTGGGGCAAGCGCCTGCGTTCCGGTGGCTGCCGTGCTCGCCGGGCGGCTGGTTTGCTGGGGGTATGACGGATCTTGCGGTCGAGCTGCGCGGGGCCGTCCGGGGTGAGGTCGCCTTCGACGTCACGTCCCGGGCGCTGACGACCATGGACGCCTCCAACTACCGGCGGATCCCGCTCGGGGTGGTGGCCCCGCGGGACGCCGACGACGTCGCCGCCGTCCTCGACGTGTGCCGGGCACGCGGCGTGCCGGTGGTGGCCCGCGGCGGCGGTACGTCGATCGCCGGGCAGGCCACCGGCACCGGCGTGGTGCTGGACTTCACCCGCCATATGAACCGGGTCCTGGACATCGACCCCGGCACCCGCACCGCCGTCGTCCAGCCCGGCCTGGTCCTCGACCGGCTCCAGGAGGCCGCGGCACCGCACGGCCTGCGCTTCGGCCCCGACCCGTCCACCCACGGCCGGTGCACGCTCGGCGGGATGATCGGCAACAACTCCTGCGGCGCGCACTCGGTGGCCTGGGGCACCACCGCGGACAACGTCCGGGAACTGGAGGTGTGCACCGCCCGCGGTGAACGGCTGCGGCCGGGACCGGACTGGGCGGGCGCCCCGCAGGGCCTGCGCGCCCTGGTGGAGGGCGAGCTGGCGCTGCTGCGCACCGGCTTCCCCGAACTGCCCCGCCGTATCTCCGGGTACGCCCTGGACGCGCTGCTGCCCGAGCGCGGCGCCGACGTCGCCCGCTGCTTCTGCGGCTCGGAGGGCACGCTGGGCGTGCTGACCCAGGCGGTCGTACGGCTCGTCGAGGACCCACGCGCGCGTGCCCTGGCCGTGCTCGGCTACCCCGACGAGAGCGCCGCGGCCGACGCCGCCGCGGGCCTGCTGGTGCACCGGCCGCTCACCGTGGAGGGCATGGCGGCCGACCTGGTGCCCTCGACTGCCGGGCTGCCCCGGGGCGGGGCCTGGCTGTTCGTGGAGACCGGCGGCGACTCGGCGGCCGAGGCACGCGCGCGTGCGGAGGGGATCGTCCGCGCGGCCGACGCCGTCGACGCGCTCGTCGTCACCGACCCCGGCGCCCAGCGGGCCCTGTGGCGGGTCCGGGAGGACGCGAGCGGCACGGCGACCCGGATGCCGGACGGCACGGAGGCATGGCCCGGCTGGGAGGACTGCGCGGTGCCGCCCGCCCGGCTCGGCGCCTACCTGCGGGACTTCCGCGCGCTGCTGGCCGCGCACGGGCTGCGCGGCACGCCCTACGGGCACTTCGGTGACGGCTGCATCCATGTCCGCGTCGACTTCGACCTGCTGACCGAGGCCGGCGTCGGCCGCTTCCGGTCCTTCTCCGAACAGGTCGCCGACCTGGTCGTGGCGCACGGCGGCTCGCTGTCCGGGGAGCACGGGGACGGGCAGGCGCGGGCCGAACTGCTCCCGAAGATGTACGGCACCCGGCTCGTCGGCCTCTTCGAGCGGGCCAAGGCCGTATGGGACCCCGACGGCCTGCTCAACCCGGGCATCCTGGTCCGCCCCGCACCCCTCGACGCGAACCTCCGCTTCGCCGCCCTGCCCCGCGAACCCGTCCCCGTCGCCTTCGGCTACCCCGGCGACGGCGGCGACTTCTCCGCGGCCGTACGCCGCTGCGTGGGCGTCGCCAAGTGCCGTACGACGACGGCGGCCGGCGCCTCCGTCATGTGCCCCTCTTTCCGGGCGACCGGCGAGGAGGCGCACTCCACGCGCGGGCGTGCCCGGCTGCTGCACGAGATGCTGGCCGGCGAACTGGTCACGGACGGCTGGCGCTCCACGGAGGTCCGGGACGCGCTGGACCTGTGCCTGTCCTGCAAGGGCTGCCGCTCGGACTGTCCGGTCGGGGTCGACATGGCCACCTACAAGGCCGAGTTCCTGCACCACCACTACGCCGGACGGCGCCGCCCGGCGGCCCACTACACGATGGGCCGGCTGCCCATGTGGCTGCGCTGGGTGGCGCGCGCCCACATGGCGCCCGCCCTCAACGCGCTCGCCGCCGTACGGCCCCTCGCCCGCCTGGCCAAGCGGGCGGCCGGGATCGCGGCCGAACGGGACCTGCCGCGGCTGGCAGGACAGCCGTTCGGCCGCTGGTGGCGGCGGCACGAGCAGGCCCCGGCGGACGGCGGTGACCTCGTCGTGCTGTGGCCGGACACCTTCACCGAGCACTTCTCGCCCGCGGTGGGCCGGTCGGCCGTCCGCGTGCTGGAGGCCGCCGGACTGCGCGTGGCCCTCCCGCCGACCCTGCACCTGGCGGCGCCCCCGGTGGGCGGCGGCAGGCGGGCCGGCCTGAACCCGCTCGCGATCCTCCGGGGCCGGGGCCGGGTCTGCTGCGGGCTGACCTACGTCTCCACGGGCCAGCTCGACCGGGCCCGCGCGGTGCTGCGCCGCACCCTGGACCTGATGGAGCCGGTGCTGCGGGCCGCCGTGCCCGTCGTCGTCCTGGAACCCAGCTGTGCCGCCGCCCTCCGCACCGACCTGCCCGAACTGCTCCACGACGACCCGCGCGCGGCCCGCCTGGCGGCGGCCGTCGTCACCTTCGCCGAGGCACTGGAGCGGTACGCGCCCGACTGGAGCCCGCCCGCGGTGGACCGGCCCGTGGCCGGCCAGACCCACTGCCACCAGCACGCCGTGCTCGGCGACGCGGCCGAGCGGCGGCTGCGCGAGGCCGCGGGCCTGACCGGCGACCTCAGCGGCGGCTGCTGCGGTCTGGCGGGCGACTTCGGCTTCGAGAAAGGGCATTACGAGGTGTCCGTGGCCTGCGCGGAGGAACGCCTGCTGCCCTCCGTACGCGAGGCCGCCGAGTCCGCCAAGGACACGGTGATCCTGGCGGACGGCTTCTCCTGCCGCACCCAGCTGGCGCAGCTGGCCGGGGTCCGCGGGCGGCACCTGGCGGAGGTGCTGGCCGCGGCCCTGGACGACGCCGGGGACGCCGGGGAAAGGTGAGCGCATGCCCTTCGACCGTGTCGCCGTGCTCTCGGACATCCACGGCGTGCTCCCCGCCCTGGAGGCCGTCCTCGCCGAGCCCGACGTGATGGCCGCCGACCGCGTCGTGCTCACCGGTGATCTCGCGGCCGGTCCCCAGCCGGCCGAGGTGATCGACCTGCTGCGGGCGCAGGGCGAGCGGGTCCTGTGGGTCTCGGGCAACGCGGACCGCGAACTGGTGGAGTTCCGGCGCGGCGCACGCGACGGCATCCCCGACCCCATCGCCCCGTTCGCCGCCGAAGCCCTGCGCGCCGACCAGGTCGACCTGCTGGCCGGTCTGCCCACGTCCCTGACCCTCGACGTCACCGGCCTCGGCCCGGTCCTGTTCTGCCACGCCACACCCCGCGACGACGAGGAGGTCGTGCTCGTCGACTCCCGTCCCGAGCGCTGGGCGGAGGTCTTCACCGGCCTCGACCCCGCCGTCCGCACCGTGGTCTGCGGTCACACACACATGCCCTATGTGCGCCTGGCCCATGGCCGCCTGGTCGTCAATCCCGGCAGTGTCGGCATGCCCTACGGCCGGTCCGGCGCCCACTGGTGCCTGCTCGGCCCCGGCGCCGACCTGCGGGTCACGCCGTACGACATCCCGGCCGCCGTCGCCCGCCTGGTCGCCGAGTGCGCCTACCCGGACATCGCCGCCTGGGCCGACTACTTCCTGCACGCGCGGGCCACGGACACCGAGGTGCTGGAGCAGTTCGGGCCCCGGGACGGGCGGCGCTGAGGCCGCCGGCGGTTCGGCCCGGGGGACGAGCACCGGCTCGTCTCAGCATCCAGGACAGTTGCATAAGGGGTTCACACCCCTGACGGAAGTCAACTACTCTGGACCCGAAAGTACATCATGATGAACGCCCTCTGATCGATCCCCTGGACCGCCCGTGACCACCCGCAGCGCCTCCACGCCGACCTCCGCCTCGACCACCGCCCCGCCCGGGGCCGCCCCCGCGCAGGGCGCGGCACCGCGCCGGTTCGGGGCGCTCGGACTCGTCATCTCCGGCTGCATCTCGGTCCAGTTCGGCGCGGCGCTCGCCGTGACCCTGATGCCGCGCGCCGGCGCCTTCGGCGTGGTGACGCTGCGGCTGCTCGCGGCGGCCGTGGTGCTGCTCGTGGTGTGCCGGCCCCGGCTGCGCGGCCACTCGCGCACCGACTGGGGCACCGTGATCGTCTTCGGCATCACCATGGCCGCGATGAACGGCCTGTTCTACCAGGCCGCCGACCGCATCCCGCTGGGCGCCGCGGTCACCCTGGAGGTGCTGGGCCCGCTGGCCCTGTCGGTACTGGCCTCCCGCCGGGCGATCAACGCCGTCTGGGCTGCCCTCGCACTCGCCGGCGTCTTTCTGCTGGGCGGCGGGAGCTTCGCCGACCTCGACCCACTGGGCGTCGCCTTCGCGCTCGGGGCGGGGGCCATGTGGGCGACCTACATCGTCTTCAGCGCCCGTACGGGCCGCCGCTTCCCGCAGGCCGACGGGCTCGCCCTGGCCATGGCGGTGGCGGCGCTGGTGTTCCTGCCGCTGGGCATCGCCGAGTCGGGCAGCAGGCTCCTGAACCCGACCACCGTGGCGCTGGGCTCTGCGGTGGCGGTGCTCTCCTCCGTCCTGCCCTACACCTTCGAACTCCTCGCCCTGCGCCGCCTGCCCGCCTCCACCTTCGCCATCCTGATGAGCCTGGAACCGGCCCTAGCCGCCGCCGCGGGCTTCCTGATCCTCGGCCAGTCCCTGACCGTGACCCAGTCCCTGGCCATCGCCCTGGTCATCGCGGCCAGCATGGGCGCGGTCCGCACCCAAGTTGGCCGCGGCAAGGCAAAGCCCGAACCGGAACTCCCACCGGCCTGACGATGGGGCGTACTCACTGCGTGGCGTGCGCCAGGAAGTCGGCCCAGGCGGTGGGGGACGTCACCGACAGTGGGAGCGGCTGCGAATCCGGGGCGGCACTTCCCTGCGGTGCAGGCCGATCGTTGCGATGCAGGACACGTGGGCGAGGCTTGTCGAATCCCGCCGCCCGCACCGCGCCGACGCCGTCCGAGAGCGCCGCCACCCACCTCTGGACCGCGCCAACTACGCAGCGGGTGTCGCCAAGTGAGGGCCGCAGGTGCAGGTCTGCTCCCGCATGCCGCCGGACCCGCACGGTCCGCATCTGTTTCTCCTGCGGGACAGTGTCGGCCCGGTCCGGGAAGGCGAGCGGACGACGAGTCCGCCGGTGTGTGTGCCGTGCGCCGGGATCTCCATCCAGGTCTGCCGGGCCCTGCGCGGGGGGCGGTTCGTGGCGGCGTGGGCGCGGCGCGTGCCCGCGTGGGGTGTGGTCGGTCCCCTCCACCACCCCGTGACGCTTCAGCCGATCCCTGGGTGTCACATGGAGCAGGTGAAGTACGGGTCGGAGTGGGCTCCGTGGGTCCGGGCCGCTCGCACGATGGTGGAGCTGCGCGGGGTGACACCGGCGGACCTGGACCGGGAGTTCGCGGCCCTCGGGCGGGACCGCCTGGAGGAGGAGTTCGCCCGGGTCGCAGCACTGGCGACGGTCGTCTGACGGCGGTCGCTTCTCACCGCACGCACTCATCACGCATCGCTGAGGAACGTTCGACCTCGGGTATTCAGCTACGCCTTCGGCGGTGGCTCGGTTCTGACGCCCTGACAGCAGAAGGGTGCCCCTTGCGATTGGAGCCCGACACCCCCGCAGCGCATGCGAAGGCCGCTGCACCGACCGGCCGAACTAACCAGGGCAAGACGCCGGATGAGCGGGACCGATCAGGCCGCAGACGAATCGAGGTTGAACTTCGTGTCCCAGGCCACCGTTTGCGACACCGAGGGCAAGATCTATGCCCGGGTTGACGACCCGGTGATTCGATCGCCGGCAGCGCCGTAACACGCCGGCGACGGCTCGGGCCGTCTGTGGGCCGTGTCGGGTGCCGCTGGTGAAGAGAGGGCCGGGCTCTCGCATACCCGAGGGGATGCCGAAAATCCGATAAACCCTCACACCGCTCACCGCCAGGTCCTACCGAACCTGAATATCATTCATGAATGAGCCGGGAGCCGCTGCCTTCGGCGCGGGTGTGACCGCCCTGGGCACCGGTGGCAACAGTCACGTCTGCACCTGCTCGGCAGGCCATGTGAAGGAGTCGGTGCGCTCGGTCATTGCGTGGTCACACCGGTGAAGGCGCATGTCGATCCGCGTCCCCTCCGGGGCCCGCACGGCTGGCCGCCCCATGGCCGGCCTGCTTTGATCCTTCGCGTAGCGCCGACTCGCGGGGACGCATTCCGGTACCGGGAGCCGAGCGAGCGAACGCTGCCATTCAAAAGTGCTCATTCGAAGGGAACCGCGTGATGAACCTCGCCCCCCAGGTTGCGACGGCCGAGATCTCCGACGCCGACTTGGACAACGTCTCCGGCGGCCTCGCGGTCGGCGGGTCCGGCGGTCTCTACCTTGAGACGCCGACCGCAGCCATCACCTCCGACCTCCTGGCCATCGCCACCCCCGAGGGCGTTGCGGCGGGCGCGGCCGTCCACACTGCCGCGCGCTGACAGCAGCGTCCAGCACCGATGGGTCCCGGGTCTCCTGATCCGGGACCCTAGTGGTCTTTGCCGCGCAGCCGGCGGGAGGGACGCCGGACCGCTCCTGCCGCAACACCCGGGATCACTTCGCGGGCCGCCACCCGTGACACGCAGGACCTGGAACGCGCTGAACACAGGGACAGGGCCGTTTACCCCGCGGGTGGCGGGACCACCGCCATGTTCGCCTCGTTCACCTCGCAGCGTTTCGAGCGGAGTTCACGTGCACCGTTGTGCCATGCCCACGGTTTGGACGACTGTGACGTTCTCCTCGGCGTGAGCGGCGGGCAACGCCCCGTCCGTCCGTGCACGCCCAGCGAAAGCCCCCACGTGACCGTCTCCTTGCACGAGGTCCAACCGGCCGGCCGGCACGCTGCCATCCCCGCGGGCAGCCTGTTCCGGCGTATCTACGCACCGCGCGCCTGCGACGCCCTCGCCTACTCCATGTCGACCTATGCCATGCCGCTCGTCGTGCTGGCCACCACCGGCTCCGCGTCCCTGACCGGCCTGGCCTTCGCACTGGAGTGGATACCCCGGGTGGCCGCGTTCGGCCTCGCCGGCGCCCTGGTGGATCGCAGCGGCGCGGCGATCGTGTGCTTCATCGCCTCGCTCGCCCGCGCCCTGCTGGTGGCGGGCGCCGCTGCCGTGCTGGTCGTACTGCCGCCGGGTACGGCCGAGACCGTCACCGTCATGGCCCTGGCCGCCGTGACCGGGGCGCTGACACAGTTCAGCTTCATCGCCAACGAGGCGGTCGGCGCCATCGTCAGCCGCCGCACCGACAGGCAGGCCCACAAGGTGCAGTCGGTGCTGATCGGCATCGACCAGACGGCCACCCTCATCGGCCCGGCCCTGGGCGGTGCCCTCCTGCTCACCGGCCCGACGCGCATGCTGGCGTGCTTGAGCGTGCTGTCCTTCCTGTCCGCCGGACTCGCCCTGCAGACCCCGCCCACACCCCTGCGCGCCGCGCGCCGCGGCGGACCGGCGCCGGGCGGTGGCCTGCGGGAAGGCTGGGAAACCCTGCGCTCCCTGCCGTCCCTGCGACGGCTCGTGGCCGGACTGGCCTGCTCCAACCTCATGCTCGGACTGCTGCAATCGGCCAGCCCCGTCCTCGTGGAGGACCGTTTCGGCCGGTCCGCGGCTGCCGTCGGCGCGCTCTGGTCGATCGCCGCCGCCACCACCTTGATCGCGGTCGCCTGCTGCCGGGCCGGCCTTGACCGGCTCGGCCTGTGGGGGGTCGGCGTCATCAGCGCAACCGTCGCGGCCGCCACCTGCCTCGCCGTGCCCCAGGCCCCGTCCTACACCGGCTATGTGGCCCTCGTGGCCCTCTTCATGGCCGCCGACGGAGGGCTCACCATCGTCCTGCGCACCCTCCGCTCGCTGATCATCCCGCCCGCGGCCTTCGGCACGACCCTCTCCCTGACCATCCTGCTCCTGCTGCTGCCCTTCCCCATCGCGGGCATCCTGCTCGCCCTCACCCCGCCGCCGTACCTGGGCAGCCTCATCGGGGCGTGCGCCCTGGTGCAGGCGCTCACCCTGCTCGTCACCTTCTTGGTCCTGCGCAACGACCCGATACTCCGCTCCACCACAGCCCCGGCCCGCCACGAGGCCTGATCCGGCCGTTCAACCTCATGTGACCGGGGTCACTGCGTGGCGTGAGCCAGGAAGTCGGCCCAGGCGGTGGGGGAGAAGGTCACATGGGGGCCGGTGGGCTGCTTGGAGTCGCGGACGGCTATGTGGGGGCTGAGGTCGGCGACTTCGACGCAAGCGCCGCCGTTATCGCCGCTGTACGACGACTTGTGCCAGGCGGCGGTGCCGAGGGGCGCGCATTCCACACACTCGCCTCCGGTGCCGCCGCTGAACGAGGACTTGCGCCAGGTGAGGGCGCCGAGGGGCGTGCACTCGACGCATTCGCCGCCGGTGTCGCCGCTGTGGGACGACTTACGCCAGTGGGCTCCCGTGAGATTCCGGTTGTTCCGCATGGCGTTCCTCCCGTGTTGGGTTACCGCGCGGCGTGAGCCAGGAAGTCGGCCCACGCGGCCGGTGTGAAGGTCATGTGCGCTCCGGTGGGCTGCTTGGAGTCGCGGACGGCTATGTGGGGGGTCAGGTCGGCGACCTCGACGCACTGCCCGCCGGTGTCTCCGCTGTACGACGACTTGCGCCAGGTTGCGGTGCCGAGGGGGGCGCATTCGACGCATTCGCCTCCGGTGCCTCCGCTGTAAGACGACTTACGCCAACGTGCTTCCGTGAGATGCCGGTTGTTTTGCATAGCGTTCCTCCCGTACGCGGGCGATCAGGTTGGCCGAGTCCTCAATGGAGAGAGCTGTGGCCTGAAGATGATCGTAACGATGCGAACAGTCCCTGACGATACTCACATTGGCCGTCACGAACCCGGAGTCGTAGTTCTCGGAGTAAGTGATGTCGGCGTGATCGTTGAAGCGCATCACTGTGAACCCGCCTGCTGTTGCAGGATGTTGGCCCACTCCCAACGGCAACACCTGCAAGCGCACCTCACGCCGGTCTCGGAAAGACAGCAGGTGCGTAAGTTGCTCCCGCATGACCCCCCGGCCGCCGAACGGTCTGTGCAGTACGACCTCGTCCAGCACCACCCACACCAGCGGCGCTTGCTTCCGGGTGAGGATCTGTTGCCGCTCCAGCCGAGCCGCCACCTGCTCGTCCGGCCTTTCCGCCAGGCCCGCCTCCAGCACGGCGCGCGCGTACTCGGGGGTCTGGAGGAGGCCGTACACCACCTGTGCCTGATAGGTGGCGATGCTCGTTGCCCTCGCCTCCATCTCCGCATACGGCTGGAACCAGCTCGGCAACTGGTTCCGCAGGACCAACCCCACCAGCCGTGAGAACAAGCCGTCCGTTCCCAGGGCCGCGTCCACCCGTTCGGAGAACTCTCTCTGCGGCACCCTTGCCGCGCATTCGATCTGGCCGATCAGTGACCCCGTGCAGAAGACGATCGAGCCCAACTGCGCCAGCGTCAGCCCCGCTGCTTCCCGTGCCCGGCGCAACTCGTAGCCGTAGTAGTCCAACGGCGATGCGCTGGGGTCCAGTTCGCGGCTTCGCACATCCACCACCTCCTTTCACTGAGAGTAGCGAAGGCCGAACACGCAGGTACCGGCGTTGTGGAAAACCAATTCATGCAAGCGTGCTTGATTGTTTCTGGGGGTGCTGCCATGCTCCTCCGCATGGCCGACCCCATGCCCGTCCTTGACGATCTGCGCGCAGAGAGCCAGCAACTGGACCGGCTTGTCAGCGCGTTGGAGCCGACAGGCTGGGCGCTCGCCACCCCCGCGCCGGGCTGGACCGTCGCGCACCAGATCGCGCACCTCGCCTGGACCGACCGTTCCGCGCTGCTCGCGGTCACCGACGCGGACGCGTTCCGGGGGCTGGCCGAGAAGGCCCTCGCCGCACCGGAGACATTCGTGGACGAGGGCGCGGCGGACGGGGCCCGGGAGGCGCCCGACGCGCTGCTGGCGCGGTGGCGCAAGGGGCGGACCGTGCTCGAAGAGGCCCTGCGTGCCGCGCCCGTCGGCGCGCGTTTCCCCTGGTACGGCCCGCCCATGTCGGCGGCATCCATGGCCACCGGCCGACTCATGGAGACCTGGGCCCACGGCCAGGACGTGGCGGACGCCCTGGGTGTGGTCCGCACCCCCACCGACCGGCTGAAGCATGTGGTCCGCATCGGTGTGCGGGCCCGGGACTTCGCCTTCGCCGCCCATGGGCTGCCCGCACCCGCCGAGGAGTTCCGGGTGGAGGTCGTCGGCCCGTCCGGTGAGGTCTGGGCGTACGGCCCCGAGGACGCCGCGCAACGCGTCACCGGGCCCGCGCTCGACTTCTGTCTCCTGGTCACCCAGCGTGCCCACCGGGCCGACCTCGCGGTGCGTGCGGTGGGTGCCGACGCCGACCGCTGGCTGGACATCGCGCAGGCGTTCGCGGGGCCGCCGGGTGCCGGGCGGGAGCCCCGGCGCGGGCCGGGGGAGCGGTCGTGACCGAGCCGCTGCGCATAGGCAACGCCTCCGGTTTCTACGGCGACCGGTTCGACGCGATGCGCGAGATGCTGACCGGCGGCGAACTGGACGTGCTGACCGGCGACTACCTCGCCGAGCTGACGATGCTGATCCTGGCCCGGGACCGGCTGAAGGACCCGGGCGCCGGGTACGCGCGTACCTTCCTGCGGCAGTTGGAGGACTGCCTCGGGCTCGCGCACGAGCGCTCGGTCCGGATCGTGACCAATGCAGGCGGCCTCAATCCCGCCGGACTCGCCGACGCCGTACGGGCGTTGGCGGACCGGCTCGGTGTCCCGGTGCGGGTCGCGCACGTGGCGGGCGACGACCTGACCGCCGCCCACCCGGGCCTGGCCGCCCACGCCTATCTGGGCGGCTTCGGCATCGCGGAGTGCCTGCGGGCCGGCGCCGACATCGTGGTCACCGGGCGGGTGACCGACGCGGCGCTGGTCACCGGGCCGGCCGCCGCGCACTTCGGCTGGGCGCCCACGGAGTACGACCGGCTCGCGGGCGCCGTGGTCGCCGGACATGTGCTGGAGTGCGGTGCGCAGGCCACCGGCGGCAACTACGCCTTCTTCGCCGAGGGTGACGTCCGCCGTCCCGGCTTCCCGCTCGCCGAGATCCACGAGGACGGCACCGCCGTCGTCACCAAGCACCCCGGCACCGGCGGCTTCGTGGACGTCGGCACGGTCACGGCCCAGTTGCTGTACGAGACGGGCGGCGCCCGGTACGCGGGGCCGGACGTCACCGCGCGCCTTGACACCGTACGGCTCACCCAGGAGGGACCCGACCGGGTGCGGGTCGAGGGCGTACGCGGGGAGGCTCCGCCGCCGGCCCTGAAGGTCGGCGTCAACCGGCTCGGCGGCTTCCGCAACGAGGTCGTCTTCGTGCTGACCGGGCTCGACATCGAGGCCAAGGCGGCGCTGGTGCGCGAGCAGATGGCCGACGCGCTCGCCAAGTCCCCGCCCGCGCAGGTGCGGTGGGAGCTGGTCCGCACCGACCGGGCGGACGCGGACACCGAGGAGGCAGCGAGTGCGCTGCTGCGGCTCGTCGTCAGGGACGATGATCAGGAGGTCGTCGGGCGGGCGCTCAGCGGTGCCGCCGTCGAGCTGGCGCTGGCCAGTTACCCCGGCTTCCATGTGCTCGCACCCCCGGGGAAGGGCACACCGTATGGGGTCTTCGAGGATGTGTACGTCCCCCATGGTGCCGTCGACCATGTGGCAGTCCTCTACGACGGGCGCCGTATCCCCGTGCCGGGACCCCAGGACACCCGGGTGCTCGATGCCGTACCGGAGCCGGACCCGCCGGCGCCGCCGCCCGCCGGGCCGACCCGCCGGGCCCCGCTGGGGCTGGTCGCCGGGGCCCGCAGCGGCGACAAGGGCGGCAACGCCAACGTCGGCGTCTGGGTCCGTACCGACGACGCCTGGCGGTGGCTGGTGCACGAGCTGACCGCCGACAGATTCAGGCAGTTGATACCCGAGAGCCGGCCGCTGGCCGTGACCCGTCATGTGCTGCCCGGCCTGCGCGCCCTCAACTTCACCGTGGAGGGCATCCTCGGCGCGGGCGTCGCCGCCCAGCATCGTTTCGACCCGCAGGCCAAGGCCCTCGGCGAATGGCTGCGCTCCCGCCACCTGGACATCCCGGAGGCCCTGCTGTGACGGTCCTTTCCTCCGCCGTCGACGTGCGCGGCGCCGACCACCGGGCGAACCGCGAGGCCATGCTCGCGAAACTCGCCGAACTGGACGCCGAGCACGCGAAGGCCCTCGCCGGCGGCGGCCCGAAGTACGTGGAGCGGCACCGGCGGCGCGGCAAGCTGCTCGCCCGCGAGCGCGTCGAGCTGCTGCTGGATGCGGACACGCCGTTCCTGGAGCTGTCGCCGCTGGCCGCCTGGGGCAGCGACCACACCGTGGGCGCGTCCCTGGTCACCGGCATTGGCGTGGTCGAAGGCGTCGAGTGCCTGATCACCGCGAACGACCCGACCGTGCGCGGCGGCGCCAGCAACCCGTGGAGCCTGAAGAAGGCACTGCGCGCCAACGACATCGCGCTCGCCAACCGGCTGCCCTGCGTCAGCCTGGTGGAGTCGGGCGGCGCCGATCTGCCCTCGCAGAAGGAGATCTTCATCCCCGGGGGCGCCGTCTTCCGGGACCTGACCCGGCTGTCCGCCGCCGGCATTCCCACCCTTGCCGTCGTCTTCGGGAACTCCACCGCCGGCGGCGCCTACATCCCCGGCATGTCCGACCACGTGATCATGGTCAAGGAGCGGGCGAAGGTGTTCCTCGGCGGTCCGCCGCTGGTGAAGATGGCCACCGGGGAGGAGAGCGACGACGAGTCCCTGGGCGGCGCGGAGATGCACGCGCGCGTGTCGGGACTCGCCGACCACTTCGCCGTGGACGAACGGGACGCCCTGCGGCAGGCGCGGCGCGTGGTGGCCCGCCTCAACCACCGCAAGGCGTACCCCGATCCGGGGCCGGCCGAGCCGCCGAAGCACGACCCGGAGGACCTGCTCGGCATCGTCCCGGGCGACCTGAGGGCCCCCTTCGACCCGCGCGAGGTGATCGCCCGGATCGTCGACGGCTCCGACTTCGACGAGTTCAAACCGCTGTACGGGACGAGCCTGACGACCGGCTGGGCCGCTCTGCACGGCTACCCGCTGGGCATCCTCGCCAACGCGCAGGGCGTGCTGTTCAGTGCGGAGTCGCAGAAGGCCGCCCAGTTCATCCAGCTCGCCAACCAGCGCGACATCCCGCTGCTGTTCCTGCACAACACCACCGGTTACATGGTCGGCAGGGAGTACGAGCAGGGCGGCATCATCAAGCACGGCGCGATGATGATCAACGCGGTCAGCAACTCCACGGTGCCGCATCTGTCGGTCCTCATGGGCGCCTCCTACGGCGCCGGGCACTACGGCATGTGCGGACGCGCCTACGACCCGCGCTTCCTGTTCGCCTGGCCCAGCGCCAAGTCGGCCGTCATGGGCCCGCAGCAGCTGGCCGGGGTGCTGTCGATCGTGGCCCGCCAGTCGGCCGCCGCCAAGGGACAGCCCTACGACGAGGACGCCGACGGGGCGCTGCGCGCCATGGTGGAGCAGCAGATCGAGGCCGAGTCGCTGCCGATGTTCCTGTCCGGGCGGCTGTACGACGACGGCGTCATCGACCCGCGCGACACCCGTACCGTCCTCGGCCTGTGCCTGTCAGCCCTGCACACCGCGCCCTACCAGGGTGCGCGGGGCGGCTTCGGCGTCTTCCGGATGTGAGGGACCAGCCGTGATCACTTCTGTCCTTGTGGCCAACCGGGGCGAGATCGCCTGCCGGATCTTCCGCACCTGCCGCGACCTGGGCATCCGGACCATCGCCGTGCACTCGGACGCCGACGAGAACGCCCTGCACGCGCGCGTGGCCGACACCGCGGTACGCCTCGCGGGCGCCGCGCCCGCCGAGACGTATCTGCGGGGCGACCTGATCGTGAAGGCCGCCGTGGCCGCCGGCGCGGACGCCGTGCACCCCGGCTACGGCTTCCTCGCCGAGAACGCCGGTTTCGCGCGCGCCGTGCTCGACGCCGGCCTGGTCTGGATCGGGCCGCCGCCGGAGGCGATCGAGGCGATGGCCTCCAAGACGCGCGCCAAGGAGCTGATGGGTCTCGCGCCGCTGCGCGAGGTCACCGCGGCCGATCTGCCGGTGCTGGTGAAGGCTGCGGCGGGCGGCGGGGGCCGTGGCATGCGGATCGTGCGCCACCTGGACCGGCTCGACGCGGCCCTGGAGGCCGCGCGGGCCGAGGCGGCGAGCGCGTTCGGGGACGGCGAGGTCTTCGTCGAGCCGTACGTCGAGGACGGCCGCCATGTCGAGGTGCAGATCCTCGCCGACGCGCACGGCACGGTGTGGACGCTCGGCACCCGCGACTGCTCACTCCAGCGCCGCCACCAGAAGGTGATCGAGGAGGCCCCCGCGCCCGGTCTGGAGCCGGCCCTCACCGACGAGCTGTACGGGCTGGCCGAGCGTGCCGCCCGCCGTGTCGCCTATGTGGGCGCCGGCACCGTCGAGTTCCTGGTCGCCGGGCACAAGGCCCACTTCCTGGAGATGAACACCCGCCTCCAGGTCGAACACCCGGTCACGGAAGCCGTGTTCGGCATCGACCTGGTGGCCGAGCAGATCCGCGTCGCCGAAGGCCACGCGCTGGCCGACCGGCCGCCACGCGCGCGTGGGCATGCGATCGAGGCCCGCCTGTACGCCGAGGACCCGGCCCGCGAATGGGCGCCGCAGACCGGCACCCTGCACCGTCTGGCCGTACCGGACGGCATCCGCCTCGACGCCGGCTACGCCGACGGCGACACCATCGGCGTCCACTACGACCCGATGCTCGCCAAGGCCGTCGCCCACGCCCCCACGCGCGCGGAGGCGATCCGCCGGCTGTCCGGCGCCCTGGAGCGGGCGGCCGTGCACGGCCCGGTCACCAACCGCGACCTGCTCGTACGGTCCCTGCGGCACCCGGAGTTCACGGCGGCCCGCATGGACACCGGCTTCTACGACCGTCACCTCGCGGACCTCACCGCGCCGGCCCCCGACCCGTACGCCCCGCTGGCCGCCGCCCTCGCCGACGCGCACGGCCGTTCCCGGTTCGGCGGCTGGCGCAATCTGCCCTCGCAGCCGCAGACCAAGCGCTATCTGATGGCCGGCGAGGAGCACGAGGTCCGCTACCGGCACACCCGCCAGGGCCTCGCGGCCGACGGCGTGCGGGTGGTGCGCGCCGACGCGGGGACGGTCGTACTCGAAGTGGACGGCGTACAGCGGCGCTTCGAGATCGCCCGCTACGGCGACCGGGTGCACGTCAACGCCACCGCCCTGACGGCCCTGCCCCGGTTCCCGGAGCCGACGGCCCGGCCGGCCCCCGGCTCCCTGCTGGCCCCGATGCCCGGCACGGTCGTCCGGATCGCCGAGGGCCTGACCGAGGGCGCCCCCGTACAGGCGGGACAGCCCCTGATCTGGCTGGAGGCGATGAAGATGCAGCACCGGATCGCGGCGCCCGGCCCAGGCACCCTCAGTGCCCTGCACGCCAGGCCGGGACAGCAGGTGGAGCCGGGCACGGTGCTGGCGGTGGTCGAACCAACCCAGGAGCGCGAGCAGTCACGGACAAGCCGACGCGGAGGTACCGCATGACCGCCCTCATCGAGTCCGAAGAGCACAAGGCGCTGCGGGCCGCCGTGGCCGCCCTCGGCGCACGCTACGGCCGCGCGTACCTCACGCGCGCCGTCGCCGAGGGCCGCCACCCCGCCGAACTGTGGTCCGAGGCGGGAAAGCTCGGCTACCTCGGCGTCAACCTGCCGGAGGCATACGGCGGCGGGGGCGGCGGCATCACCGAACTGGCCATCGTCCTTGAGGAGTTGGGCGCCGCCGGCTGCCCGCTGCTGATGCTGGTGGTCTCGCCCGCGATCTGCGGCACCGTCATCGCCCGCTTCGGCACCGAGGAGCAAAGACGCGCCTGGCTCCCCGGCATCGCCGACGGCACCCGCACCATGGCCTTCGGCATCACCGAGCCCGACGCCGGCTCCAACGCGCACCGCATCACCACCACCGCGCGCCGCGACCCCGCAAGCGGCGACTGGCTGCTGACAGGACGCAAGGTGTTCATCTCCGGGGTGGACATCGCCGACGCGGTACTGATCGTCGCCCGCACCGAGGATGCCCGAACGGGCCGTCTGAAGCCTTGCCTGTTCATCGTCCCGCGCGATGCAGAGGGCTTTGCCCGGCGGCCCATCGACATGGAACTCAGCGCCGCCGAGAAGCAGTTCGAACTCACCCTGGACGATGTGCGGCTGCCCGCCGGCGCGCTCATCGGTGAGGAGAGCGAGAAGGGTGGGGCGGGCGAGGCGGCGGACGCGGGTCTGCTGCACCTGTTCGCCGGGCTCAACCCGGAACGGATCATGACGGCCGCGTTCGCGATCGGCATGGGCCGCCACGCGCTGTCCAAGGCCGTCGCGTACGCCCGTGACCGCACCGTCTGGCAGACCCCCATCGGCGCCCACCAGGCCATCGCGCACCCCCTCGCGCAGGCGCACATCGACCTCGAACTGGCCCGGCTGATGACGCAGAAGGCCGCCCACCTCTACGACGCCGGCGACGACATCGGCGCCGGCGAGGCCGCCAACATGGCCAAGTACGCGGCCGGGGAAGCCTGCGTGAAGGCCGTCGACCAGGCCGTGCACACCCTCGGCGGCAACGGCCTCACCCGCGAGTTCGGCCTCGCCTCGCTGATCACGGCCGCACGCGTGGCGCGCATCGCCCCGGTGAGCCGCGAAATGATCCTCAACTACGTCTCCCACCAGACCCTCGGCCTCCCCAAGTCCTATTAGCCAGTCCGATCAGCCAGTCCTATTAGCCAGTCCGATTAGCCCCGTCCGGCCCCCGAGGAGTGACCGTGTTCCGCCCCTGCACACGAATACGGCACGTCACCTGCGTCGACGAGGTGTGCCGGTCCGGCTTCGGTGAGGTGCTTCGCCGTGGGCCGCGCGCGGTCGGGAGGCCGGTGTGACGCCGATCGGGCGTACGCGCGTGCGGGGCATCGAGACCGTCAGCCTGGACTCGGTCGACACCCGCAACGCCCTGTCGGCCGCCCTGGTCGGCGCTCTCGCGGACGCGCTGGCCGAATGCGCCGCCGACCCCGGCGTACGGGCCGTCGTCCTCACCCACACCGGCGGCACCTTCTGCGCCGGCGCCGACCTGCGCGACCCGCCCCACCCCGACACCGTCGTCGCGCTGCTGCGGCAGATCGTGGAACTCGACAAACCGGTCGTCGCCCGGATCACCGGACACGCCCGCGCGGGCGGCCTCGGCCTGCTCGCCGCCTGCGACATCGCGGCCGCCGCCACCGGGGCCACGTTCGCCTTCACCGAGGTACGCCTCGGGGTGGCACCGGCCGTCATCTCGCTGCCCGTGCTCCCACGCGCCGACCCGCGCGCCCTGGCCCGCTACTACCTCACCGGCGAACGCTTCGACGCCGCCGAAGCCACCCGCATCGGCCTGCTCACCCTCAGCGGGGACGACGTCGACGCGGCACTCACCCCCGTCCTCGACGGCCTGCGCAGATCCTCGCCCCAGGGCCTGACCGCGACGAAGCGCCTGCTCACGGCTAGGGTGCTGGAGACATTCGACCGGGCGGCGGCCGACCTGACCGCGCTCTCCGCCCGGCTGTTCTCCTCCGCGCAGGCCCGGGAGGGGATGACGGCCTTCCTCGAACGACGGGATGCCCCATGGGTGCTGTGACCGCAGTCGACCGCCTCCCCAAGCAGGACCGCAGCCGGGCCACCCGGCAGCGGCTGCTGGAGGCCGCCGTGGCCTGCCTCGCCGAGCACGGCTGGGCGGGCTCCACCGTCTCGGTCGTCGCCGAACGCGCGGGCGTCTCCCGTGGCGCCGCCCAGCACCACTTCCGCACCCGCGAGGACCTGTTCACGGCGGCCGTCGAATACGTCGCCGAGCAGCGGTCAGCCGCCCTGCGCGCCCTGTTCCCGGACGGCGCCGCGGCCCGCCCCGCCGTCGTCGCCGCCCTCGTCGACCTGTACACGGGCCCCCTGTTCCGCGCCGCCCTGCACCTGTGGGTCGCCGCCGGCGACGAGGAGCAGCTGCGGCCCCGGGTGACCGAACTGGAGGCCCGCGTCGGCCGCGAGACCCACCGGATAGCGGTGGAACTGCTCGGCGCCGACGAGTCCCGGCCCGGCGTCCGCGAAACCGTGCAGGGCCTGCTCGACATGGCCCGCGGCCTCGGCCTGGCCAACCTCCTCACCGACGACACAGCCCGCCGCGAACGCGTGGTCGCCCAGTGGACGATCCTCCTGGACGAAGCACTGACCTGAGCACCGCACACAGCCCCACCGCCACACCGCCGGCGGGCCGCGGAGGCCGGACGACGCGGGGACCGTCCCCAGGCGTACCTGGCGTGCCGGCCGGTCAGGGGCTCAGCCGTTCCAGCCGCCAGGAGCCGTCCGGTTCGGCGACGTAACGGAGCCGGTCGTGCAGCCGGTTCTCGCGGCCCTGCCAGAACTCGACCGTCTGCGGCGCGATGCGGAAACCGCCCCAGTTCGGCGGCACCGGCACCTGCTCGCCCTCCGGATAGCGGGCGGCCAACTCGGCGTAGGACGCCTCAAGACCGGCCCGGGACGGAATCACCGACGACTGGGCGCTGGCCCAGGCACCCAGCTGCGAACCATGCGGACGGGTGCGGAAATAGGCGGCCGTCTCGTCGCGGCCGGTACGCCGGGCGATACCCGAGACGACGACCTGGCGGGCGATCGGATGCCAGGGGAACACCACGGACACATACGGGTTCGCGGCCAGCTCACGGGCCTTGCGGGAGTCGTAGTTGGTGTAGAAGACGAAGCCGTACTCGTCGTACTCCTTCAGCAGGACCGTCCGGGAGCTGGGACGGCCCTCGGCGTCCGCCGTGGAGAGGACCATGGCGTTCGGCTCGTAGAGCGTGCCGTGCGCCGCGGCCAGCGCGGCATGCTCGAACCAGCGGGCGAACTGGTCCATCGGGTGCGCGGCCAGGTCGGTCTCGTCAAGACCTTCCACCCGGTAGTGCTTGCGCATGGCGGCGGGATCGAGAAGGGGATCGCGGTCGGTCACCCGGTCATCCTGCCGCATACCCGTCCGCACCCGTATGGCACCCAGTGCCGCGGACCCTCCCCAACGCCGACACCCGGGGTTATGGTGCTGATGCCCCGGTGGTCGGGTGAGCATCGGCCGACCGGAGCATCGCCGGGGTGACCGCCCGGACCGCGAGTCCTGAGAGCGACCGTGGAACCGTGGTGGTAGCCGCGTCCCGTCCCGCGCCGTACACACCACGAGGAGCCGCCCCATGTCCGACTTCGTACCCGGGCTCGAAGGAGTCGTCGCGTTCGAGACGGAGATCGCCGAACCGGACAAGGAGGGCGGCGCCCTGCGCTACCGGGGCGTCGACATCGAGGAACTGGTGGGTCACGTCTCCTTCGGGAACGTATGGGGGCTGCTCGTGGACGGCGCCTTCAACCCCGGCCTGCCGCCCGCGGAGCCGTTCCCGATCCCCGTGCACTCCGGCGACATCCGGGTCGACGTGCAGTCGGCGCTCGCCATGCTCGCCCCGGTGTGGGGACTGAAACCGCTGCTCGACATCGACGAGGAGCAGGCCCGCGACGACCTCGCACGCGCCGCCGTGATGGCCCTGTCCTACGTCGCCCAGTCGGCACGCGGCCAGACCCTGCCGATGGTGCCGCAACGGGAGATCGACAAGGCGCGGACGATCGTCGAGCGGTTCATGATCCGCTGGCGCGGCGAGCCGGACCCCAAGCATGTCGCGGCCGTCGACGCCTACTGGACCTCCGCCGCCGAACACGGCATGAACGCCTCCACCTTCACCGCCCGCGTCATCGCCTCCACCGGCGCCGACGTGGCCGCCGCGCTGTCCGGCGCGGTGGGCGCCATGTCGGGCCCGCTGCACGGCGGCGCACCCTCCCGGGTCCTCGGGATGATCGAGGAGATCGAGCGGACCGGCGACGCCGAGGCGTACGTCAGGCAGGCCCTGGACCGGGGCGAGCGGCTGATGGGCTTCGGACACCGGGTGTACCGCGCCGAGGACCCCCGCGCGCGCGTGCTGCGCCGCACCGCCCGTGAGCTGGGCGCGCCGCGCTACGAGATCGCCGAGGCACTGGAGAAGGCGGCCCTGGAGGAACTGCACAACCGCCGCCCGGACCGGGTCCTCGCCACCAACGTCGAGTTCTGGGCGGCGATCATGCTGGATTTCGCCGAGGTGCCCGCGCAGATGTTCACCTCGATGTTCACCTGCGCCCGGACCGCGGGATGGTCGGCGCACATCCTGGAGCAGAAGCGGACGGGACGCCTGGTGCGGCCCTCGGCACGCTATGTGGGGCCCGGACCGCGCAGCCCCCGCGAGGTCGCGGGATACGAGGCCATCGCCCGCTGAGGGCCGGGTCGACGGGCGCCGGTTCGACCGCGGCACGGCCCGCGGCGCGCTCCTCCATGCCGGGCGAGGGTCAGGGCGAGCGGCGCGGCGCGGCGGCCATCCGGGCCCGGCGGTCCCCCCGGGACGCTCCTCACGCCGGTACGAGCAGACTCCCGTGGTGGCGCCGGGCCACCCGCGGGTGGGCCCGCAGCTCGCCCCTCAGCGCGTGGTGGCCGTACTCGGCGCGCAGCGGGCCGTCCGGGGCGGCGGTGAGGCCGGGCGCCGCGCCCGCGTACGGGAACGGCAGCGGCGCCACGCGCGCGTCCAGCCGCGGGGCGCAGACGAACGCGACGGAGAAGCGCGGGGCGGGGCCCATGACCTGAGGGTCGGCGGCGACCAGATAGCCGTCGGTCGCCGCCTCCAGCAGGTCGCCTACGCCGACGACGAAGGCGCCGTCCAGCGGCACCGCGTCGGGGGAGCCGCCGACGGTGTCCTGGAGCAGCAGCGTCAGAAAGCCCCGGTCCCGGTGCGCGCCGCCGTCCCGGCAGGTGTCGCCGCCCGCGTTCCCCAGATGGCGTACGAGCCTGAGGTGCGGGTGGGCGCGGTCGCCGAGTACGGGGTCGTAGAAGCCGGCGGGAGCGCCGATCGCCGTGAGCAGTGCGCGCAGCAGCCGCCGGGCCACGCCGCCGAGCCGGTCGATCCAGGCGAGGGCGGCGGTACGCAGTGCGGGGAGGGCCGCGGGCCACTGGTTGGGGCCCTCAAGCCACCCGTACGCGGGCTCCCCGGGACCGGGGGCGCACGCCGGGCGCTCCGGACCCATGGCGAACTCCTCGCGCCGGCCGGCCCCGCCGGTGTAGCCGCGGAAGTGCGGCGAGTTGACCTTGTCCAGGGCGAGCCGGTCGGCCTCGGGCAGGGCGAAGAAGGCACGCGTCGCAGTGAGCAGCGCCTCCCTCTCGGGCCGGGGCACGCCGTGCCCGATGAGCTGGAAGGAGCCGGCGTCGTGGGCGGCGCTGTGCAGTTGCGCGCGCAGCAGGGCCCGGGCCTGCGGTCCGCGGTCGGCGGCCGACAGATCGATGATGGGCAGGTGGTCGTACGACGGGGGATGCGTCATGGGGGTGCGTCCGCGGGGTGTACGGGGCCGGGCAGCCGTCAAGGGTGGGCGCGGCCGTGGGTGCCTCGGCGGGAAGAGACGGGAAGAGACGGAAGAGCCGCGTTCGGAACGGGCGTGAGGGGCCGGTCAGGCGGTGCGCCGACACGCCATGCTCGTGACGCGCAGAAAGTCCACATGACGGCGCCGAACGAGCATCGCAAGCATGGGCCAAGGGTAACGCCCCTCCCCTCGGCGGTCGCTACCGCAGACGCAGACGACCCGCGGACTCGGGTCCTCCGTCGAACGACGAAGAAGCCGGCCGGACGTACCGGCGAGCCCGCGGGTCGGGTGACTGCGTTGGATTAGGCCGGCTGCGTGTCGCTTGCCCACGCTGGTCCGGCACCGCACTCGGTGTGGTGGCGGGCCGCTAGCCCGCAGCCACCTCGCGCGTCCGGGTTTCACTCATGTACCCGATCACCTCCTTTCTCACGTACCGATCACCTTAAGAAGGGGGCGGCGGGTGTTCAAGGGATTTTCTGAGGCGTTGACGACCCCCTTGCGGCGAAGGGAGCCTGGTAGCGGGTGTACAACGATTCTTTCAATCTTGCGGGAACCAAGTGTGTGCTGTGTCACGTTCGAGTTGAATGAAAGGCGGAGAGCGAATTTTCGCGCCGTGTGTGCGGACGCAGCCTGCAGGGGGTCCAGGTGAGTGCTTCCCGGCGTAGTGGGACCACCGACGAACTGGGGCCGGACGAGCCCGAGCGGGACGGTGGCGCCGGCGTATCCGGTCCGGAGGACCCGGGCGGCTCCGATCTGCTCGCCGCGCTGCTGGACGGGATGGACGCGGCGCTGTGCGCCTTCGACGCGGACGGCGTGGTCACCCACTGGAACCGGGAGGCGGAGCGGATCCTCGGCTGGACCGCCGCCGAGGCGGTGGGGCGGCAGGGGTTCGCGGGCTGGGCGGTGCGTAGCGCCGACGCCGAGGAGGTCGAGGGCCGGCTGCTGTCCGCGATGCATGCGCCCGGCCGGCAGGTGCATGAGTTCGCGCTGGTCACCAAGGACGGCGGCCGGGTCCTGGTGCGCACCCAGTCCGCGGCGGTGCGCGGGCCGGACGGCAAGCCGGCCGGCGTGTACTGCGCCTTCAGCGAGGTGCACGCGCAGATCGACCTGGAGCGGTCGATCGCGCTGAGCGAGGCGCTGTTCGAGGACGCGGCGTGGGGGGTCGTGCTCGTCGACGCCGACCTGCGGCCCGCGGTCGTGAACGCGCACGCGGCACGGGCGCTGGGCATCGGGCGTACGTCGGCGCTCGGCCGGCCCCTGGGCGAACTGCTCGCACAGGGTGTGGAGGAGCTGGAGGGCGCGCTCACCCATGTGCTGGCCGAGGGCGCGCCGCCCGCGCCGGCCGAGATGTGGGTGGCGGTGCGCACCCCGGAGGGCGAGCGGCGGCGCTGCTGGCGCAGCGGCTTCCTGCGGCTCGCCTCGCCGCTCGCGGAGGAGCCGGTGCCGCTCGGGGTGGGCTGGATGTTCCAGGACGTGACCGAGGCCAAGCAGGGCGAACAGGAGGCGTCGCTGCTGCGCTTCCGCGCCAACCAGCTGCACCGGGCGGCCCGTGCGGCGGCCGAGTGCGAGGACCCGGCGGAGGCGGCGACCGTCCACCTCGACTTCGCGCTCGCCGGTTTCGCCGACCATGCGCTGATCGACCGGGTGGCGGGTCCGCCGCCGGGCGACGCCGGTGCGGCACGGGCGCGGCTGGTGCGGATCGCCGCGACCCCCTCCGGGGCGCCGGGGCCCAGCCTGCTCACCGGCGCGGCCGGGCTGCCGGTGCGTTACGAGGAGGGCCACCCCGCGCTGCAGTGCGTCGAGCGGGGCGGGACGGTGCGGGCCGACGCCGGCGACGTGTCCGCGGGGCGGGCCCGGGAGTGGGCGCTGGCCCGGCAGTGGCCCGGGGACTGTGTGCACGCGCTGTGCGCGGTGCTGCGCAGCCGGGGGCGCACGCTGGGTGTCGTGACGTTCCTGCGGGGCGCTGCCCGCGCGGGCTTCGAACGGGTCGACGCGACGTATGCGGAGGATGTGGCGGCCCGGATCGCTGCGGCGCTGGACCTTGCGGCTAGCTCCGCTGGTTGAGCCGTTCAACGGGCCGTCGTTTGGGTGCGGGTGCGTTGTGGTTGCTCGCGCCGTTCCCCGCGCCCCTTTGGGGGCCGTCTGTCGGGTGCGGGTGTGTTGTGGTTGGTCGCGCCGTTCCTCGCGCCCCTTTGGGGGCCGTCTGTCGGGTGCGGGTGTGTTGTGGCTGGTCGCGCCGTTCCTCGCGCCCCTTTGGGGCGCTCTTGGGGCGGCCTGGGTTGTTAGTGGTGGTAGAAGATTCGGTCTTGGTACTCGGTCATGATCTGGGTGTTCCAGTCGTGGCCGCCGTCGACGTTGCCGGAGCGCAGCAAGGGTGGTTCGGTGCCTCGGGCGGCGAGGGCCTGTGCCGTCGTGGCCATGACCGCCTGGAGCAGGGCCGCGGTGACGACGGTGGAGGCGGGGGCGAAGGGGGCCGGGATGCTGTCGAGGGTGAGTTCCGCGTCGCCGACCGCGATCTTCGAGTCGAGGACGATGTCGCAGTGGTCCTTCAGGAAGGTGCCGGAGGCGTGCCGGGAGGAGGTCTGCGCGGCGTACGCCACCGAGGTCACGCCGATGACCCTGGCCCCCAGGGCGCGGGCGTGCATCGCCATCTCCACCGGGAGGGCGTTGCGCCCGGACAGCGAGATGACCAGGAGGGCGTCGCCGGCCCGGAGGGGCGAGGTGTCAAGGACGGCGGTGGCCAGACCGTCGACGCGTTCGAGTGCGGAGCCGAGGGTGGCGGGGACGACGTCGACGCCGACCGCTCCGGGGACGGGAAGCAGGTTCATCAGGGCGAGACCGCCGGCCCGGTAGACGATGTCCTGGGCGGCGAGGGAGGAGTGGCCTGCGCCGAAGGCGAACAGCCGGCCGCCGGCCTCGACGGTGTCGGCGAGGAGCGTGCCGGCGGCTGCGATGGCCGCGGACTCCTCGTCACGGGCCCGTCGCAGCAGGCCGATGGCGGCGTCGAAGAACTGGTCGGCCGGTGTGCCCTCGCTCATGCGGTGCCCCTTCGCAGCGTCCGTGTCGCGGATCACCGTGCGGTCTGGACCAGTGCGCTGTCAATACGCGGTGGCACGGTCCGGGGCGCGCCGCGCACGCACTCGTCACCCGGTGGTTTCGGCGGCGCGGCACGGTTGTCAGTGGTATGCGTCAGAATTGAGGCCAGGGCCAGCGCACGCCGGAGAGCGGTGAGCTTCCGGCACAGGTAATCAAGGGGCACGTATGTCCGGACTGATCGACACCACGGAGATGTACCTCCGCACCATCCTCGAACTGGAGGAGGAAGGCGTGGTCCCGATGCGCGCCCGCATCGCCGAGCGGCTCGACCAGAGCGGTCCGACGGTGAGCCAGACGGTGGCGCGCATGGAGCGTGACGGCCTGGTCTCGGTGGCGAGCGACCGGCACCTGGAGCTGACCGACGAGGGCCGCAGGCTGGCCACGCGCGTGATGCGCAAGCACCGCCTCGCGGAGTGCCTGCTGGTCGACGTGATCGGCCTGGAGTGGGAGCAGGTGCACGCGGAGGCTTGTCGCTGGGAGCACGTGATGAGCGAGGCGGTGGAGCGCCGCGTCCTGGAGCTGCTGCGCCACCCCACCGAGTCGCCGTACGGCAATCCCATCCCGGGCCTGGAGGAGCTGGGCGAGAAGGACGGGGCCGACCCGTTCCTGGACGAGGGCATGGTCTCGCTCGCGGACCTCGATCCGGGCGCGGACGGCAAGACGGTCGTCGTCCGTCGTATCGGCGAGCCGATCCAGACCGACGCGCAGCTGATGTACACGCTGCGCCGGGCGGGCGTGCAGCCCGGTTCGGTGGTGAGCGTGACCGAGTCGGCGGGCGGTGTGCTCGTGGGCAGCAGCGGTGAGGCGGCCGAGCTGGAGTCGGATGTGGCCTCCCACGTGTTCGTCGCCAAGCGCTGAGCGGGCGGCGCCCGGGCGCTGCCCGGTCCGCCGGCGACTGTCGTGGCCGACGCGCCGGCCGGGGGCCGGGGAAGCGGTGCCGCATCCAGGATTCGGTACGCCGAATGGCAGCGCTTCGACGGTTCCCGTGCGAGGCTGTCGCGAGAGGCATATGACCGCAGGGGGTGGGGAGGATGTGCCGCAGACAGGGGGAGGGCCCCGGCGCCAAGCGGCGCCGGGGCCTGTCCTCCCCTGTGCTGACCCGGAGCCCCGAGCTCTCAGGGTCATCCCCGCGGACCGTTTTCCCCGAGCGGTCCGCCTCCCGCGTAAGAACTCCCCTCGGTGGCGACGATCATTCCTCGCCGGGGGTCACTCGAATGAGGGGTGTTGCCCGCAGAGGCAGCAGTTCCGAATAGGCATTCGATAATCTGCGGCCGTCTTCGGCGGCAGCTGGGCAACGCAGCGGTACGACGGCAGGACAGCGGTACGGTCCGAGCGGAGCTAGGGGGGTGCCAGCGCATGGCACGGCGTATCGACGTGAGGGGAGCGGGCGGCGTGAGTCTGGCCGCCTGGGAGTTCGCCGACCCTCCCAAGACGGACCGGGAGCACGGGCCCGGGGTGCTGTTACTGCACGGCCTGATGGGGCGCGCCTCGCACTGGGCGGCCACCGCACGCTGGCTCTCCGAGCGTCATCGGGCCATCGCACTGGACCAGCGCGGCCACGGCCAGAGCGAGAAGCCGCCGCAGGTCGCCTACACGCGTGAGGCGTACATCGAGGACGCCGAGGCGGCCCTCGAACAGCTCGGTCTCGGCCCGGCCGTGCTCATCGGGCATGCCATGGGCGCGCTCACCGCCTGGCAGCTGGCCGCCAAGCGTCCCGACCTGGTGCGGGCGCTGATCATCTGCGACATGCGGGCCTCCGCGCTGGGCGGGGCCTCGCAGCGTGAGTGGGCCGACTGGTTCAAGTCCTGGCCCGTGCCCTTCGCCACGCTCGCCGACGTACGCAAGTGGTTCGGGGAGGACGATCCCTGGGTGGACCGTCCGAACCCGGCACGCGGCGCGTTCTTCGCCGAGGTCATGCAGGAGTCCGCCGACGGCTGGCGGCCCGTCTTCGAGCCCGAGCGGATGCTGAAGTCCCGCGAGACGTGGGTCTACGACGCGCACTGGGAGGAGCTGGCCCAGGTCCGCTGCCCCACCCTGGTCGTCCGCGGCCTCGACGGCGAGCTGGGCCGCGCCGAGGCCCAGGAGATGGTCCGGGTCCTGCCCCAGGGCCAGTACGCGGAGGTCGCCGACGCGGGCCACTTCGTCCACTACGACCGCCCAGAAGCCTGGCGCACCGCGATCGAACCCTTCCTGACCACAGTCACCGCAAACTGATCCCGGCCCCCTCGCGGAGTGGGCGGTCAGGGGGTTTGCCGGTGCGGGGGGGCGGAGGTCACCGGGGGACAGCCAAGGCGCCGCGGGGGCGGTCAGCCCTTGCTTACCGCTGTCAGGATCTCCGGGAGGCGGGCGGCTGTCTGGGGGGCCGCGAGGCGCAGGCCCAGCAGGGTGAGCGTGGCGCCGTAGGCGGCGCCGGCCGGGAGCAGCAGCCAGGTGAAGTCGTCGCCGCCCGCGCTCACGTTCAGCCAGATGGTGAGCGCGATGAGCGGCGCGCACAGCAGGGCCGCCGAGACCATGCCGCCGAAGATCGAGATCCAGGCGAGGCCGGCCTGCCCGGGCGCCACGTTCTTGTACCCCTCCTGCGGGATGGAGTACGGAAAGCGGGCCGAGGTCCACGCGCCGGTCGCCAGCATCGCCCCGAGCAGCGCGAAGGACAGGCCGAGCGCCTCCGGCAGCCGGGGCCAGTCGCCCAGCATGGCCGTGGTCAGCACGGTCACGAGGGCGGCGTACGGCAGGGTGATCACCAGCAGCGCCAGCGCACGGCCACGCAGTTCGACATACGCGTCCCGGCCGGACGAGATGGTCGCGGCCACCATCCAGAACGCCGAGGTGTCCTGCCCGAACTGGTTGTACATCTGGATGCCGAGCATCCCCGCGGCGAAGCACGCGAAGTAGACCGAACCGGTGCCCTGCAACGCGTTGAACACCGGCACGATCAGGCCGATGGCGAGCGAGGTCACCCACGCGGCCTTGGTCTTGGGGTCGCGCCAGATGTAGCGCAGGGAGCGTTCCATGACCGTACCGGTGCGGCCCGCGGGCAGCAGCCGCCCGAGTCCCATCGAGGCGCGTTCGCGGGCACCGCTGTCGGCGGTCTGAAGGGTGGAGCCGTCGGGCGCGGTCATCAGCCGGGTCAGGCTGCGCGCCCACACGGCGACCAGCAGCACCGACGCCGCGGCGGTCAGCAGCAGTTGGGCGGCGGCCGTGCCGTAGGACCGTTCGCTGACCGAGTGCACCGCGCCCACCGCGGCGGCGGGCGGCAGCCAGCGCAGCACGTCGGTGGCCGGGGACAGCTGTCCGAGCCCCGCCGATCCGAGCCGCTGCGCGCCGAAGTTGACCAGTTGCGCGCCGACCGCGATGACCAGCCCGCTGAGCACCGCGAGATCGCGGCCCTTCCGGCTGGTCAGCAGCCGTACGTTCGCGGCGGCCACGGCCCGGGCGAGGGCCACGCACACCAGCAGCCCGAGGGCGACCGCGACGACGGCGGTGCCGTAGGCCGCCGCGCCCCGGGCGACCGACAGGGCGCAGCCGGCCAGCAGGAGCAGGGTGAACAGCGGGCCGACACCGACCAGCGAGGCCGCCAGCAGGGCCCGCACCAGCGGGCGGGGGCGCAGCGGCAGCATCACCAGCCGGGTCGGGTCCAGCGTCTCGTCCCCGCTGGGGAAGAACAGCGGCATCACGGCCCAGCCCAGCGCGAGCACGGCCGTACCCAGCACGGCGACGGCGTCGGCGTGGGCGTGCCCGCGCAGGGCGAGCAGGCCGAGCAGGAGCAGCGCGGCGAACAGCAGCGCGATGACGGCCGAGGCGATGAAGGCGGCCCGCCGGCCGCCGGACTGCCTGAGCCCGTTGCGCAACAGGGACAGTTTCAGCCGTACGACGGTGGCGGTGACGTCGCTCATCGGGCGCCGCCGCCCAGCCAGTCCAGGTCGGACCCGGCGTCGCGGCCCTGTGCGCCGACCAGTTCGAGGAAGGCGTCCTGGAGGGTGGCGTGCCGACCGCGCACCTCGGGCAGCGGGCCGGTCGCGCGGATGCGGCCCGCCGCCATCACGGCCACCCAGTCGCACAGCGACTCGACCAGTTCCATGACGTGGGAGGAGAAGACGACGGTGGCGCCGGAGGCCGTGTACCGCTCAAGGACGCCCCGGATGGTCTGCGCGGACACCGGGTCGACGCCCTCGAACGGCTCGTCCAGGAAGAGGACTTCGGGGTTGTGGAGGAGGGCCGCGGCGAGCCCGATCTTCTTGCGCATGCCGGTGGAGTAGTCCACGACGAGCTTGTGCTGGGCCCCGGCGAGATCGAGTACGTCCAGCAGCTGGGTGGCCCGCTTGTCCACCTCGGACCCGGGCAGGCCCCGCAACCGCCCGGAGTAGCCGAGCAGTTCGCGCCCCGAAAGCCGCTCGAACAGCCGCAGCCCCTCAGGGAGCACGCCGATCCGTGCCTTGACGGCCACCGGGTCCCGCCACACGTCGTGGCCGACCACCTCGACGCTTCCCTGGTCGGGCCGGAGCAGCCCGGTCACCATCGACAAGGTGGTGGTCTTCCCGGCGCCGTTGGGCCCCACCAGCCCGATGAACTTCCCCGCGGGCAGCTCCAGATCGACCCCGGCCACGGCAACCTGCTGCCCGAACCGCTTCCAAAGCCCCCGCACACACACGGCGCCCCCGCCGCCCACTCCCGTTACCTCCGCCATACCAGCACCCTACGGCGAAGCAACCCCCCAAAGGGCCGCGGTGAACCGCGCGACAAGCCCCCACGCCCCCGCACCCGCCAAGCCTCCTCAGCCGCCCCAAGGGGGCGCGGGGAACTGCGCGACAAGCCCCCACGAGCCCGCACCCGCCAAAATCCCTCAGCCACGCAGACGGGTAGGCGCACGCCCCCCACGCCCGCGCACCCGCCAAAACCGCTCAGCCACGCAGACGAGGAGGCGCACAGCCCGCACCGCCCCCAGAACCTCAGCCCCGCCCCAAGGGGGCGCGGGGAACTGCGCGACAAGCCCCCACGAGCCCGCACCCGCCAAAATCCCTCAGCCACGCAGACGGGTAGGCGCACGCCCCCCACGCCCCCGCACACGCCAAAACCGCTCAGCCACGCAGACGAATAGGCGCCCCGCTACCGATCCCGACCGCACGCATACGCCAACGCCGAAATCAACTCCTCCGCATCCGGCAACCACCGATTGGCCACAGTAGGCCGGCAGGCCCACTGCACAGCCCCCTGCGACCCGAACCGCGTAGGCGGCGCAGCCACATACGCGTGTTCGCCCAGCACGACCAGATCCAGCGACCCCACCGACCACCCCAGCCCGCGGACCAGTTCCGGCAGCTTCTGGGCCGCGCCCGGCAGGACGAAGAAGTTCATCCGCCGGTCCGGGGTGAGCGTCACCGGCCCGAGCGCCAGCCCCATCCGTTCCATCCGGGCCAGCGCCAGGAACCCGGCCGACTCCGGGACGGACAGCGCGTCGAAGCTGCGCCCGGTCGGCAGCAGGATGGAAGCCCGCGGCTGCTTCTGCCACATCCGGCGGACGACGGTCACGCTCCCGGTCGCCTGCGCCGCCCAGTCCGCGCGCCCCGGGTGTGCGCCGGGGGCGGCGCACACGGGGTTGCCGCAGGAGCAGCGCTGTTCCCCGTCGGCGGCCTCCAGCCAGGTGCCGGGGACCACGTCCCAGTGCCGCTCCTCGGCGTAGCGAACGGCGGTTTCCAGCAGCGATGCCCCGCGCTGCGTCGGAATCTTGGCGGCTTCGGCGCCAGCGATCGTCTCTTCCACGCCCCACTCAACTCCCGCGCCCACCTCGGGTTACGGCCAGTGCGATGACAGGACCGCGCGCGGGGGAGGAGCATCGATTCCTCGACTGGGGCGCATGGGTGCATCTGCGGGGGCGCGCGGGAGGAAGCAGGGTGTGACGGGGTAGCCACCCCTGGGGCCGGCACCAGCCTTTACTCCGGCAATCCGTGCATGTCCCGCATTTTCGGCATGAGGCGGGGCATTGATCTTCACAGCTGGATCTTTTCGCTCCAGGGTTCGCAGGGGGTATGCCATGGCAGCAAGGCCTCTCGTCGCGCGGCAGCCGAACGAACGGTTGCAGGCGCTCATCCAGGAGGCGGGGTGCTCGAACGCCGGGCTGGCCCGCCGGGTCAACATGTGCGGCGCCGAGCACGGCCTCGACCTGCGCTACGACAAGACGTCCGTGGCCCGTTGGCTGCGCGGGCAGCAGCCGCGCGGACGCGCTCCGGCGATCATCGCGGAGGCGCTGGGCCGCAAGCTGGGCCGTACGGTCACCATCGACGAGATCGGGATGGCCAACGGCAAGAATCTCGCCTCGGGCGTCGGTCTCCAGTTCTCGCCGACGGTGCTGGGGGCCATCGAGCAGGTCTGTGAGCTGTGGCGCAGCGACGTGGGCCGCAGGGACTTCCTGTCCGGTTCGTCGGTGGCGGCGTCCGCGCTGGTCGAGCCGAGCCGCGACTGGCTGATCTCGGCGCCGGACGCGCAGGTGGCGCGGCAGGCGGGCGCGCGCGTGGGGCAGTCGGACGTGGCGGCCGTGCGCGCGATGACCCAGGCGCTCGTGGACTTGGACCACCAGTACGGCAGCGGGCATGTGCGCCCGGTGGTCGTGCACTATCTCAACAGTGTCGTCTCCGGGCTGCTCGCCGGCTCCTACCGGGAGGCGGTCGGCCGTGATCTGTTCGCCGCGGTGGCCCGACTGACCGAGCTGGCCGGGTACATGGCCATCGACACCGGCCAACCCGGGCTGGCCCAGCGGTACTACATCCAGTCGCTGCGGCTGGCGCAGGCGGCGGGCGACCGAGGATACGGCGGCTATGTGCTCGCCGCGTCCATGAGCCATCTGGCCGCGCAGCTCGGAAACCCGCGGGAGATCGCGCAGTTGGCGCGGGCGGCCCAGGAGGGGGCGCGGGGCCGCGTCACTCCGCGCGTGGAGGCGATGTTCCATGCGGCCGAGGCGCGTGGGCACGCGCTGCTGGGCGACGTACGGGCCACGCAGACGGCGTCCGGGCGGGCGATCGCTGCCATGGAGTCGGCCGACGCGGAGTCCGGGGACGACCCGGCGTGGATCGCGCACTTCGACGAGGCGTATCTGTCGGACGAGTTGGCGCACTGCCACCGTGACCTCGGGCAGGCCGGGGAGGCCGCGCGGTACGCGGAGCAGTCGCTGGCCGGGCACCCCGCGGGGCGGGCGCGCAGGCGGGCCATCGGCTATGTGCTGCTCGCCACGGCCCAGGTGCAGCAGCGGGAGGTCGAACTGGCCTGCCACACCGGGCTGAAGGCGGTCGAACTGCTGGAGACGCTGCGGTCCAACCGCGGCGCCGAGTATCTGGAGGACTTCCAGCAGCGTCTTGAGCCGTTCCGGGACGAGCCGGTGGTACGGGAGTTCGGGGCGCGACTCGACCTCCAGCAGGCCGCGTGAGGCGGTCACCGGCCGTGGCGTGAACGAGGGCCCGTTCGGTGTGTGAACGACGGCCCGCCGGGCGCGTGAACACGCGGGAAACGATGCGCCGACGCGCGGACGTGCCCGTAAACAGCGTGCCACGAGGTGGTTTTGTTACAGGCGTCACAGGGAAGAAGGTCACGCCCTGAGCTGCGTGGCACCCGGCTCGGGAGACCCGGTAGCGTGAGCCGACGATTCCGAAGGTCCCCCATTCGTAGGAGTCCCGGTGACGCAGAGTGGACAGGGCGAGCCCGCGCGCGAAGGCATCGTGCTGCCCTCCGACGGCGGCGAGCCCCTGCTGCCGGGCATGACGGGCGGATCCGCCCCGCAGCCGGCCGCGAACCAGCCGGCCGCCCCGGCTGCCGGCCCCCCGGCCGCCGCTCCGGCCGGCGGTCAGTCGTGGGACCGGCCCTGGGGCCCCGACCAGCAGCAGACCGCCGCTCCCCAGCCCGGCCAGGGCTGGGCTCCGGCCGGCGCCCAGGAATGGGCCGCCCCCGGCGGGCAGCCCGCCCCGTGGACGCCCCAGGAGCCGCCCGCCCCGGGCGCCGGCCCGCTTCCCCCGGAGGGCGCCCCGGCCCCGTCGTACGGCGGCCGGTCCCCCGAGGAGCCGGCGTACGGCTCCGGCGCGCACGGCGCGCAGCACCAGGCGTACGGCCCCGGCGGCGACGCGTCGCAGCGGCCGTACGCGGGGGACGGCGCCCCGCAGCAGCAGCCGTACGCGGGCGGTGGCGGCACACAGCCGTACCCGGCCCCGCTGCCCGCGGCCGCCGGGGACCACGCGACGCAGTACCTCCCGCCGGCCGCCGCCCCGCCGGCCGCGGACGAGGGCGCCACCCAGTTCCTGCCGCCCGTCGCCGCCGGCGCACCCGGCCCCGCGCCGGCTCCGGTGGACGAGGGCGCCACCCAGTACATACCGCCGGTGGCGCCGGGCGCGCTGCCGCCCGAGACGTCGGCCGAGGACACCCGCTTCCTGGGCCGGGCCGACCAGCCGCGGCCCGCGGCCCCCCATCCCGACGCGGAGGCCACGCAGTACATCGCCCCGGTGGCCGCCCCGTACGGCGCCGCCCCGGGCGGGGACCGGCAGCCGCCCGCCGAGTTCGACAACCTCTTCCGCGGCGCCGCGGCCGGTCCGGGACCGGCCCCGGCCACCCAGCAGCTGCCGCCCCTCCAGCAGCCGCAGGACCCCTACCCCGGGCAGCCGCAGCCCGCCTACGCCCCGCAGGGCCCGGGCGGCGGACGGCGCGGTGGGCAGGACGGCGGCGGGCGCGCGGGGCGCGGCGGCCGGTCCCGCTCGCGGGTGCCGCTCATAGCCGCCGCCGGTATCGGCATCATCGTCCTCGGGGTCGGCGCCGGCGCCCTGCTCAGCGGCGGGGGCGGCGACGACCAGGGCGACCGCAACAAGACCGTCGCCGCCTCGGCCCCGGCCGACGAGGAGTCGCCGTCGCCGTCGGCGTCCGCCGATCCCGCCGAGCAGCAGGCCGTCGCCCTGGACAAGCTGCTCGCCGACAGCGGCAGCAGCCGCGCCTCGGTGATCAAGGCGGTGTCCGATGTGAAGTCCTGCCAGAACCTGGACCGGGCCGCCGCGGACCTGCGGGACGCGGCCAAGCAGCGCTCCGAGCTGGTCACCCGCCTGTCCCGGCTGGCCGTGGACAAGCTGCCGAACCACGCCGAGCTGACCACCGCGCTCACCAAGGCGTGGCATGCCTCGGCGTCGGCCGACAACCACTACGCGGCCTGGGCGGACCAGACCGCTGGGAAGCACGGCTGCAAGAAGAAGCAGGCCCGCACCACCGGCCAGACCCAGGCGGGCAACCGGGACAGCGGCACCGCGAGCGCGGAGAAGGCCAAGGCGGCGCCGCTGTGGAACGCGATCGCGAAGACGTACGGTCTCACGCAGCGCCAGCCGACCCAGCTGTGAGCCGGGGCGGCGGGCGCGGCCGGCTCAGCTGAGGTTGGCGTTCAGCAGTGTCTTGGTGACGTCCACGGCGCCCCCGTCCTTGGCCGCCACCAGTCGGCCCCCGCGCACCACCTGGAGGGTCACCTGCGCGTTGACCAGGCGCGACAGCCCGACGGAGGCGAGCTTGCCCCGGCCCTGCTGGTGCCAGCTGAGGGCGGGGGTGAGCCCACCCGTGCCGATCTTGACCCCGGAGTTCAGGGTGCGGCGCACGGTGTCGGCGCTCACCTCGCCGTCGCCGATCTTCTCCAGGACGGCCCGCAGCGCGGTGTAGGCGATCCACGTGGTCTGCACCCCGGCGTCCGCGGGGTCGATCCGGTTGTCGCCGAACGCCTCCTTGTTGATCACCTTCTTCATGGGGTCCCAGCGCTTGTCGGAGGCCACCGGGTACCAGCCGGTGATGTACGAGCCCTCGTACGGCCCGCTCGCACCGCCCGTCGCGTTGATCACGCTCTGGTCGACGCTGCCGAGCACGGTGGCGGTGCGCACCTCCGGGTAGTCACCGCGGGCGCGCCGGAAGGAGTCCATGAAGGTGTCCGTGCGGCCGCCGAGCGCGGGCACCACGCACCCCTTGTGCAGCGGGTCAGCGGTCGCCGCCTTGAGCGCCTGCTCGGACTGGCCGCCGTACTCGGTGGCGTCCTCGGGCGCGAGCTGGTCCTTCGCCGCGTCGTGACCGCCCGAGGCCAGCCCGGAGTCGATCAGCTCGGGCAGCTGGTCGCCGGCGATGCTGTCGGGGCGTACCAGGGCGACGGGGCCGCAGCTGTCGGCGAGCGCCCTGCCGAGGCCGGCCATCAGGGTCGGCTGGCCGCCGTTGACCGGGTAGGACAGGGCGCTGGTGAACTCCTCGTTCGTCACGCCGTAGCCGCCCAGGTACGGGATGCCCGCGCCCTCCAGCGGCGCGAAGTAGGAGTCGCCGAACTGGCTGTAGGAGCCGACGACCGCGACCACGTTCTCGTCCACCGCACGCCGGGCGCACTTCGCCGCGCCCACCGCGTTGTTGTGGTCGTTGCAGGTCAGGACCTTCAGCTTGCGGCCGCCCATGCCGCCTTGTGAGTTGATCCAGCGGGCGTAGGCCGCGGCCAGGGCGGGCATGCCGGCCTTGTTGGTGGCGCTGGTGTCCTGGGGTGCCCAGGTCATCACCTTGATCGGGTCGTCCCCTGAGCCGCCCGCGGTGCCCGGGATGACCCCGCATCCGGCGGCGAGCGAGACACAGGCCACGAGCGCGCACGCGGACAGGGCGGCGGCTTTGACGGGCCGGGGGAGGGCGGGGGGAAGGGGCTTTCGGATGCGTCGCCTGCCGGTCATGCTCACGCACGATTCCGCCACATCGCTAACCGGCGAGTGACCCTCGGTCAACCAGAGGTGACATAGGGGTGAATTGCGGGGGGCGGTCAGGCGCCGCCGCCGGGGAACGTACGATCGGTGACCGTGCAAGGTTCGGAGAACTCTTCCCGTCGCGGCCGTCGCTCCTCCACCATGGGCGGCATGCCACTGAACGACATGCCGTGGTGGCGCTGGCGCAGCAATGTGCGCTCCGCGCTGCACATGCTCTCGGATCCGGTGTTCCAGCGGGACGTCTGGCTGGCCGGTGTCGACGGGTACGGGGACGTGACCGACGCCGTGTACCGGCTGGTGGAGGACACCTGGCTGGACAACTGGTCCGCCGAGAAGTACGTCGGCACGATCTTCCGGGACTCCCAGGAGGCGGCGCTCGTCGACACCGCCGTGCTGCGGGTGCTGCGGATCATGCACCAGGTCGGCCCGGACGCGCCGGTCGCCGCGTACCTCGAACACCAGGGCTGGCCGGAGGCGGTGCGGGCGGCGCGGGACGCGCACGTCCGGATGTCCATGAGCGACGGCGACGATCCCGAGGTGCCGCCGCGCAGCCTTGAGGTGCTGCGCATCATGACGCGGTCCGCGTAGCGGGCCGTGCCCGCCGCGGCGGGGTGGATGTGGGACCCTGTGCTGCATGAACGAGCAGTCCACCCGGGCCGCGGCCCCGTCCGACCAGTACGTCCTGACTCTCTCGTGCCCGGACAAGAAGGGCATCGTGCACGCCGTGTCGAGCTATCTGTTCATGACCGGGTGCAACATCGAGGACAGTCAGCAGTTCGGCGACCACGACACGGGCCTGTTCTTCATGCGGGTCCACTTCTCGGCGGAGGCCCCGGTCACCGTGGACAAGCTGCGGGCGAGCTTCGCGGCGATCGGTGACGCGTTCCAGATGGACTGGCAGATCAACCGGGCCGACGAGAAGATGCGCATCGTCCTGATGGTCAGCAAGTTCGGCCACTGCCTCAACGATCTGCTGTTCCGGGCCCGGATCGGCGCGCTGCCGGTGGAGATCGCGGCTGTGGTCTCCAACCACACGGAGTTCACCGAGCTGGTGGAGTCGTACCACATCCCCTTCCACCACATTCCGGTGACCAAGGACACCAAGGAGCAGGCCGAGGAGCGGCTGCTGGAGATCGTCCGCGAGCAGCGGGTCGAGCTGGTCGTCCTGGCCCGCTATATGCAGGTCCTCTCGGACGACCTGTGCAAGCGGCTGAGCGGCCGGATCATCAACATCCACCACTCCTTCCTGCCGAGCTTCAAGGGCGCGAAGCCGTATCACCAGGCGCATGCCCGGGGTGTGAAGCTGATCGGTGCCACGGCCCACTATGTGACGGCCGACCTCGACGAGGGACCGATCATCGAGCAGGAGGTCGAGCGGGTGGGGCATGACGTCACCCCGGATCAACTGGTGGCGATCGGCCGGGACGTGGAGTGCCAGGCGCTGGCGCGGGCCGTGAAGTGGCACGCGGAACGTCGCATCCTCCTCAACGGCCGCCGCACGGTGGTCTTCGCCTAGCAGCTCGGGACGCCAGATCGTCGGCGTCTGCGGGATGGTGGGGGTTGCCCGCGCAGTTCCCCGCGCCCCTGCGGGGCTGCATGTGGCTGAATGGGCCGCCGTGCGTTGGGTTTTCGCCCAGTGGCTCGGGGCGTCGGGCCGTTGGCGTCTGCGGGGTGGTGGGGGTTGCTCGCGCAGTTCCCCGCGCCCCTGACGGGGCTGTTTTCGGCTAGCGGGCCGGGGCCTGTGCCGGTCGAGGGGGCTCGGCTGGTCCGACCTCAGGGGCGCGGGGAACTGCGCGAACGGCCCCCACGAGCCGCGGTCGCCGGTGAACCGCAACCCGCTCCGACGAGCCGCGGTCGCCGGTGAATAGCAACCCGCTCCCGCCAGCCGCTACATGCGGCTCAATCCCGCCGTGGCGAACAGGACCTCGCGGATCGCCTCGCGGTCACCGGTCTGGCCCGCCGCGGCGTCCTGCGGGGGCACATGGCCCGCGGCCAGCCGGCAGAACTCCACGCCGTCCAGGGCGACATGGGCCACCTCCAGCTCGGCGGAGCCCGCCGCGCCCGGCGAGTCCAGCGGGATCAGCCACTCGCCGCCGCCCTCGCCCTCGATCTCCAGCCGGAGGCTACGGCCCGGGCGCCCGGCCGCGACCAGGTGCGGGGCGCCGCTCATGGCGGCCAGCCCCGCCTGCCGCCGGGCCGCCAGCGCCCCTGGCAGCATCCGCGCGGCCAGGTCGATCATGCGGTGCAGATGGCGCGGCGCGGGCGGCTCGTACGGGTAGTCCACCGCCACCGCGATGTCCTCCGCGTGCACCCAGCACTCGAAGGCCCGGTCCAGCATGGCGTCATGCAGCGGCAGCGTGAAGTCGCCGTAGGAGATGGGCAGTTTCCCGGCGCCGCCGCTGAAGGACACCGTCCGCACCAGGTTGTGGCTCTGCTCCCGCCAGGGCCCCCGCACGGCACGGGTCGGCGGGAAGTGCGAGGCCCGCCAGTATGCCTCGGTGCGCGCCGCCGGCCCCGTCACGCCCCGCTCGGCCACGGGGTCCTCCAGGCCGAGCGCCACCGCGACCAGACCGTCCACCGACAGCAGGTGCGCGATCACCCCGGCGACGGTGGTACGGCGGCTCGTCGCCGCCTCGCCCTCGAACCACCGCAGCCGCACCGGCGCATGCCATTCGCCGGCCCCGATGTCCTGGAGCAGCGCGTCGAGCCGGGCGGTCTCGGCGTCGTACGGCGTCGCCCACTCGGGCAGCGGGATGCGAGGCGGTCGCCGGTCCAGGCAGTTCGCGAGGACCCGGGTGCGCAGCGCCGGGTCCAGGTCGAGGCTTTCGGGCTGGTGCAGCAGGCCGACCGCCTCGCGCAGCCGCCGCGCCTCGTCGGCGCAGGTGCCGCACTCGCCCAGGTGCTCCTCGACGGCGGCGGTCTCGGTGGCCGAGCAGGCGGCCAGCGCCCACGCGCCGAGCAGTGATCTCAGCACGCCGTGCGGCAGTGTCGGGGCGGGCGCCACCGCGTCCGGCTGGGGCAGGGGCCGCCCGCCGTCCTCGACGGAGGCACGGGGCATCGGGATGCGCGGCGGGTGGTCCGGTTCGGGGCCGTCACCGGGCAGCGGCCCGTCGGGGCCGCCCGCCCCCGGTGGACGCCCGGCACCGCCGCCGGCATCCGGGCCGCTCGGCTCCTCGTGAGGGTGACGCGCATCGAACCACTCCGCTCCGCTCACCGCGCGCCCCCGTCTTCCGGGGGCGTCCCGGCGTCGTGGGCGGTGGACAGCAGTTGCAGGCCGAGGCGGAGCCGGCGGCGGGCCTCGTCCTCGGTGACGCCGAGATCGGCGGCGGTCTGCCGGTAGTCGCGGCGCTGGACGTAGGCCAGGTCCAGGGCGGCGCGCAGCGGGGCGGGCATGGAGTGGACGATGTAGTCGGCGCGGGCGGCGACCGAGGCGTGGCGCACCTTGCGCTCCAGTTCCTCGGCGCGGGACTCGGCGTCGGCGCCCTGGGCCAGCGCGGCGGTCTCCGTGGCGCGCAGCCGCTGCACGGCGAGCCGGTGGGTCAGCGCGGCCATCCAGGAGCGCAGCGGGCCCTGCCGGGGGTCGTAGGCGTCGGGGTGTTCCCACACGTGGGCGAAGACCTCGCGGGTCATGCCGTCGGCGGCGTCCTCGTCGCCGAGTACGCGGTGGGCGAGGCCGTGCACCAGTGAGGCGAAGCGGTCGTAGAGCTCGCCGAGGGCCGCGGCCTCGCCGCGTGCGAGCCGCTGCTGCATCGTGCGGTCCCAGCGGGGCGGTGTGCCCTTCTTCGCCATGCGGCCCCCTCCCCTTGCCCCTGTCCAGCGCCTACCCAACGTCTCCACGAATGTAATCGGCGGTTCCGACGGAGCACGCGCCTTTGCGTCAATGCGCGCCTCCGGCGGACCGCAGGTGGTAATGGACCTTCGTGGCCGTGCGTCCCCCATCCGATCGAACAGGATCGAAGACGACTGGAACAAGCCTCTTCTTCCGGTTTTTCGTTTCTGCTGCCGTGTTTCGGGGAACGGCCGCTGGGCAGCCGCGCTGCAAGGAAGCGTAGGGGGAACTTCCGTTTTCAGGTGGTTCCGGATGGTTCCGGGAGATCCCCGGAGGTCCCGGCGAGCGAAGGGCGTGGTGGTGGCGTTCACAGTGACCGAGGACGAGCGCGGCGGCTGGGCCGTGCTGCGGGTGTCGGGCGAACTGGACCTGGTGACCTCGCCGGTGCTGCGCCAGCGGGTGCACGACGCGGTGGCCGACGGGCACCGCCTGCTCGTGGTGGACCTCTCCGAGGTCTTCTTCTGCGACTCCAGCGGGGTCGGCGTGCTGATAGCCACCCGTCGCCTCATCCGCTCCTGCCGCGGCCGGCTGCGGCTCATCCTGCCCGCCCGGGGCGCCGACGACGGCTCACACGTCAACCGCGTCCTCGGCGCCCTGGGAGTACGCCGCCTCTTCGACATCCACCCCGACCTCGCCACAGCCACAACAGAAACCCCCAACCCCCTGACAGCCTGACCCGATCACCCCGGCACGGCCCCGCGGCCCGCGCTCCGGCGTGAGCGCACGCGTCTGTCACGGCGTGAGTCCGCCACGCCCCCGTCCCGGCGTGAGGCTGCGCGCCTGCCGCGGTCTGAAACCACCGCTCCCGTACCGGCATGCCTTCGCCGCCCCCGTCCGGCGGGAGGTCGCCGCGCGGCTGTTCCGACGTCAGGCCGCCGCATCGGCGTGAGGTCACCATGCTGTCCGGGCAAGCCACTTGCCTCCGTCCCGCATGCCACCGCCGCTTCTTGCCCCGGCGTGAGGCCGTCGTCCCTCCTCGGCGTGAGACCGCCGCGCCCGCCTCGGAGTGAGTCCGCCCTGCCTGTCCCGGCCTGCCACTTGCCCCTACTCCGGCGTGCTGCTGCCGTTCTCGTCCCACACGCCACCGCCGCCCGGCCCCGGCGGGAGGTCATTGTCCCGTCCCGGCGTGAAGGTGCCCCCCGTCGCGAGTTCGCCGCCTGCGCCCCCGTATGAGGGCGGCGTTTGTTTCGGGGTGACGCCCTTGTTGCGGGATGTCGGCGGTCTCGGCACAAGCGTGGGGTTGGCGGGGCGCGGGCCGTGTGGGCGTCGTACGCTCCGTGCGAGACGCATCCCTCGTGAGGTAAGGCGGCCCGAGTAGACATGGTCAGCACCGAGTACGAGCGGCGGATCGCAGCCCGGTTCGCCACCTTCGACCAGGACGGCAACGGCTGGATCGACCGGGAGGACTTCAGCGCGGCGGCCAAGGCGCTGCTCGCCGAGTTCGGCACGGCGGCCCGCTCCGACAGGGGCCAGGCGCTGTACGCGGGCGCCGAGGCGTTCTGGCAGGGCATGGCGGGGATAGCGGACCGGGACGGCGACCAGCGCATCACCCGGGAGGAGTTCGTGACCGGCGCGGTCAAGCGCCTGCGCGACAACCCCGAGCGGTTCGCCGAGATCGCCCGCCCCTTCCTGCACGCGGCCCTCGCCGTCGCGGACACCGACGGCGACGGAGCGGCCACGGTCGACGACACCGCGCGCGTGCTGCGGATCCTCGGCGTCCCGCAGGACATCGCGGGGCCGGTGGCGGCGGCGCTGGACACCGACGGCGACGGCCGGGTGGGCGAGGCGGAGATCGTCCCCGCGTTCGCCCGCTACTTCACCGTGCCGGAGTGAGACGCACCGCACACGCGGCGCTCACCGCGGCCCGCTGCCCGAAAAACGCTCCCGCAGCTCGTACTTGAGCACCTTCCGCAGCGTCTCGCCCCGCGGCAGGGCGTCCACCACCTCCAGCTGCTCCGGCAGCTTGTGCACGGACAGCCCTTCCGCGCGCAGGTACGCCGTCACCGTCTCCAGGGTCAACTCCCCGTCCGGGAGCGGTGGTACGGCCCGTTCGACCACCGCGCACACCCGCTCACCGCGCTCCGCGTCCGGCAGCCCGATCACCGCCACGTCCCCGACGGCCGGATGCCGGTGCAGCAGGTCCTCGATCTCCTTGGCCGAGATGTTCTCGCCCTTGCGGATGATCACGTCCTTGCGCCGCCCGGTGAGCACCAGGTGCCCGCCGTCGGTGAGGTACCCGAGGTCGCCGGTGCGCAGGAACCCGTCCGCGTCGAACGCCTCCGCGGTCTGTGCCGGGTCCAGATAGCCCTGGCACACGGCCTCCCCGCGCAGCCGCACCTCCCCGTCGACGATCCGTATCTCCATCTCCCGCGGCGGTCGCCCCTCCGTCGTCGCCAGGTTCTCGGCCGTGTCCCGCGGATCCCCCATGGTGATCATCGGCACCTCGGTCATGCCGTAGCCGTGGGCGAGCTGCACGCCCATCTCGCGGACCACGGCGTGGTACACCTCCGGCGGCTTCGGTGCCCCGCCGCCGGCGAGCAGCCGCAGCGTCGGGACGATCTTCTCGCCGGGCCGTTTGCGCTGTTCGGCGAGGAACATGGAGTAGAAGGCGGTGGAGCCGCCCGCCACGGTCACCCGGTGCCTGCGGTACCCGGCGAGCGCCGCCGGCAGCGCGAACTGCTCGAACAGCACCGCCGGGAAGCCGTACAGCAGCAGCATCACCGTGTAGTCCGGGCCGGCGATGTGCGCGTACGGGAAGGCCATCGAGCCCACGTCGTCCGGTCGCAGGCGCAGCGCGTGGGCGAGGCAGGAGCCGCCCGCGATCAGCGAACGGTCCGTGTGCAGCACGCCCTTCGGGGCGGAAGTGGTCCCCGAGGTCCAGTAGATCCAGCGCACCGAGGTGCCCTCGGCGGGCGGCGGCGGCAGCCGCGCGGGATCGCCGTCGGGCAGCGCGTCGTACGCCTCGAAGATCCCCTTCGCGCCCAGCCGCCGCGCCATCGCCGTGTGGTCGTATCCGCGCCAGGTGCCCGGTACGGCGAAGAACTCCGCCCTGGACTCGCGCAGCGCGAAGCCGACCTCCCGGTCCCGGTAGAACGGGATGACCGGCGACTGCACGGCGCCGAGCCGGGCCAGCGCGAAGGACAGCAGGGCCGTCTCGATGCGGGTGGGCAGCTGCCAGGCGACGACCGTGCCGGGCCGTACGCCCATGCCGTACAGGCCCGCCGCGACCCGCTCGGCGCCCGCGCGCAGGCCGTCGAAGGTCAGCGTCCGGTCGTCCTGGAGGAACACCGGGCGGTCGGGGGTGAGGGCCGCGCGGCGGGCGAGGAGCTGCCAGAGCGTGCGGGACGTGCTCAGTTCGTGTGCGGCGGTGTCCATCCCCGCCCCCCTTCGGCTGACGGAGCGTCAGATAGTGCGCAGAGCGTAGGGCCGTGCGCCTTGTCGGTCCAGGGGTGCGGGACTAGTCTCCTGTCCGGAGGATTTCTGATGGGCCATCAGATACGGCGGCCGTCAGCACACGTCAGGCGGAGGGGACCCATGCCCGAACTGCCCCGCATCATCAGCGTCGACGACCATGTGATCGAGCCCGCCCACCTCTTCGAGACATGGCTGCCGGCGAAGTACCGGGACCGCGGGCCCAAGCCGCTCACCGCGGGGATCGGCGAGCTGGCCTACATCGGCGGCAAGTACCGCATCACCATGGACCCGGACGGCCAGCCCACCGACTGGTGGATCTACGAGGACCTGAAGTTCCCCTACAAGCGCAACATCGCCGCCGTCGGCTTCGACCGCGACGAGATGACCCTGGAGGGGATCACCCGGGAGCAGATGCGGCCCGGCTGCTGGGACCCCGTCGAACGGCTCAAGGACATGGACCTCAACCACGTCGAGGCCAGCCTCTGCTTCCCGACCTTCCCGCGCTTTTGCGGGCAGACCTTCGCCGAGGCCCATGACAAGGAGGTCGCGCTCGCCTGTGTGCGCGCCTACAACGACTGGATGGTGGAGGAGTGGTGCGCGGGCAGCGGTGGCCGGCTCATCCCGCTGTGCCTGATCCCGCTGTGGGACGTGGACCTCGCGGTCGCGGAGATCCGGCGCAACGCCGAGCGCGGGGTGCGGGCGGTGACCTTCTCCGAGATCCCCACCCACCTCGGGCTGCCCTCCATCCACTCCGGCCACTGGGACCCGTTCTTCGCCGCCTGCCAGGAGACCGGGACCGTCGTCAACATGCACATCGGCTCCTCCTCGCAGATGCCGGCCGCCTCGCCGGACGCCCCGCCCGCCGTCCAGGCGTCGCTCAGCTTCAACAACGCGATGGCCTCGATGATGGACTTCCTGTTCAGCGGCGTACTGGTGAAGTTCCCGCGGCTCACACTGGCCTATTCCGAGGGCCAGATGGGCTGGGTCCCGTACGCCCTGGAACGCGCCGACGACGTCTGGGAGGAGCACCGCGCCTGGGGCGGCGTGCGCGACCTGATCCCGGAACCGCCGTCGACGTACTACTACCGGCAGATCTTCTGCTGCTTCTTCCGCGACAAGCACGGGGTCGCCTCCCTGGACGCCGTGGGCCGCGACAACGCCACCTTCGAGACCGACTACCCGCACGTCGACTCGACCTTCCCGCACACCAAGGAGGTCGCCCTCGACCATGTGAAGGGCCTCGACGAGGAGACCGTGTACAAGCTGATGCGGGGCAACGCGATCCGCATGCTCGGCCTCGACCTGGACCGCTAGTGGACCTGTCGTACACGCCGGAGGAGGAGGACTTCCGGGCGCGGCTGCGCCAGTGGCTGGCGAAGGCGCTGCCCACCCTGCCGGCCAGGCCGTCCCCGGAGGACTGGCCCGCGCGCCGCGCCTACGACCTCGGCTGGCAGCGGATGCTGTACGACGCCGGGTACGCCGATGTGCACTGGGACGCGCCGCCGACACAGCGGCTGATCTTCCTGGAGGAGACGGAGCGGGCGGGCGCGCCCTATGTGGGCGCGGGCTTCGTCGGGCTGCTGCACGCCGGCCCGACGATCGCCGCGGAGGGTACGGCCGCGCAGCGGGCGCGCTGGCTGCCGCCGATCCTGCGCGGCGAGCAGGTGTGGTGCCAGGGCTTCAGCGAACCGGACGCCGGATCCGACCTCGCCGCGCTGCGCACGCGCGCGTGGCGGGACGGCGACCACTACGTGGTGAGCGGGTCCAAGGTCTGGACGTCGCACGCCGAGGTCGCCGACTGGTGCGAACTGCTGGTCCGCACCGACCCCGACGCGCCCCGGCACCGGGGCATCACCTGGCTGGCGATGCCCATGGACGCCCCGGGCGTCACCGTACGGCCGCTGCGCACGCTCGCCGGGTCGGCGGAGTTCGCCGAGGTCTTCCTCGACGAGGTGCGGGTGCCGGTGGCCAACCGGGTCGGCGCCGAGAACGACGGCTGGCGCGTGACCATGGTGACGCTCTCCTTCGAACGCGGCACGGCCTTCGCCGGTGAGGTGGTCGCCTGCCGCCGGGTGCTGGGCGAACTCGCCCGCGAGGCCCGCGCGGGCGGCCGCTGGGACGATGCGGCGCTGCGCCGCAGGCTCGGCGCGCTCAACGCGGAGTTCCGGGCCCTGTGGCGGCTGACGCAGTGGAACGTGAGCGAGGCCGAACGGGGCGGCGGGGTGCCCGGAGTCGGCGGTTCGGTCTTCAAACTGAGGTATTCGCACGCCCGTCAGGAGCTGTACGACGCGGCGGCCGACGTCCTCGGCGCGGACTGCCTCGACCTGGACCGGCCGTGGGTACTCGACCGGCTGTCCTCCCTGTCGTACACCATCGCCGCCGGTACGTCGCAGATCCAGCGGAACATCGTGGCCGAGCGGATCCTCGGCCTGCCGAAGGGGCGGTGAACGGCCGATGCGCTTCCAACTCACCGACGAGCAGCGCGCGTTGCGGGACGGAGTGCGGCGGCTGCTGGCCCGGCGGCGGGAGGCGTGGCAGCCGCGGGCCGCGCTCGGCCCGCCCCGCCTGGACCGGGCGCTGTGGCGGGAGCTGGGCGCGGCGGGCCTGTTCGCGCTGCGGCTGCCCGAGGCGGACGGCGGGGCGGGGGCCGGGCTGCCGGAGGCGGCGCTGGCCTTCGAGGAGGCCGGCCGGGCGCTGCTGCCGGGACCGCTGGTGGCCACCCATCTCGCGGCCGGCACCGTGCCCGGGGCGGCCACCGGGGAGACGGTGGTGACGGCCGTGGACGGCGACCTCGTGGAGTGGCTGGCGGCGGCCGACGTGGTACTGGGCGACGCCTCCACGGCGGTACCGATCCGCTCAGTGGACCCACTGACCCCGCTGCACAGGGTGCCCCCGGCCGCGGCGTCGGGAGCGGCCGTCGGTGGGGCCGGGGTGATCGGTGAGGTCCGGGCGGCCGGGGCGGTCGACGGGGCTGGGGCGGTCGGCGGGGCGCCTGACCCCGTCGCTGTGCTGCTCACCGCGGCCGAACAGCTCGGTACGGCCGTGCGCGTGTGCGAACTGGCCGCGCAACACGCCCGGACGCGTGAGCAGTTCGGTCAGCCCGTCGGGGCGTTCCAGGCGGTCAAACACCTGTGCGCGGACATGCTGGTGCGGACCGAGACGGCGCGCGCGGCGGTGTACGCGGCAGCCGTCACCGGTGACCCGGTGGACATCGCGGCGGCCCGGCTGCTCGCCGACGAGGCGGCCGTGCGCGGCGCCCGCGACTGCCTCCAGGTGCACGGCGGCATGGGCTTCACCTGGGAGTCCGAGGTTCATCTCCAGCTGAAACGGGCATGGCTGCGGGCCCGGCGCGGCGGGGGCGGCACGGACGGAGCCGAACTGCTCGCCGCCGATCTGACCGGCTGACGGCCGGGGAGAACCCGCCGGGCCGCCGGGCGCCACGCACCCCTCGCCGATGTCACGGATCGTGGCATTCTCGGATCACGGAGCGTCGATAGCGGCTTGTGTCCTCCGCGTGACTCGTCACGGCCCGGAGTCGGCCGTCCCCTCCGGTACCTTGTGTGGGATGCGAGCGGTTCCGAGCACGAGCCATGCCGGTGTTGCCCCTGGGGTGGCTCCGCATCCGGCGGTGCGCGCCGCTGCTCGCGGGGCGACCAGGGCCTTCGCCCCCACCCGTGCGGCCCCCCGCCGCGAGCGTCGCACAGTATGCCGCACGCGTACTCCTTCGCGCTGGAATATGCCCGAAGCGCTTGTTGGGGTGACTGTACGTCAACCATGCTGTCTCGTAAGGGAGTCACGTTCCGTGACCCCTGCTGTGGTCGTTGTCCTGCCCATGCAGAAAATGGCTACGATCGTGGCCTTCGTCGTGGTGCTCGTCGCGGCCCTCGTCGTGGCGTGCGCGTGGCGTCGGGTCATGTGTCCGCCGGTTCGGATGGTGTGAGCGGTGCAGGTGCTTCAAGTGCAGCTGGAGATCCGGCCCGACCCCGCTGAGGTGGGGCGGGCCCGCAGATGGGCCCGCTCGCGGCTCGCCGGGTCCGGGATAGCGGCCGACGAGCAGTTGGCCGAGATCCTGATCCTGCTCGTGTCCGAACTGGTGACCAACGCCGTGGTGCACACCGGCCGTCCCGCCGTCCTCAGGCTCTCGCTGCCCGGTACGGCGCAGGAGGCGGCCACGGTGCGCCTGGAGGTGGCCGACACCAGCGCCCGGGCGCCGGTGCCGCGGTGTGCCGGCCGCGAGGCGACCGGCGGCCGGGGCCTCGCGCTGGTCGACGGCCTCGCCGACCGCTGGGGGTGGAGCCCGGAGGGCGGGGGCAAGCGCATCTGGTGCGAACTCGACCGGTGCGACCGGCCCCAGGGGAGCGCGGCGGCGGCGTACGGGGGCGGCGGGTCCGCGTACGAGGGGCTGGCGTTCGAGGCGGTGTAGCCCGCGGGCACGGCGATGCGCCGGTCCATGCATCCGTGCGCACCCCGTGTGATGAGGGGATGAGCGATAAATCCTCGTACGGGTGTTGACGCCTCGTGACCGTCTGATCACGCTGGTGGTCTGCGATTCGCCGCGAGGGGACGGCAAGGGCTTGGTGACGGAAGCCCTCGTCGAGTGTGGGTCGGGCCGGAGCCCCGGAAGAAGCCTCAGAGGATGGCCACCGGGGCGACCGGCGTACCCGTGGCGCCGGTGAACGGTTCGGGCATCGCCGACAGCAGGAAGGCGTACCGGCCCTCTTGTCCACAGGCTGTGGACAACTCTTCGAGATTCCAGTTCTGCCCCTGGAGCATCCCCATCTCCACCAGGTCGAGGGCGTGCACGGGCAGCCACAGCCCGTCGATCTCGGGCGGGAAGACCTCGAAGGTGAGCGTGTCGTTCGCGACGGCCGCGACGTCGCGCGCATGGAACCACTCCGGGGTACGCACCGAAAGACCCGGCGAGGGATGGGCGTAACCGTGCTTGTCGCCCGCCAGGTACACCCGCATCTGCCCCGTCCGCACCAGCACCACATCACCGGCCCGCACCCGGGTGCCGGCCAGTTCCTCGGCCGCGTCGAGATCCTCCGGGGTGACCGCGTGCCCGCCCGCCAGCCGGTCCGTGCCACGCGCGCGTGCCACGTCCAGCAGCACCCCGCGGGAGACCAGGTGCCGGACCTTGTCGATGCCGCCGAACTCCGCGCCCGCGTGCGCCGACACCGTGTGGGCGGGCCGCCCGTTGTAGAGCCTCCCGGAGTGCGAGACATGGGACAGCGCGTCCCAGTGCGTGCCGGCCTGGAGGCCCACCGTCACGGCGTCGTCGCTGCACGCGACCGTCCCCGGGCCGAAGACCTCCTGGTTGATCTGCACCATCGCGTGCAGCGGATTGACCCGGCCGGGGATCACCCCGGTCTGCACGCCGTCCTGGCGCAGCGGCAGCGCGAGCGGGACGCGGCGCCCGGAGCGGACGGTGGCCGCGGCCTGCCTGACCACCTCGTCGGTGATCAGGTTCAGGGTGCCGATCTCGTCGTCCGCCCCCCAACGGCCCCAGTTGTTCACGCGCTTGGCGATGGCGTGGAACTCGTCGGGCAGGGACATCGTGGCCTCCCGGGGCTTGTCTCCGGCTGTGTGCGGCGCCATAGAATCTAACGGTCCGTCAGAAACCGCGGGAAGGGGCCGGGCGTGGGGAACTTCTTGGCAGGCAAAGCCGTCGCCGTGACGGGCGCCGGGCGGGGCATCGGCCGCGCGGTCGCCCTCGCGGCGGCGGCCGAGGGAGCGCGGGTCGTCGTCAACGACTACGGCGTGGCGACCGACGGCACCGCGCCCAGCAGTGAGGTCGCCGAGTCCGTGGTCAAGGAGATCGAGACGGCGGGCGGCGAAGCGGTCGCGGTCGCCGACGACGTCTCCACGATGGCCGGTGGCCGACGGGTCGTCGAGACGGCCCTGTCGGCGTACGGGCGCCTCGACGGGGTCGTGTGCGTCGCCGGGATCCTGCGGGAACGGATGCTGTTCAACATGACCGAGCAGGAGTGGGACCCGGTGCTCGCCACCCACCTCAAGGGCACGTTCACCGTGTTCCGCGCCGCCGCCGCGGTCATGCGCGAACAGCGGTCCGGCACGCTGATCGGCTTCACCAGCGGCAACCACCAGGGCTCGGTGTCCCAGGCCAACTACAGCGCCGCGAAAGGCGGAATCATCTCCCTGGTCCGCAGCGCGGCGCTCGGGCTGCACCGGTACGGGGTGACCGCGAACGCCGTGGCACCCGTGGCCCGCACCCGGATGTCGGCCGGGGTCCCGATGGAGCTGACGGAGATCGGCGAACCGGAGGACGTCGCCGCGCTCGTGGTCTATCTGCTCTCCGACCGGGCCCGTGAACTGCCCGTCACCGGCCAGGTGTACACGATCGCCGGCCCCAAGATCGCCGTCTGGGCCCAGCCCCGCGAACTGCGCGCCGCCTACGCGGAAGGCACCTGGACCCCCCAACGCATCGCCGACTCCCTCCCCACCACGGTAGGCACCGACCCGATGCCGTTACTGTCCCAACTCCCGGCAATGGCAAAGGCAGCCCAAACAAACGCCCGCCCCAACGCATAAGCCCACAGCTGTGCAACGAGCCCCGTTAGGGGCGCGGGGAACTGCGCGACAAGCCACAACGCACCCGCACCCGCCCCACGACGCCCACCCCTACGGCGGGACCACACCCCACCCGCAGAACAACCGCCCCCCCCGACCCCCCCCGACCCCCACGGCCAAACCCCCGGAGGGCCCCGCATGGACTTCGGCCAAACGCCAGAGGACACCGCATTCCGCTCCGAGGCCCGCGCCTGGCTGGCCGCGCACGTCGGCGCCACCCAGAACCGCCGCTCCTGGGAACGCACGCTCGGCAAGGCCGGCTGGATAGGTCTGGGCTGGCCGGAGCCGGGCTACGGCAACCGCACCGCCGGCCTCACCCAGCAGGTCGCCTGGGCCGAGGAGTACGCCCGCTCGGGCGCGCCCCCACGCTCCGGGCACATCGGTGAGAACCTGCTCGCCCCCACCCTCATCGCCCACGGCACCGCTGAGCAGAAGGCCCGCTTCCTGCCGCCCGTCGCGGCCGGCGAGGAGCTGTGGTGCCAGGGCTACAGCGAACCCGGCGCGGGTTCCGACCTGGCCGGCGTGCGCACCGCCGCCGTACGCGAGCCGCACGGCTACCGTGTCAGCGGCCAGAAGATCTGGACCTCCCTCGCCCACGAGGCCGACTGGTGCTTCGTGCTGGCCCGTACCGACCCGGACTCCCGCCGGCACCACGGGCTCAGCTTCCTGCTCGTGCCCATGGACCAGCCGGGCCGGATCGAGGTCCGTCCGATCCGGCAGCTGACGGGCACGAGCGACTTCAACGAGGTCTTCTTCGACGGGGCGTACGCGCGCGTGGAGCACGTCGTCGGCGGGGAGGGCGCGGGCTGGCGGGTGGCGATGAGCCTGCTCGGCTTCGAACGCGGGGTGTCGACGCTCGCCCAGCAGATCGGCTTCGCGCAGGAGCTGGAGCAGGTCGTGCGCACGGCCGTGCGGACCGGCGCGGCAGCGGATCCGGTGCTGCGCGCCGGCCTGGTGCGGCAGTGGGCCGAACTGCGCACCATGCGCTGGAACGCGCTGCGCACCTTGGGCGGCGCCGACGACCCGGGCGCGCCCAGCGTGGCCAAGCTGCTGTGGGCGGGCTGGCACCAGCGGCTGGGCGAGCTGGCGGTGCGGGTACGGGGCGCGGCGGCCTCCGCGGGACCGGCGGACTGGTCCCCGCAGCAGCCGTACGCACTGGATCCGGCGCAGCACCTGTTCCTGTTCTCCCGGGCCGACACCATCTACGGCGGCTCCGACCAGGTCCAGCGCACCATCATCGCCGAGCGTGTGCTCGGCCTGCCGAGGGAGCCGAAGGGGTCGAGGGGAGTCGTGTGATGCGCGGTGTGGTGTTCGACGGTGAACGGGTGCGGGTCGTCGACGATCTGCGGGTGCGCGATCCGGGCCCGGGCGAGGTGCTGGTCGCGGTCGCCGCGGCCGGGCTGTGCCACAGCGATCTGTCGGTGGTGGACGGCACCATACCCTTCCCGGTTCCGGTGGTGCTGGGCCATGAGGGTGCGGGGGTGGTGGAGGCGGTCGGTATGGGCGTAACACATGTGGCGCCCGGCGACCATGTGGCGTTGTCCACGCTCGCGAACTGCGGTACCTGCGCGGACTGCGACCGCGGCCGGCCGACCATGTGCCGCCGGGCCATCGGCCGCCCGGGCCGGCCGTTCACCCGCGGTGGGGAGCCGCTGTTCCAGTTCGCGTCCAACTCGGCCTTCGCGGAACGCACGGTCGTCAAGGCGGTGCAGGCGGTCCGCATCCCGAGGGACGTCCCGCTGCCGTGCGCCGCGCTGATCGGCTGCGGGGTGCTGACCGGGGTGGGGGCCGTGCTCAACCGGGCCCGGGTGGAGCGCGGGGACAGCGTGCTGGTGATCGGCGCGGGCGGTGTCGGCCTGAACGTCATCCAGGGGGCCCGGATCGCGGGCGCGCTGCGGATCGTGGCGGTCGACGCCAATCCGGCGAAGGAGGCGGTGGCCCGGCGGTTCGGCGCGACCGACTTCCTGACCTCCGCGGACGCGGTGCGGGACGTGCTGCCGACCGGCGCGGACCACGCCTTCGAGTGCGTCGGCCGCACCGATCTGATCCGCCGGGCGGTCGACCTGCTGGACCGGCACGGGCAGGCGGTGCTGCTCGGGGTGCCGCCGGCCACGGCCGAGGCGTCCTTCCTGGTCTCCGCCATGTACCTGGACAAGTCGATCCTCGGCTGCCGCTACGGCTCCGCACGCCCGCAGCGCGACATCGCCCTGTACGCCGAGCTGTACCGCCAAGGGCGGCTGCTGCTGGACGAGTTGGTGACCGCGACCTACCCGGTCGAGGACTTCGACAGGGCGCGGGCTGACGCGGCGGCGGGACGGCTGGCCCGGGCGGTGCTGACCTTCTGACCGTCCGTCCGGCCGGCGGCGCGGAAAGTGCGCCGGTAGGCGGTGGGTGTGACGCCGAGCGCCGTCTGCAGATGCTGGCGCATCGACTGGGCCGTGCCGAAGCCCGCGTCCCGGGCCACCCGGTCGACGGGCAGGTCGGTGGACTCCAGCAGGTGCCGGGCGCGTTCGACGCGCTGCTGGGTGAGCCACTGGCCGGGGCTGACGCCGACCTCCTCGCGGAAGCGGCGGGTGAAGGTGCGTACCGACATGGCCTCCTGCTCGGCCAGGTCGCGCAGCTGGATCGGCTCGTGGAGGCGGTCCAGCGCCCAGGCGCGGGCGGCGGTCGTGGTGGCCAGCTGCGGGTCCGGCACCGGCCGGTGGATGTACTGGGCCTGGCCGCCGTCGCGGTACGGCGGTACGACCGTGCGGCGGGCCACCTCGTTGGCGACGGCGGTGCCGTGGTCGCGGCGTACGAGGTGCAGGCACAGGTCGATCCCGGCGGCGACCCCCGCCGAGGTCAGCACGTCGCCGTCGTCGATGAACAGCACGTCGGCGTCCACCTTGATCTTCGGGAACATCCGCTGGAACCGTTCCGCGTCGGCCCAGTGCGTGGTCGCCGGGCGGCCGTCGAGGCGTCCGGCGGCGGCGAGGACGTACACGCCGGTGCAGATGGAGGCGAGCCGGGTGCCGGGGCGGATCCGGGCGAGCGCGGCGGCCAGTTCCTCGCCGAGTACGCCCCGCTCGTAGGCGGGGCCCAGTTCGTAGGAGGCCGGGACGATGACGGTGTCGGCGGTGGCCAGGGCCTGCGGGCCGTGCGCGACGTGGATGGCGAAGTCGGCGTCCGTCTCCACCGGTCCGGGCGGGCGGACCGAGCAGGTGACGACCTCGTACAGGTGCCGCCCGCGGGCGTCCCTGGGGCGGCCGAAGATCCGGTGCGGGATGCCCAGCTCGAAGGGGAGCAGGCCGTCCAGCGCGAGGACGACGACGCGGTGCGGGCGGAAGTCCGGCTCTGCGGTCATGGCCCGATCCTAACGAACGCTGTCCTTCGGGCCACTCGCCGGAGGCGCCGCGGCACCGGAAGCTCTATGACGTGACTCAGACAAGCGATGCAGCGGCGGCCGTCCGGCGGCGGCGTAAGCCCCGGCCGACGCGTCCGTGGCGGGGCCGCCGCACGGCGGTGCACCGCGCGTGGTTCGTCGCCGCCGTCACCTTCGTCACGATCATCGGCGCGGCGGCCTTCCGGTCGCTGCCCGGCCTGCTCATCGACCCGTTGCACCAGGAGTACGGCTGGTCGCGCGGCACGATCGGGGCGGCGGTCTCCATCAACCTCGCGCTGTACGGGCTGACCGCGCCGTTCGCCGCCGCGCTGATGGACCGCTTCGGCATCCGCAGGGTGGTCGCCGTCGCGCTGACCGTGATCGCGCTGGGCTCGGGCCTGACCGTGTGGATGACCGCGGCCTGGCAACTGCTGCTGTGCTGGGGCCTGCTGGTCGGGCTCGGCTCCGGCTCCATGGCCCTCGCCTTCGCCGCGACCGTCACCAACCGCTGGTTCACCGAGCGCCGCGGACTGGTCACCGGCATCCTCACCGCCGCCTCCGCATCCGGACAGCTGATCTTCCTGCCGGTGCTGTCCTGGACCGTCGAGACGTACGACTGGCGTCCGGCCGCCGTGACGGTCGCCCTCGCCGCCCTCGCGGTCGTCCCGTTCGTGTGGCTGCTGCTGCGCGACCACCCGGCCGACGTGGGCCTCAAGCCGTACGGCGCACCGGAGTCCGTGCCCAAGCCGGCCCCCGTCACCGGCGCCGCCCGGCGCACCCTGACCGTGCTGGCCTCCGCCGCCCGCACCGGGCCCTTCTGGCTGCTCGCCGGCACCTTCGCGATCTGCGGGGCCTCCACCAACGGCCTGATCCAGACCCACTTCGTGCCCGCCGCCCACGACCACGGCATGCCCATCACGGCGGCGGCCTCGCTGCTCGCGGTCATCGGCGTGTTCGACGTGGTCGGCACGATCGCCTCCGGCTGGTTCACCGACCGCTTCGAGCCGCGCCGCCTGCTCGCCGTGTACTACGCCCTGCGCGGGATATCCCTGCTCTTCCTGCCCATGCTGCTCGGGCCGGGCATCCACCCGCCGATGATCTTCTTCATCGTCTTCTACGGCCTCGACTGGGTCGCCACCGTGCCGCCCACCCTCGCCCTGTGCCGCGAGCAGTACGGCACGGACAGCGCCATCGTCTTCGGCTGGGTACTCGCCTCCCACCAGGTCGGCGCGGCCCTCGTCGCCTACCTGGGCGGCGTCTCCCGCGACGTCTTCGGCTCCTACGACATGATCTGGTACGCCTCCGGCACCCTGTGCGCCGCAGCGGCCCTCATGGCCCTGCTCATCCGCCGCCATCAGCCGACCCTCACCCGACCGCTCCGGGCCGCCTGAGCGCTCCGCCAGCTGGGCCGCGTTGTGCCGCCGGTCGTCTGCGGCTCCGTTGTGGCTGGTCGCGCCGTTCCCCGCGCCCCTTCGGGGCGCTGTCGAACCGCAGCGGACTTCACCGGGCCTGCTCAGGCAGGGGCCGGGATTTCGGTCAGGTGTCTTGTACGAGCAGTCGGCCCTGCTTGGCGTCCGGTGAGACGAACGCGAACGCTGTGGGCGCGGCGCCGAGATTGAGGTGGAACGGCTGGAAGTTTGGGTTCAGCTGCAAGGCCAGGTTCCAGGGGCCGCCGTCGGGCCAGTCATCGCCTTGGAAGAACGCGGGAGTTCCGCCGATCTTGTCGCCGCTGATCCGCTCCCAGTATTGATCCTGATCGTCGGGCGGCAGCCTCCCGTGGTCGTGCCCAGGGCGGAAGTCGGGGTCCTCGTCCGGCCGGAGCCGGACGGTGTACTCGGCCTCGGACCCGTCCTCGACGTGGTACAGGGTGGGCCCGGTGGCCATCGGGAGCGTTGAACCACCGTAGACACCGCCCGGCTGCACGATGACCGCGTTCGCGCCCTCGTCGGGGTACATGATGTCGGGGTCGAAGAACGTCTCGTCGCCGTGCTCCGCGTGAGTCACGAAGATGTACGCCAGCTTGCCCCGACCCACGTCGCCGAGGACTGCCCCGAGGTCGATCTGGCAGATGAAGCGCATCGGCTCGTCCCACGCCTCGTTGACCGGCCACTGCGGCTCGGAGAGCCACACCGGCCGGCCCCCGAACTTGGTGACCGGGGCGGTGATCGGCACTTCGGCGGGAAGGAACGCCTCGATCCTCAGCGTGGGAACCATGAGCACTCTCCTCGTCGTGCCGGTCCGGGACGCGAGGGTGTCTCCTCGGACCGGATCGCTGACGTGACGATACGTCACCTTCGGACTGGAGCGCCGGCGCGTACGGAGAGAGGCGCCCGGCTAGAGGAAGCGGCCCCGGTGGAAGAGCAGGGGTGGGGGGTTCTGGGCCGGGGTGCCCAAGGTGGTCACCCGGCCCACCACGATCAGATGGTCGCCGCCCGTGTGCACCGCGTGGATCGTGCAGTCGATCCACGCGGCGGCGCCGGCCAGCCGGGGGGAGCCGGTGACCGGTGCCGCGTCATGGGGGACGTCCGTGAACTTGTCCGCGCCGCTCACCGCGAAGGCGCGGCACAGGTCGGCCTGGTCCGCGGCGAGGACGTTGACGCAGAAGACGCCCGCGCGGGCGATGCGCGGCCAGGTCGTCGACGTACGGGCCACCATGAACGCGACCAGCGGGGGATCGAGGGAGAGGGAGGAGAAGGACTGGCAGGCGAAGCCGGCCGGGGAGGTCTCGCCCTCGGCGGCCGGTGCCGTGATCACCGTCACGCCGGTCGCGAAGTGCCCGAGCACCCGGCGGAACTCCGCCCGGTCCACCGGCGCCCGCTCGTCCTCGCGGACGCACCGCAGATCCGGGCGCGGCAGCGGCTCGACGGGGCCGGGGGAGCCCGGCACGGACCTGAGGTAACGGACGGCGACGGCCGCCATCCCTGCGTGTCCCATCACACCGTCCATTGAAGCTGACGCATCGTCAGATAGGAAGGCCCGAGGCCGGAAAGAGGCGGTTCTGGAAGCCGGCTGCGGTGTTCAGCCGGCGCGGAGGTCAGCGCCCCTTGAACTCGGTGTCCCGGCGCTCGCCGAAGGCCGCCAGACCCTCCCGGGCGTCCTGGGTGGTCATGTTGATCTCCTGGGCCGTCGCCTCGGCGCTGAACGCGGTGGCCCGGTCGGCGTCGAGGGAGGCGTTGACGAGCTGCTTGGTGAGCGCGAGCGCCCGCGTCGGCCCGGCGGCCAGCCGCTCCGCCCAGAGCCCCGCCGTCTTCGCCAACTCTCCGTCCGGTACGACCCGGTTGACGAGCCCCAGCCGCTCCGCGTCCGCCGCGCACAGGGCGTCGCCGAAGAACATCAGCTCCTTGGCGCGCTGCGGCCCGACCAGCCGGGGCAGGAGATAGGCGCCGCCGCCGTCCGGCACCAGACCGCGCCGTACGAACACCTCGATGAAACGGGCCGATTCGGCGGCCAGGACCAGATCGCAGGCGAGCGCCAGATGCGCGCCGAGACCGGCCGCCGTGCCGTTCACCGCGGCCAGTACCGGCTTCTCACAGTCCAGCACGGCCGCGATCAGCCGCTGCGCCCCGAGCCGCAGCATCCGCGCCACGTCACCGGCGACCCGCTCGCCCCCCGCCGCACCGCCCCGCAGGTCCGCCCCCGCGCAGAAGCCGCGCCCGGTCCCGGTGAGCAGCACGGCCCGTACGCCCGGGTCGGCGGACGCCTGCGCCAGCAGCGCGATGACGCGCTCGCGCAGCTCGGGGGTGAGGGCGTTCAGCGCCTCGGGCCGGTCGAGCGTGATACGCGAGACGCGGTCGCGCACGTCATGCCGTAACCCCGCGCCCGCGCCCGTGCCCGTGCCCGCGCTCGCGCCCGTGCCCGTCACCGCGCTCGCGCCCGTCCCCGTTCCCGCGCCCGTCCCCGTTCCCGTGCCACCGGACGCCCCCGCCTGTGCCTCCCCGGTCACCGGCACACCGCCAGTGCGTCCAGGGCCACCGCGCCCTGTCCCTGCGGCAGCACCATCAGCGGGTTGATGTCCAGCTCGGCCAGTTCGCCGCCGAGTTCCAGGGCCATGCGCTGCACCCGCAGGACCACTTCGACGAGCGCGTCGAGATCGGCCGGCGGACGCCCCCGCACCCCGTCGAGCAGGGCCCGCCCGCGCAGGTCGCCGAGCATGTCCCGGGCCTGCTCCTCGCCGAACGGCGGCACCCGTACGGCCGTGTCCCGCAACACCTCGACCAGGACCCCGCCGAGCCCCACGGTCACGGTCGGTCCGAACAGGTCGTCGTGGGTGACGCCGACGACCATCTCCACGCCCCGCTCGACCATCTGGCACACCAGGACGCCGTCCAGTGCGACCTCCTCGTAGCGCGCGGTGTCGGTCAACTCGCGGTAGGCGTCCCGCACCTGGCTCGCCGAGGTCAGCCCGATCCGCACGAGGCCCAGCTCGGTCTTGTGCGCGATCCGCGTCCCGGACGCCTTCATCACCACCGGATAGCCGACCTGCGCGGCCGCCCGCACGGCGCCCGCCGCGCTGCTCACCAGCTGCTCGCGCGGCACCCGGATGCCGTAGGCGCGCAGCAGCTGCTTCGCCGCGTGCTCGCTGAGCTGCTGCCCCGGCCGCAGCAGCGCCCGCGCCTTGCGGAACGAGGGCGAGGGGGAGCGCGGCGCCTCGTCGAAGGGGGAGCGGTAGGCGTGTACGAAGCGGTGGTGGTCGAGGTAGGCGCGGACCGCGGTGAGGCAGTTGCCGACCGTGCGGAAGGTGGCCACCCGGGAGGAGCCGAGCAGGACCTCGCGGTAGGCGGGCTCGGTGCCCACCGGCGACCCCCACACCACGCACACCAGCTTGTCGGTGGTCTCCGCCGCGTCCACCAGGTCCCGTACGAGACGGTCGCTCAGCGGCGGGAACGGCCCGGTGATCGGGCAGATGAGCACCCCCACCTCGGGGTCGGCGAGGATCGCGTCGATGATCTTACGGCCGCGCTCGTCGCCGACGGGATGGCCGCCGTTGTCGACCGGGTTGGCCACGCTCAGGTACTCCGGTATCCACCGGTGCAGCTCCGCCTGCCGGCCGGCGGACAGCTCCGGCAGCCGGAGTCCCGCCCAGGCCGCCAGGTCGGCGACGTGCGCGCCGGTGCCGCCGGAGATCGAGTAGACGACGACACCGTCGGCGCGCGGGGGCCGGGCCCGGGCCAACAGGGCCGCGGTGTCCTGGAGTTCGTCGAGGCCGTCGACCCGGATCACCCCGTACTGTCGCATGGCCGCGTCGACCACGTCGTCCGCTCCGGTCAGCTTGCCGGTGTGCGAGGCGGCGGTGCGGGACCCCGCCTGCGTGCGGCCCACCTTGACCGCGACGACCGGCACCCGGCGCCGGGCGGCCCGGTCAGCGGCCAGCAGGAAGGAGCGGCCGTCCTTGAGACCCTCCACGTAGCAGGCGATGGCCCCGACCTCGGGGCGCCCGGCGAAGTAGGAGATGAAGTCGGCGGTCTCCAGGTCGGCCTCGTTGCCGGTGGGCGCCCAGTGGGAGAGCCGGACGCCCAGTTCCTGGAGGGCGAAGACCGGGCGCCCCTGGTGCCCGGACTGGGTGATGAGCGCGATCGCGGGCCCCTGGAGGTCGTCCCGGAACCGTTCGAAGGCGTTGAGGTTGGTGTTCGGACCGAGCAGCCGCAGCCCGGAGTCCCGTACGGCGGCGGCGAGTTCGGCCTGTGCCACGGCGCCCGCCGCGCCGGTCTCCGCGAAGCCGGAGGCGAAGGCGACCGCGAACCGCGCCTTGGCGTCCGCGAGTTCAGCGATCAGCGGCAGGGGGTCGGCGACCAGCAGCACCGCGAGGTCGACGGGTTCGGGCAGGTCGGCGACACGGGCGGCGCAGGGGACGCCGAAGACGGCGGGCCGGGTCGGATGCACCGGGTGCACCCGTGCGCCGACCCGTTCCGCCCAGGTCATCAGCTGCCGGGTGATGCCGGTGTTGGGCCGGCCCTCGGTGTCCGAGGCGCCGACCACGGCGACGGACCGGGGCCGGAAGAAGCGGTCCAGGTCCGGTACGTCCGCGGTCAGCGGCCGGCCGCTGACGTCGAGGTCGTCCACGTCGGCCGTACGGCCGTGGACGGCGGCCCCGGGGCGCTGCTCGCCGCAGGCGATGATCCGGGCCCGGCGGGAGTCGGTGGTGAGGGTGCCGTGGGTCGATCCAAGCATCGTTCCGCCCGCTCCTGTGTGACAGCACAATTAACTGACGCTGTGTCAGATTAACTGAACTGACGCAGCGTCAGGAACGCCTGTGCAGGCAAAGCCACACGGCTGCCGTCGGCTTGGCGCCTGCCGTGCCGGCTTGCGTCGCGTTCGCCGCGCCGGCCGCGCCACGTTTGCGGTGCTGTCGGTGCTGTCGGTGCCGTCGGTGCCGTCCGCGTCCGTGCCGCCCGTGCTGTTCGTGTCGCGTTCGCCGTGCCCCGCGCGTCGCGCCGCCCGTGCCTAGGGCTTCCCTGTCGGGCGCCTCAAGCTGTCCGTGCCCGCCGCCTCACGCTGCTCGTGGCGCCCGGCTCGCGCCGGCTGTGTTTGCCGAGTCGTGTGCCGCAGGCTCTTCGTTCCGCTGCCTCAATGGGGCCGTGCCGGGCGTGTTGCGATCTTCTTCGCTATCTTCTCGGCGTCGCGTGCCAGTTCGCGGAGCATGCCGCTGATGGGGTTGGTGAAGCCGGTGAAGTACAGGCCGGGGGCGTTCTTCGGGGTGTGACCGCCGTGCACGACCGGCCTGCCGCGCGCGTCGAGTACGTCGAGATGGCCGACCAGGCCCTCCAGGGCCCGCGCGTACCCGGTGGCGGCGATCACGGCGTCGGGCGCCAGCCGGCCGCCGTCGGCGAGGGCCACCTTCCCGCCCTCGAAGCCCTCGACGGCGGCCACGACCTCCACCCGGCCCGACCGTACGGCGTCGACGAGGCCCACGTCCTGCACCGGGATCGCCCCCGCGGTGACCCTGCTGTACAGCCCGGTCTCCGGTCGCGGCAGTCCGTACGCGGACAGGTCGGGCACGCTCATCCTGGCCACCGGCCGGGCGAGCCGGTCGACGAGCGCGACGGGCAGGCGCCGTACCAGTACGGCCGAGTACTGGGCGGGCCACCCCGCGGTGGACCGCCGCACGATGTGCGGGGCGGTGCGCACGGACAGCCGCACCCGGGAGGCGCCCCCTTCCACCAGGTCCACGGCGATCTCCGCGCCGGTGTTGCCCACGCCGACGACGAGCACGTCACGCCCGGCGTACGGCGCGGGGTTGCGGTACTCGCCGGCGTGCAGGAACGTGCCCGGGTACGTGTCGCGCCCCGGCCAGTCGGGCACGTACGGGGTGTGGTTGTACCCGGTGGCGACGACCACCGCGCTGCCGGTCAGCTCCCGGCCACCGGAGGCGCGCAGCAGCCAGCCCGTGCCGTCGGCCGGCCGCTCGACGCGGTGCACCTCGACCCCGGTGACGATCTCCAGTGCGTGGAACTCGGCGTACTTCTCCAGGTACCGCACCATGTCGTCGCGTGCCACCCAGCGTCCGAACCGGCGCGGGATCGGCAGTCCGGGCAGCGCCGACAGGCGGCGGGTGGTGTGCAGTCGGAGCCGGTCGTAGTGGTGCCGCCAGGACGCCCCGACCCGGTCGGCCTTCTCCAGGACGACGGCCCGTACGCCCCGGGCGCGCAGCGCGTGCGCGGCGGCCAGGCCGCCGGGTCCGGCGCCGATCACGTAGACGGGGCGGTCGGCGGGTGTCGTGGGGTGCGGCGCGGAGGCGCGGGAGACGGCCATGAGCGCGAGCGTAATCACGCCCCTCGTTGATGGGTCTCGGTCAAGACCGGAATTGGTTGCGGATTGATCACGGGTGTGGCGGGAGTGGTCGGAGTCTGTGATGTGCCGCACTCAGATGTGGGCGAATCCCGGTACCCGGGCGAGTGGTTCGTGGCGAGCTCGCCGTTGCTGACGCTCGTGACAAAGGCGATCAAGGAGCTTCGCGGGAGGTCGGAGCGGGGCCCTGCGTGTCCTTCGAGTCGCGCACTCCGATCTCCGTGGGGAGTTCAGCGGCCTCCATGTAGTTGTTGCCGGTGCCGTCGCTGTACGAGGACTTGTACCAGGCCGACTCCGGGGCGATGTCAGGCCCGGCGCTACGGTGATCGCGTTCTTATCTGTACGGCTGCTGGCTGCGTCGCTTCGGTAAGCTGCTGCGCCCCCGCTCGGGGAATGCGAGCGCGGGCGTTGCGTGTCATGCGGCAGGCTCGACATCATCTCGCGTGAGCTCGGCCCAGAGGTCGAGCAGCCGCCGGTACTCCACGGCGCGGCTGGGGCCGGCGGGTTGTCCCATGAGGTGTCGGATCCGGTCGTTGACGTCATCGGGGGCCGGCGGCACCTGGCCGTAAGGCCGGGGAGGACTGGGCATACCTGCACTGTGCGGGTGACCACTGACAAATGGTGGATCAGGCTGCGGGCTTGAGTTCCTTGAGCATCACGGCGTACAGCGGAGAGTCCGGGAACGGCTGACGCTCACCGACCTTCCGGTATCCCCAGCCCTCGTAGAGTGCCTGCAAGCGTGGGCGTTTGGTGTCGACGGTGAGCACGGCCAGGGCCTCTGGCCGGTCGGCGAGCAGTGCGGCATGCAGCTGCTCCCCGAGACCCTGTTTGCGCCACTTCGGCCTGAGCATGAGTTCGGAGACGGAGAAGGTGGAGGTATCGGCCGGCTCCTCGTCCAGGTACTCACGCCACCATTCGCGGCCAGGTTCGCCGGGCGCCCCGTAGGTGAACCCGACGGGTTCACCATCCTCGTAGGCGACCACGCACGTGAACCCTTCCCGGCCGCCCCAGTGGTCCACGAACCAGGGGAACCGCTGCACGAACTCCTCATGGCGCCTGTCGGCATAGGCATCGGCGTGAACGTCCAGCAGGGTTTGCCGGATGTTGGGAAGGTCGGCGTGGCCGTAGCGGCGTAGGTGAACTGCCGTGGTCAACGGGCGCTCCATTCGGATCGGTAACGGTCGGCCCACTCCTGTGCCACCTTGGCGGACGGTGCACGGGTGAGAAGGTCACGATAGAAGTCGCCAAGCAGGACCCGGAGACGGCCAGGCAGCGGGCTGCCGGACATCAGGTTGAAGACCCCCTCTGTGGACGCGCAGGCCTGCTCGGCGTCGCCTTGGTGGAGCTGGGCGACGGCGAGGTGGACCGTGGCCATCGCCCGGTTGCGCCGGTACTCCTTGGGAAGGGAGGCAAGAGCCCGGTACGAGGAGGCCTCAGCGTCGGCCGGCTTTCCCAGCCGCTCGCGGACGATCGCGGCCAAGGCATGGAGCTCTGCGGGTCCGTAGAACGCAACCCAGCCCGGCCGCGGCTGCTGCTGCGCCTTGTTCAGGGCCTCTTCGGCGTATCCGAGAGAGCGAATAGCTGCTTGCTGGTCCCTGCGATGGGCGTGGCCGACGGCGGCTCGGGCGTGAGCTAGGGAGCCGAACAGCGGATCATGGCGGGTGATCGTGGTGGACTGTGCGGCTTGAGCGGCGGCAACGCTTTCGCCGATGTCGCCGCGCTGGTGAGCGAGGATGGCGGTGGAGTTCCATACCCGCATCTGTGCCAGGGGGTCCTGTGCCATCCCGGCGAGGCGGAGCGCCTCGTTGAGGTGGGTCTGTGCGCGGTCGAGCTGGCGGGCGTCGATGCAGGACCAGGCGGCCATGGCGGTGTAGTCGGCGGCGACACTGAACAGGCGTTGTCTGATGCGCTGCGTTGCAGCCTTGCCTTGAAGAGTCACGGCTTCGCTTGCGCCGGCGAGAGCCTTGCGTTCGAGATCAGTGTGTCCGCCCCGGCTCTGGTCCAGAGCGGTCAGGCCGTCCATGCCCTTGCGGAGCCGGATCACGTCCGAGGTGCCGACGCTGGATGGTCGCGCGGAAACGAGGGGTATCGCGACGGCGGCGGCGGTGCCTCCGGCGCTGGCCAGGAAGCGTCGGCGGATCACGTCGGGGTCCTCCTGCGGCGGTGCTGGCGATCCTGGCGGGTAGAACCCAAGGGTCTCGATGGTGCACCGGAATACTGCCTCCAAGGCGTTGCGCTTCGCACGGTGAGGCCAGGTGGTATTTCCGGTCAGCCACGTCCGTACGGTGCGGTCTCCTACGCTGTCCCGCTCGCCTGCGGCCAGTAACTCAGCGTTGACAGCTTGGGCCAACTCCGTTTGCTGAAAGCCCCGTTCGGCCATCGCGATCTTGAGACGGACATTTCCGGTCACCTACTCACCGTAGCTCTGCGGTGATGCTCGGTGAATCTGGCGACCGGAAATTTCCGGTCGGCTGCGACCATCAACCCCGCTGTTTTTCCTGCCCTTTACGGGCTCCTTCCCGTTGAACTGGACACGCATCGCGCCGGCTGCCATCTCCGGCCGGTGCAACGGGCTCGTCCCCTACCCGTGAGGGGCGGGCCCCCTGGGTAGGCAACCACCGAGGGGCAGCGATGACGACGACAGCTGTACGTGCCTTCCGCGCGTCCCCCTACCGTTGCGGCGACGTGCTGAACGAGTGCCTTCGTGTCACTCCCCGTTGCGGCGACGACGAGCCCCGCGCCGAGGACGCGGTCCGCGTCGGCATCATGCGCCGGATTGCGGCCGCCCGCCTCAGGTACTGCCGTCTTGAGGCGCTGCACGACGAGGTGATGCTGATCGTCTCGGAGCTCCTTACGAACGCACTCCTGCACAGCGGTACCACGCAGATCACGCTGAGCATCAGCGTCGAGGAAGACGGCATCCTGCGGATCTCTGTGGGCGACGGCATGCCGGGCGCCGCCATCTCCCAGCAAGTGGACGATGGCGCAGAGTCCGGGCGGGGGCTGGCAATGGTCGAGCACGTGGTCAAGGAGAACGGCGGGGACTGGGGCACCAGCGACGACGGCGCGACCACCTGGTGCCGGCTCAATCTCCTGGCTGGGGAGACGTCATGACGGCCGTGTCCACCGTCCCGCAGCGCTGGACGCGCCGGCGCCGGTGTGGACGCCGCCTCTCGATCCCGAAGCGCTTCAGCCGGTTCTGGCGAAGGTCCGCCGGTGGCAGCCGTTCGACGGTGACGCATTCCTCGACGACGTCGGTGAGGTGCTGGACGACTCCATACCGTCCGAGGAGCAGGTGGACGAGCTTGCGCAGCGCTACGAACCCGCCCTGGTCGGGCCGGGCATACCCCGCCGTCGCCGCAGAGCGACCACCGGGGTGTAGAGGTCGTGTACTCCCGCCATGGCCTCGGCGAGGGACTGCGCCGCGAGCACGAACCGCTCCCGCCGGCCCAGGCCGCCCTCGCGTCAGTGGCCTGACCGAACGCGGCTCGGGTAACGGCAGCCGCCCAGCACGGTCCGGTCGGGGCCCGTCGGTGGGCCCGGCCGGACACCAGGAAGACACCGCGTGATCATCCCGTTTCCAGACCTGGAGAGTGTGCCTTGCTCACAGCACCCACCTTCCGCAGCATCGAAGACGCCTACATCGCCTTGCTGGAGCATGCAACCAACGAACCCGCGCAGCGCATTGACGCACGCGGCAATGCGGCGCTTGAAGTGCTCGGAGCCAGTTTCAAGCTGCCCAACCCCAGGCAGCGCCTGCCCTTCCTGGCCGAGCGCAAGGTCAACCCGGTCTTTCAGTTCGCTGAAGCACTCTGGTACCTCGCCGGCCGCCGCGACCTGGAGATGATCGGCTACTACGCGCCATCCATGCAGGCCAGCAGCGCCGACGGAGCCAACCTTGGGGGATCTGCGTACGGCTACACGCTGTTCACCCCCGCCGACGGCGAGAAGCAGTCCCTCTTCGAGCAGGTCGTGGAGCTGCTGCGGAACGAGCCTGACAGCAAGCGCGGATACCTGCCCGTGTTCTCCGCGAAGGAACTCGCCGACCGAGCCAATCCGGACGTCGCGTGTCTGGCCGGTCTGCATCTGCTGGCCCGCGGAGGCCGCCTGCACATGGTGTGCAACATGCGCGCCAACGATCTGGACTGTGGCCTGCTCAGCGACGTGTTCTCCTTCACGCTGATCCAGGAGTTCGCCGCCATCCAACTCGGCCTGCGACTCGGCACGTACATCCACACCATCGGTTCCGCGCACGTCAACGACGCCAACGCCGACCGGGTTCGCCGCGTCCTCGACGAGGCAGCGACCCGCTCCGCACCGACCAGCTTCCCCTTCCCTGCGATGCCCCAGACCACAAATGCGAACACCATCGCCGACGTCTTGCGGCACGAAGAGGCACTGCGGACGAACCGACTCCGCTACAGCGCCGAGCAGGTTCAGTGCCTTGACCTGGAACCGTACTGGCAGCAGGTCGTGATCTTGTTCGAGCTGTACCGGCAGATGCAGCACGACAAGACCGAGTCCGTCGACCCCGTCCTCCTGGCCGCACTCGACCCGGGCCTGCGCTGGCTCATGAAGCACAAGTGGCCTGCCTGCAATGTGGCCGCCAGCGGGAGCGCGCAGTGAGCGCCGTCGGCAAGCCGGTGGGCGGCGCCGTCGTAGACGGTGTGGACTTCGACCGCTGGGCGGTCGTCCTGTGCAAGCCGGACGCCGTGGTGCGGGGCCTGGTCTCCCGCATCCTGGACATGATCGCGGCGGCAGGCATCACCGTCTCGGGCCGCATGGACGTGGTTGCGCAGCCTTGGCAAGCGCACGTTGCCTATCGGGACATGCTCGCCGACACCGGCGGCCGTAACCTCAGCGATCTGCCGTCCTACATCGACGCCGCCTATGTGGGACAGACCGTCACCGTCGCTCTGGCGCATGGTGAGCCCGGTGTGCACGCCCGGCTGCGGCAGCTCATCGGCCACACCGACCCCACCCGGGCGGTGCCCGGCACGATCCGGGGCGACCTCGGCGACGACAGCACGGCCGCCGCGGCATCGGAGAAACGGCTCGTGCGCAACCTGGTCCACACCTCCGACGACCCGGCCGGCGCCCGCCGCGAGTTCGGCACCTGGTACGGGCCTGGTATCCGCCTGCGAGTGTCCGACTTCGACCGCTGCTCGGTCGTCCTGTGCAAGCCGGACGCCGTGGTGCGGGGCCTGGTCGACGCCGTGCTCGACCGGATCGCCGCTGCCGGCGCCACGATCGCCAACCGGAGAGACGTCACCGTGCAGCCGTGGCAGGCCCACGTGCACTACTGGGATCTCCTGGTCGACGCCGACTGGTTCCCCGACCGGGACATTCCCGCCTGCCTGGACGACGCGTACGCGGGCAAGCAGGTCACCATCGCCCTCGCATACGGCGAGCCGGGCATTCACGGGCGCCTGCGGCAGCTCATCGGGCACTTCGACCCCACCCACGCCGCCGCCGGCACCATCCGCGGCGACCTCGGCAACGACAGTCTCGCCGCCGCTCTCGAACACAAACGCCTCGTGCACAACCTGGTGCACACCTCCGACGACCCGGACGCGGCCCGCCGTGACTTCGGCACCTGGTACGGCGCCCACCGCCGCGCGCTGCTCACCTCCCCGTCGGCCGGCGTGCCCCTCCAGACCACGCGCACCCACCGCTGACCGTCTTCCTGCCCTGGAGGCCCCATGTCCGCTCCCGCCATACCGCGCCGCCGCCTGCTGCCCCTCCTGAGCGCCGAACAGATCAGCGCGCTCAACCCCGGTCTCGCCGACGTGATCGAGTACCGCAAGTCGGGCCTGTCGCTGAACCACATCGTCGGCTGCCCGCTGGAGTGCGGCTACTGCGTCCGGCACCTGTTCGACAACTTCGAGATGAAGACGCCGCGGCGCCTGACGAGCGACGAAGCCGCCGTCGCCCAACTGGTCGGCCACCCGTACTTCCGGCCGCACAAGACGCCGATCCAGGTGTTCAACCGGGCCACCGACCCGATGCTGCCGGTGGTCAAGCCCCACACGTTCGAGGTGCTGCGGCTGCTCGACGGGCAGGGTCTGACCAACCACGTCCTCGTCATCACCCGGTGGCGGGTGAGCGCGGAGGACTGCGCCGTCCTGAATTCCTTCGCGAACCTGCGGCTGACGGTCCTCGTCACCCACTCCGGGATCGACCATCCGCAGATCGAGCCCGTCGACTCGGCGTACGCCGCCGACAGCCTGCGCATGCTGTACGAGCACGCCGAGAACTACCGGACCGTTCTGTACTGGCGGCCGATCGTGCCCGGCCTCAACGACTCCGACGAGCACATCGAGCGGGCCCGCGAGTTGTCCCTGCACGCGCACGCCACGGTCTTCACGGGCCTGTTCTTCCGCGACGAGATCAAGGCGTACTACGAGAGCCACGGCCTGCCCACGCCCTACGACAACACGGCCCGGCGCAAGATCATGCCTGAGCAGGCGGAGCAGCGGATCCTGGACGCCTTCGACCTGGCCGAGCACCCGGGCGGGGCCGAGTGGGGGACGCTGTTCCGCAAGACCAGCTGCGGCGTCGCCCACGCCTGGGGCGAGGCCGACTACAACGGCCACTACGGCGTCAAGGAACTGTGCGACATCTGCCCGCCCGAGCAGATCGCCCTGTGCAAGAAGGCATGGATCAAGCCGGAGTTGGACGACGTCGTGCGCGAGGCACGCGCCCTAGGAGCCGTCGGCGACATCGAGGTCAACGACCGTGCCATCGTCGTGGAGGGACTGGATGAGCCACCCCGCTACTACCTGCAGCACGGGTTCGGCTACCAGTGCCACGACCGCACCAAGCCACACCACTACCGCCAGCACGGCCGGGCCCCCATCGGCTGGGAGGCGGGGGACGGACCCGAAACGCCATGAACTTCGCCACCTGGCCCGCGCTGCTCGTCGTCGACGTCGAAGGCAACGGCACCAACCCGCCCGACCTCGTCGAAGTCGCCGCGCTGCCCATCCGCGACGGGCGCCCTGACAAGAGCACCGCGGGCTGGTGGCTGACCCGCCCGAACCGCCCCGTCACCCCCTTCGCCGCCCGGGTGCACGGCCTGACCAACGATGCCCTGGCCGACAAGCCGGCCTGGGCCGAAGTCGCGGACCAGGTGCGCGCCTTCCTGGGCAACGCCTGGATCTGCGCGCACAACGCGCACACCGACTACCGCGTGCTCAGCGCGCACCTGCCCGGCTGGGAGCCCGCCGGCGTCCTGGACACGCTCCGACTGGCCAGGAACGCCTTCCCCGACCTCGGCAAGTACAGCCTGGACAAGCTGATCGAGCACGTGCAGCCCGACCTGCGCGAAGCCCCTGGCGCCCGGCATCGGGCCACGTTCGACGCCTTCACCACGGCGCAGCTGCTCATCGCCATGGCCTCCCGCTACGACACCTGGGACCGGCTGGTCGCCGCGGCCGTGCCGCCTGGCCTGCCCGGTGTCGCCCGACCAGAACAGGATCCGACCCTGTGGTGACCACCTTCCAGCCCATCCGGATCGGCGTGCTCGGCACCCACTCGACGGGCAAGACGACGCTCCTGAAGCGCATAGAGATGGAGTTGCGCGGCCACGGCCTCACTGTGGCGCGCACCGGGCAGCTCGGCAAGCGCGCCGCCGCGGCCGGCCTGCCGAAGATGCAGCGTCACACCGCTCTGTCCACCGAGTGGATCATCGGCCAGGGCATTCTGGACGAGACCACCGCTGCCGCTCAGGGCGCCGAAGTGATTCTCATCGACCGCGCCGCCCACGACGCCATCGCCTACTTCGAGGCCGCGATGGCGTTCCGGGCCGAGACCCCGCCCCGGCTCGAACGCGAACGCCTGCTGACCCTCGCCTCCACGCAGCTCCCCACATACAACCTGCTGTTCGCGACCGTGCTCGACGAGAGCGTGCCCGTCGATACCAGCCACGACTACGACGCCACCTTCCGGCGTCTCGTCGACGACCGCGTACACCGTCTCCTGGCCAACGACGTCATCCCTCACCAGCGGGTGACCAGCGACCCCGAAAGCCAGGCCCACGCCGTTGATGTCGCCGTCCAGCGTTGCCTGAAGGAGGAGTTCGTATGATGCCCGCGCCGCCCGCCGGCAGCATCACCATCGCCGGGAAGATTGTCTCCCGGCTCGGTTTCGGCACCATGCGCCTGACCAGCCCCGGCACGTGGGGTGACCCGGACGACCGCGACACCGCCCTCAGCGTGCTGCGCCGGGCCGTGCACACCCACGGCATCAGCCACATCGACACCGCTGACGCCTACGGCCCTCACACCGTCGAACACCTCATCCGTGAAGCGTTGTACCCCTACCCCGAACACGTGCTGATCGCCACGAAGGTCGGCATGGTCCGCCCCGCCCCCGGCCAGTGGAAGCCACTCGGCAACCCGTTCTACCTGCGGGCATGCGTCGAAGCGAGCTTGCGCCGCCTGAAGATGGAGCGGCTGGAGCTGTGCTACCTGCACCGCATCGACCAGGATGTGCCACTCGACGACCAGATCGCCGTCCTTCAGTCCCTGCAGGACGAGGGGAAGATCGGGCACATCGGCCTGTCGAAGGTCACGCCCGAAGACATCCGCAGAGTGATCAAGGACCAGCCCGTCGCCGCGGTGCAGAACGCCCTCAACATCACCGACCGCAAAGACCCCGCAGTGGAGTTCTGCCGGGAGCTGGACATCCCTTACGTGGCCTACCGGCCACTCGACGCCGGCGCCCTGGCCCGAGTCCGCGGGCCGCAGGCCCCATTGACCTGGCTCCTGAACCACGGGCCCCGCATCGCGCCCATCCCGGGCACCGGTCACCCTCGCCACCTGGACGAGATTGTGACAGCCGTACAGAGCAGTACAGCTTGATATGCCGGCTGCCACTGCCGCTACGCCCGTAAGACGTCGCGCTGCCTATGAGAACTGGCGGCCACCGGTGGTTGGCGTCGCGCTGTTGCTCCCCATCGGTGCCGACCGTCTTGCCGTCGCCGACTTGAGCGGAACGCTCATGCTGCCGGTGGGGGGTGTGCTCGACGGACAGACTCCAGAGGACGCAGCGCACCGCGTGCTTTCCGGGCCTGAGCTGTGGTCCTTACGCCGCGTCGTGGTGGACTCGGTTCAGACACGACGCAGGAAGATCATCACGCACGTCCTGGCAGCACCGTCCGTGACCAGCGAAGTGGTGACCACGCTGGTTTACCGCGATCCCCGAGCCACGATACGCACCGTCCCCACCTCGCAGTTCCTGAACGAGGCGTGGCCGATGACGCGGCTGCGGGTCCTGGCAGGACTGCGGGCGCTCGCTACCGGCGTAGCCGTCCACATCGAAGACGGCAAGGCACGGGGAGTGCCAACGCCATCTGCCACCTGAGCCTGCTGTGCCATCCCGGCGGGCGCCACTCAGCGAACCTCCTGGGCGCTCGCGCGTGAAGCCGACTGCGGCACGCTGGGCGCATATCGCCCGTGTGGCCGTCTGCGGCATCGGATACGGCGGCCTCACCGGCTGCGCGGCCTTGCGTGAGCGCTCGGTGTCCGCTGAACTAGCTGAACTGACATACCGTCAGATTCGAAGCGGCGGGCGGGGAGGGTCCATGGACACGATCTGGCTCAGCGGTGCCGAGTGGCTGGCGGTGCTGCGCGTCGGGCTCGGGCTGTGGTGGCTGGAGAGCTGGCGGCACAAGGACCGGACGGCATGGCTGCGGCGCGGCACCGGCATCACCTGGGCCGCGGACATCGCGGCGAAACACCGCTGGGCGCTGGTCCGCTCCGGCTTCGACACCGTGGTGAAACCCCGGCCGAGGACGATGGCGTACGTCGTCCTGTACGCGGAACTCGCCCTCGGCGTCGGCCTGGTGCTGGGCTTTCTGACCCCGCTCGCGCTGGCCTGCGGGGCGCTGCTGAACCTCGTCTACCTCGTCCTCATGATCCACGACTGGGCCGAGCAGGGACAGAACTCGATGATGGCGCTCATCTCGGTCGTCGGGCTGTTCGGCATGGCGTGGCAGACGTGGTCCCTCGACGCCGCGCTCGGGTGGTTCTGATGCGCCCGGAAGGCTTCGACCGGCCGGAGACCGACGCCTTCACCCGGCCGTACTGGGACGCGGCGGCCGACGGCCGGCTCCTGCTGCGCCGCTGCCGGGCCTGCGGCCGGGCGCACCACTACCCGCGGGAGTTCTGCCCGCACTGCTGGAGCGAGGACGTCGAGTGGGAGCGGGCGAGCGGTCGGGCGACGCTCTACACCTGGTCCGTGGTGCACCGCAACGACCTGCCGCCCTTCCACGAGCGCACGCCGTACGTGGCCGCCGTCGTGGACCTCGCGGAGGGGCCGCGGATGATGACGGAGGTGGTGGACTGCGACGCGGCGGCCCTCCGGGCGGGGGCGGATCTGACGGTGACGTTCCGCGCGGGCGTGCCGGTGTTCCGCCCCAGGCCGGATTGACCGACCCCGTCTGCGAAGCCCTCCGGGGGTGCCGCGGTGCGGTGTCGTTGTCGTGTGCGGCGCCGTCGTGGCTGGTCGCTCCCCCAAGTTCTCGGCTTCGCTCGAACAGGGGGGACCCCCATCGCGGCGGAGCCGCACATCGATACAGTCCCGCGCCCCTGTGGGGCGCGGGCGGGTTTCAATGGGTGTCATGGCACCGACGCACGAACAGCACTCAGGCCCCGTCCGTACCCCCGACCCGCTTCCCGTTCCTCCCGATCCGGAGCCGTGCGGTCACGGTCTGCGGCTGCGGCTGTGGGACGCGGAGTCGGAGGCCGACGTGGTGGCCTGGCACCGCGGCCGGTCGGATCCCGACTTCCGGCGCTGGAACACCCCGCTGCGCATCGCCTCCGACCTCGAAGGCGCACGCGCATCGCTGCGCGCGCAGATGCAGAGCGCGGCCGACGGCTCCTGCGTGCCCTTCCTCGTCATGGACGCGGCCACGGGCGCGACGCTCGGCCATGTCGCCGTCAACGCGATCGAGCACGCCCTGCGCCTGGCCCGCGTCGGCTACTGGGTGCTGCCCGAGGCGCGCGGGCGGCGGGTCGCCACCCGGGCGCTCGCCGTCGCCTCCCGCTGGGCGTTCACGGAACTGGGGATGCACCGACTGGAACTCGGCCATGCGCTCGGCCACGAAGCGTCGTGCCGGGTCGCGCAGAAGTGCGGCTTCCCGTACGAGGGGACGCTGCGGGACGCGATGTTCGCGGCGGAACGGCACGACGCGTTCCGGGACGTGCATCTGCACGCCCGGCTCGCCACGGACGCGGAGCCCGACCTCGACCCGCCACCCGGAACCGAGATCAAGACCGGGATCGGGACTGGAACCGAGCCCGGAACCGGGACGGGGACTGGAACCGAGACCGGGACTGGAACCGGGACCGGGGCGGGTGCGGTGCCGGGGTCGCAGGGCGCCTCGGCATCATGAGGCATGCCCTGTGACCGCACCTGGTACCTGACCGAAGACCTCGGCGACTTCCTCGCCCGGGCCGGGGACTTCCTGCGCTCCCGCCCGACCCTGCACACGGTGCCCCTGACGGTGGCCGACACCCTGCGCACCCGCGGACCACACGTCTACGGCGCGCGGAACCCGCTGTACGGCGTGCTCGGCGACGACACCGGCGGGGTGCGGGCGGCCCTGCTGCACACGCCCCCGCATCCGGTGAACCTGACACCGCTCGCCCCCGGGGAGGCCGAGGAGCTGGCGGCCCGACTGCTCGCGCGCGGGCACGTCGTACCGGGGGTGTCGGCCGAACGGGAAACGGCCGCAGCGTTCGCGGCGGCCTGGCACCGCACGACGGGCGGCCAGCATCGCACGGCGGGCGGCCACCCCGCCGACGGCCAGAGGCAAAGGCTGTACCGACTGGGCGAGTTGACGGCACCTGAGCCGTCGCCGCCGGGCCGGGCGAGGCCGGCGACGACGTCGCAGCCGACGGTCCTCGTCGCGCCGGCGGAGTCCCGGCCGTCGCCGCCGGGCCGGGCGAGGGTGGCCGGGCCGCCGGACGGGGAGCTGGTGCGGCGCTGGTACGAGGAGTTCAGCGCGGCGGTCGGCCGGCCCGCCTCCGCGGCCTTCGCCGCCGACTGGGCCGACAGCCGCATCGCGCACGGCGGCGTCACCGTCTGGGAGATCCCCGACGGCACTCCCGTCGCCCTGGCCGCCGTCACCCCGAAGATCGCGGGACAGATCCGGGTGACCACCGTGTACACCCCGGCCCACCTGCGCGGACGCGGCTACGCGGGGGCGGTCACCGCGACGGTGAGCTGGGCGGCACGGCAAGCGGGCGCCCAGGAGGTCCTGCTGTTCACGGACCTCGCCAACCCGACGAGCAACGGCCTGTACCAGAGGATCGGATACCGGCCCGTCGCCGACTTCGCGGTGTACGGGTTCGCCACGGACGGGTAGCCGGGGCCTACGGCCACAGCAGTTCCCGCGCCCAGCGCCCTTCCCGGTGCGTGTACGCGAGGCGTACGTGGCGGCGGTCCGCGTCCCCCTGGAAGAACTCGACCTCCGCCGGGCGGAGCCGGTACAGCGTCCAGGTCGGTGCCGGCGCCGTCGGATCCTCCCGGGCCCGCCGCCAGGCGGCGTCCGACGCGCGCCGCAGCTCCTGCGGCGACGCCAGCACCTCGCTCTGGCGGCCGGTGAGCGCCGCGGCCAGCGCCCCCGTCGAACGCGCGTGCAGGTCCGCCTGGCCCTGTTCCGGCGGGGCCGGCGCGACCGGCCCGCGCACCCGGACCTGGCGGCCCAGCACCGGCCAGTAGAAGGCGAGGGCCGCGTACGGCCGTTCGGCCAGCTGGCGGCCCTTGCGGCTGGTGGCGTGCGTGGCGAACGACCAGCCCGCCGCGTCCGCGCCGTGCAGCATCACGATCCGCACGTCCGGCCTGCCGTCCGGGTCCGCGGTCGCCAGCGACATCGTGTGCGGCTCGGGCTGACCGGCCGCGACCGCCTCCGCGAACCACGTCGTGAACAGGGGCAGAGGGGTGTCGGGGGCGGTGGCCGGGTCGAAGGGCGGCAGCCGCGTGACCGCCGGGTCCCACACCCGCAGCGACCGCAGCAGCTCGTGGAGATCGGTTCCCATGGGCCCGAGTATGGCCCGGCCGTCGTTCCGGCCGCCCGCACGGCCGCGCGAGCAGGGCACCGTACGACAGGTCGTGCGGGTACGTGGCAGCGTAGGGCGCCATGGTTGAAGTCCAGCTACGGCGGCGACGTCGCCCCGCATCCCGTTCTTGCCGTCACTCCCCGCGCCGGGACGGCCTTCACGCGCGTCGTCCGATGAGGGCGCGCTGCGCGCAGCTCGCCGTCGGCGTCCTGCTCGGTGCTGCCCTCACCGCATGTGCCGACGGGTTCGGGGCGGGCGAGGACTCCTGGATATCCGCCCCTGAGGTCTTCTATCTGCGGCCCCACGGCGACGAGTCGGGGCCGAAGAACAAGGTGCCGTTCCATCTGCGGGCCGAGGACGGCGCGGTGCCCGACCGCACCGGACCGGCGGACCACCGGCTGACCATGGACCTGGAGGGGGCCGGGGGCGCGGTGCGGCTGTGGGTGAAGACCGGGCACGGCTGCCACGGCAGCGACACCCGGGTCGTGTGCGAGGTCGGCGGGCTGTACGACAGCTGGGTCGAGTCCGACCGGGTGTATCCGGTGGCCACGAAGAAGGGCAGGCCCGGCGACTCGGCGCGGATCCGCTTCTCGTTCACCACGAGGGCGGGGAAGAAGGTGACCGCCCGCACCCGGGTCGTGGTCGGCGAACCGGTGCTGGAGCTGCGCTCGGTGCGGGCGGGTGCCGAGGTGCGGCCCGGCGCGCGGATCGGCGCGTCGGTCGTGGTGCGCAACACCGGCGAGGTGCCGGTGCGCGGGCTCGGACTCACACTGCACGCCGGGGAGTCGGAGTTCCGGCAGCGGTACGCCAACTGCCGCTATCCGGAGCAGATGCACGGGCGTCAGGCCGTCTGCGCGTTCCCCGACCTGCGGATCGCGCCCGGCGAGACGGTGGCGGTCCGGCCCGAGGTGCCGCTGCGCGCGGGCAAGGTACGGATCTTCAGCGAGGTGAGCCAGGAGGTCTGGCCGCTGGACGTGGGCCCGGCCAAGTACAGCGTCGTACCGGACAACGGCGACCGCGGCGACGGGCCCGCGCTGACCGTGAAGACGCTGCCGGACAGCGGGGGCGGCACATTCGTCCAGGGGATCGTCCGCACGCCCGTCACCCTGGACCTGCACGCCGACTTCCGGGTGACCGCGACCACCCTGCGTGTCGGCACGGGCCGCGAGGTGCGTCTGACGGTCGCCGACGACGGGCCCGGAAACCCGGGCGGCTCAGGGCAGTTGAGGTTCACCCCGCCGCCCGGCGCCGTGGTGCGCGAGCAGCCCATGGTGGAGATCGACGACGACGTGTACGAGCCCGCCTGCGACCTCGACGACGGCACCTACGTCTGTCAGGTCTACGAGGTCGCCCCCGGGGCCGAGCGCACCTTCGACTTCACCCTGGACGTGCCGGAGCCGGGCCGCGGCATGGTCGAGTTCACGATGGCGTCCCTGGAGTCCGGCGGCCGCGATCCCGATCTCAGCGACAACTCCGCCGAGGTGATCGTCCTGCCGTGACCGCCGCGGCGCCGGGGCAGGGTTCAGCGGCCCAGCACCACCGTGCCCGACGAGCAGAACCACCCGCCGGTCCCGGACGCCAGCCCGAGCCGGGGCAGCCGGCCGGCCGGGGAGCGCACCTGCCGCTCCCCGGCCTCGCCGCGCAGCTGCCGTACCGCCTCCACCAGCAGGAACAGCCCGCGCATGCCGGGATGCTGGGCCGAGAGACCGCCGCCGTCCGTGTTCACCGGCAGTTGCCCGCCCCGCACCAGCAGCCGCCCCCGCTCCACGAACGCCCCGCCCTCCCCCTTGCCGCAGAACCCCAGGTCCTCCAGCGTCACCAGCGTCATATAGGTGAACGCGTCGTAGATCTCGGCGAAGTCGATCTCCTCGGGGCGCACGCCCGCCCGTTCGAAGGCGAGGCGTCCGCTGACCGCCGCCGGCGACACCGTGAAGTCCGGCCACTCGGACAGGGCGGTGTGCGAGACGTGCTCGCCGGTGCCGAGCACCCAGACGGGGGCGGTACGGCAGTCCCGCGCCACCTCCTCGGACACGAGGAGCACGGCCGCGCCCCCGTCGGAGCGGATGCAGCAGTGCAGCCGGGTGAACGGGTCGGCGATCATCGGCCCTGACAGGACGTCGTCGACCGTGATCGGGGCGCGGAACATCGCCTGCGGGTTCAGGGCCGCGTTGGCTCGTGCCTGCACCGCGACCTGGGCCAACTGCTCGATGGTCGTGCCGTGTTCGATCATGTGGCGGCGGGCGGCCATCGCGTACTTGGCGATCAGGGTGTGGCCGTAGGGCACCTCGAACTGGAGCGGGCCGCCGCGGCCGAAGGACAGGGTGCCCGTGCGCCGCCCCGCCCTGACATCCGCGCGGGCCGTCGAGCCGTAGACCAGCAGCACGGCCCGCGCGTGGCCCGCCGCTATCGCGTCGGCCGCGTGCGCCGCCATGACCTCCCAGGTCGAGCCGCCGACCGAGGTGGAGTCGACCCAGGTGGGGCGCAGGCCCAGATACTCGGCGACCTCCGCAGGTGCCAGCGTGCCCAGTCCTGCCGAGGCGAAGCCGTCCACGACGCGGCGGTCGAGGCCGGCGTCCGCCAGGGCGCGGCGTGCGGCCTGCGCGTGCAGGGCGTACGGGGTCGCGTCGTCCAGCCGGCCGCAGTCCGAGAGCGCCGCCCCGACCACCGCCACCCGCGTCCCGCCGCCCGATGACCTGCCGTCCGATGCCATGGCTCTGCCCTCCGGATGTCCTGACGCACCGTCAAGTGGGGCGGTCCGCCGGAGGTGTCGAGACCCTGGGCATCCGCCCCCGCGCCGCCTAATATGACGGCTCGTCAGATCCGGAGGGAAGAGCCATGGACGCACGCCTCACCGCCGAACAGGACGAGATGCGGCGCACCCTGCGCGCCCTGCTCTGCGACCGCTGCGGCCCACACGACCTGCGTGCCGCCCTCGACACCCCCGCGGGACACGACCCCGCCCTGTGGCGCGCCCTGGCCGACCGGCTCGGCCTGCCCGGACTCGCCCTCCCCGAGGCGTACGGCGGCGTCGGCTGCACCGCCACCGAACTCGCCCTCGCCGCGGAGGAGACGGGCCGGGCCCTCGCCCCCTCGCCGCTCCTCGCCACCACCGTGCTGGTCGCGCCGCTCGTCCTCGCCCTCGGCACCGACGCCCAGCGCGCCCGGCTGCTGCCCCGTCTCGCCTCCGGCGCGCTGACCGCCGCCCTCGCCGTACCCGGCACCGCGCTCGCCACCGCGCTCGCCCTGACCGGCGACAACGGCGGCGACTGGGCGGGCGGGGGCCGCGCGGGCGGGGTGCAGGCCCGGCGGGCGGACGGCGGATGGCGGCTGTACGGGGAGGTCCGGCAGGTGCTGGACGGGCACAGCGCCGCCCTGCTGCTGGTCGCCGCCCACACCGGGGGGTTCGCCCGCTCGCGGACCCGGCTCTTCCTGGTCGCGGGCGACGCGGCCGGGCTGACCCGCGGGCGGCAGACGGCGCTCGACGCGACCCGGCCGCAGGGGTGGGTGCAATTGCGGGACACCGCGGCAGAACCGCTCGGCGGAGGCGGCGCGAGCGAGGCGGAGGGGGACGAGCGGCAGGTCCTCGACGCGCTCGGCGCGGCCGGTGACTCGGCCGCCGCCGTGCTGGCCGCCGAGGCCGTCGGGGCCGCCGACCGGGCGCTGGAGCGGACCGTCGACCACGTACGGCAACGCGAGCAGTTCGGGCGGCCGATCGGCTCCTTCCAGGCCGTGAAACACCGGTTGGCCGACGTGTACGTACAGGTCCAGGCGGCCCGCTCCGCCGCCTACTACGCGGCCTGGGCGACCGTGCACGGGGAGCGGGCGGGCGGGCTCGCGCTCGCGCAGGCGCTGGAAGCGCTGCGGATCGCCGCGGGCGAGGCGATCCAGTTGCACGGCGGGATCGGGTTCACCTGGGAACACGAGGCACATCTGTACTTCAAGCGGGCGGCGGGCGACGAACTGCTCCTCGGCCCGGTGCACCGCCTGCGCGACCGCGCGGCGGAGGGCTCCGCCTGGTTCAGCGGGGCCATGGTGAACGGGGTTCGACTGTAACTGGGGGTTGCGTGCGGCGTGCGGCGCCGTCTTTCGTCTGCGGCTGCGTTGTGGCTGGTCGCGCAGTTCCCCGCGCCCCTTTGGGGGCGTTGTCGGGGGCGTCGGCTGGGATGGTCCGTGGGTTCCGTGTCCCTTTGGGGTGCTGGTTTGGGGCGTGGCACTGCGGGCGGTGGGTCACTTCTGTGAACCGCCGCCCGTGAGACAGGACTTGGTGTGCCGGGAGAGGGGATCGCCAAAGGGGGAGGTTACTTGGTTGGTTTTCTGCCGGTCACTCCCAGGTGGACCAGCAGCGCGAGGTTCGGTTTGAGTTCGGCCTGCTTCACGCCCCAGGACTGGAAGCCCTTCTGGTGCGAGGCCACCGCGGCGAGCATCGCGACCAGCGAACCCGCGACGGCCGCCGGATTGACGTCCTTGTCGACCCGGCCCTTCGCCTGGAGTTCGGCGATGGACTCGGAGAGGGAGTTGTTCACCGAGTTCAGGATCTTCATGCGGATCTTGTAGAACCGTTTGTCCCCCTCGGCGGCGCCGAGGTCCACGACCCGCAGGATCGCGTCGTTCTTGCGCCAGAAATCCAGGAACCCGTCCACGAGTTCCTGCGCGGTCTGCCAGCCGGCCTTGCCGGTCCAGGTCCGCCCCGCCAGGAGTTCGGTCAAACCGGCACCCTCGGCGGCCATTTGCTCGGCGATCTCCAGGACGGCACCTTCGACGTCCGGGAAGTACTGGTAGAAGGTCGCGGGCGAAGTCCCTGCCTTCCGGGCGACATCGATGACCTTGACGTCCCGGTAGGGGGAGGAGCTGAGCATCTCGCTGAGGCAGTCGAGCAGCTTCTGCCGGGTCGCCTGCCCACGCCGGCCGGCCACGCGGCCGTCGACGGTACGCACTTGTCCTGTCATGCCGTCAGCTTACCGAGGGGCGATGGGAGCGCGATTCGGCCGACTGCAAATGGGGTGCACGGGGGTATGGAGGGTGGTGTGCCTGGTCTGCGGGGTGCGCGCGGTCCGGTTACTTTGGCGGCATGGCCGAAAACAGGGCATCGGTGTACGGAGAGGGCGTCCCGTGCTGGGTGGACGCACAGCTTCCCGACGTGGCGGCGGGCCGGCGGTTCTACGGTGAGCTGTTCGGATGGACCTTCGACGAGGAGGTGCCCGCGTCCGCGTCCGCAGTGTGGGCGCGCAAGGACGGCTCGCCTGTGGCCGGGCTCACATACAAGACGGACGGCCGGATGCCCACCGTCTGGACGGTGTACTTCGCGACGCCCGACGCCCGGGCGCTGTGCGGGCGCATCAGCGCGGCCGGCGGGCAGATCGTCACGCCCCCGGTGACCGTGGACGGCCTGGGCACGGCCGCACTCGCCGCCGACCCGGAGGGCGCCGTCTTCGGCCTGTGGCAGGCGGGCGGCCACCCCGGGTTCGGGCGCCGGCACGAGGCGGGCACCTTCGGCTGGGCCGAGCTGTACTCCCGGGACACCGAGGCCGCCAACGCCTTCTACGGGGGTCTCTTCCACGACGCCCTGTTCGGTGCCGACGCCGAGCCGGACTTCGGCCGCGCCCCCGTCTCGGACGTCTTCCCGGCCGAGATGCCGCCCCACTTCCTCGTCCATTTCCTGGTCGCCGACTGCGAGCGGGCGCTGGGCGCGGTACAACGGCTGGGCGGGCGGGCGCAGGCGCCGGTCTTCGACGCGTCATACGGACGTGTGGCCGTCGTCACGGACAATCAGGGGGCGTCCTTCGCGCTGCTGCAACGCTGACGCGTCAGCACTGCCGCAGCGCTGATGCGTCAGCAGTGCCACAGCGCTGCCGCGGCGCCGATATATCGGTGGAATGTCTTACTTGTCGTGAGACACCCCCAATGTCGTCGGGTTCGCAACCTGTGCCCGTGGCAGGAAGAATCGGGGTGCGTGCCGCCTCGGCGGTGCGGTGGTGAGACGCTGCACTGGGTCGCGTACATATGGAGGTGGCGCGGCTCGTACGGGGAGGTGGCAGGCAAGTGGTGGATCAGCTGACGCAGCACGACCCACGGCGGATCGGGCCGTTCGAGGTGCTGGGGCGGCTGGGTGCCGGCGGCATGGGGCTGGTCTACCTCGCGCGCTCGGCGTCCGGGCGCCGCGTGGCGATCAAGACGGTCCGCACGGAACTCGCCGAGGACCAGCTCTTCCGGGTCCGTTTCACCCGAGAGGTGGAGGCGGCGCGCGCGGTCTCCGGCTTCTACACCGCCGCGGTCGTCGACGCCGACCCGCGGGCCGCGGTGCCGTGGCTGGCCACGGCGTACGTCCCCGCGCCGTCCCTCGAAGAGATAGTGAACGAGTGCGGGCCGCTGCCGGCCCAGGCGGTGCGCTGGCTCGCCGCGGGCGTCGCCGAGGCGCTGCAGTCCATCCACGGCGCCGGGCTCGTCCACCGCGACCTCAAGCCCTCCAATGTGCTCGTCGTCGAGGACGGCCCCCGCGTCATCGACTTCGGCATCGCCTCCGGGGTTTCGAACACCCGTCTGACCATGACGAACGTCGCCGTCGGCACGCCCGCCTACATGTCACCGGAGCAGGCCAAGGACTCCCGCAGCGTCACGGGCGCCAGCGATGTCTTCTCCCTCGGTTCGATGCTCGTCTTCGCCGCCACCGGACACCCGCCCTTCCACGGCGCCAACCCCGTCGAGACCGTCTTCATGCTGCTGCGCGAGGGCCCCGACCTGGAGGGACTGCCCGACGAGCTGCGCCCGCTGATCGAGTCCTGCATGCAGATGGAGGCCACCGGCCGGCCCAACCCGGCCGACCTCCAGGCCCAGCTCGCCCCGCATCTGTTCGGCTCGGGCTCCGACGACAGCGGCACCGCCTCGGCCTGGCTGCCCGAGAAGGCCGTCGCCCTCATCGAGTCCCGCCGCGGCGGGCGCACCGCGGTCCAGCCCCCGCCCGTCGGCCCGCGCAGCGGCGGCCGGCCCGCCGTCCCCGCGGTGCCGCCCCCGCCCGCGCACGACCCGGTGATCCCCGCGCCCCCGGCCCCGGTCCCGGTCGGCGCCCCCGACGCCGGGCCGGTCCGGCTGGCCGGCGCCCAGGTGCCCATCGGGCCCGGCCCGCGTGTCGCCGACGCCCGCGCCGCCGCGGTCAAGGCGCCGCCGCCGGAGGCCGGACTGGTCGCCAACTGGTCCCGGCCCCGCCCCGGGGTCAACGGCGCCGACCCCGCCGTACCGGCGGCACCGCCCGCGCCCCCGGAGACCGCGGCGGGCTGGCGCCCCTGGCGTTTCCGCATGTCCAACGACGTCTGGGGCACCCCGTCCGTCGCCGACGACATGGTCTACGTCACCTCCTTCGAGGTGCACGCACTCGACGTGGCCACCGGCCGGCGCCGCTTCAAGACGCGGGACGTGGCCTGGTCGATGGCGGTCGCGGACGGCCGTATCCACGCCTCCGACGGCCCCACCCTGTTCGCGCTGGACGCCCGCGAGGGCACCGACCTGTGGCGGCTGTCCACGGACGCCTGGGTGTACTCCCTGCAGGCCGACCGCGGCACCGTCGTCACCGGCACCCGTGGCGGCGGCGCCCAGGGCTGGGAGGCGGCCGGCGGGCAGAAGCTGTGGGAGATCTCCGGCTGCCAGACCGACTTCGAGTCCCCCGAATCCGGGCCGGCCATCCATGACGGCACCGTGTTCGTCTGGCAGGACGCCCGGCTGCGCGCCCTGGAGGCACGCACCGGCGAGGAGCGCTGGGCCTACCCGATCGGTGACGCCGCCTCCTGCGGCATGGTGCCGGTGCGGCTGACCCACGCCCCCGACGGCTGTGTGTACGTCTGCGCGGGCTCTCGCGTCCTCGCCATCGACGTGGCGAGCGGCATGGTGCGCTGGCACTTCGAGGCGCCCGCGGTCTTCCTGTGCCCGCCGGCCTTCGTGCCCGGGCCCGCCGTCGCCGGGGGCGGCATCTATCTGGCCGACTACCTGGGCACGGTCTACGCCCTCGACGCCGCCGACGGCCGCGACCGCTGGCGCATCGCCACGGAGGCGCGGTCCTCGATCGAGCCGGTGCTGGTCGCCGCGGGCCATGTCCACGTCGGCAGCGGCAAGGGTCTGTACACCCTGGACGCCGTCACCGGCACCCCCAAGTGGCGCTTCCAGGCGGGCGGCGACATCGTCGGCTCGCCGGCGGTCGCCGAGGGGCGGATCCATTTCGGCTCCACCGACCATCTGCTGTACACACTCAAGGCCGACGACGGCCGGCTGCGGTGGAAGCTGGCCACCGGCGGGGAGATCACCGGGTCGCCGGTGGTGACGGACGGGGTGGTGTACGCGTGCAGCAAGGACCGGTGCGTGTATGCGTTGGACGCGGAGAAAGGCACGGGCACCTCGCGGTGAGCGTTCGCCGGGGGTAGGGGGTTGTTTCTCTGCGGGTGCGGTGTGGTTGGGGCGGGGTGCGGTGTTTTGCGGCTGCGGGTGCGTTGTGGCTTGTCGCGCAGTTCCCCGCGCCCCTTTCGGGGCGCGTTCGGCGTCGGGTCTGCGGGGCGGCTGCGGGTGCGTTGTGGCTTGTCGCGCAGTTCCCCGCGCCCCTTTC